>NZ_CP071463.1:3000000-3300000 GCF_017352095.1 Natrinema longum
GGCCGAAACCATCGGTCCCGACCTCGTCTTGCCCGTCCACTACGATACCTTCGACGCGATCGACACCGACGAGGAAGCGTTCGTCGTCGACGTCGCGAAACGCGGGGTTCCAGTCGTCCTCGACGAGTAGCGGTCGAAACGGCGGCGAGTCGACGGAACTCAGACGCCAATTCGCGACCAAGCGAACACTGCGATAGCGATGAGTACTAGACCCCCGAACGCGGCCCACTGTCCGAGACCGGTATCCGCGATCGGCGCGAAGATGTCGACGAGCCCGGTCCCCTGCAAGAGCCCGAGCGCGAGGAGGACCATCGCACCGATCGCGACGAGGCCGACCGTGATTCCCTCCTTCATCATCCACGCGGTCTCGTCGGCCTCCTGTGCGCTCGAGGTCGTGGGTTCGTCGATCGCCTCCTCGTCGGGGTCACTGTGCAACGGCCGTTCGCTATCGTTTTCGTCCCCCATGTCACCAGTCTAGCGAATTGGACCCGCCACAGACGGGTACCGATTGTACCTGCAGTCACAGGCCATTGCCGGCGAACCGGTCGCGTTCCGCGACGAAAGCGACAGTGGGGGACGTCGACGCGGTGGTCCCGCTGACGTGAGCGTTGGACCCCCTGGCGGGAGCGGTCGCCTCCCGGCGATTCGCACGATATAAGTGGCCCCTGCGGAATTCTTCGACACCCATGATTCGTATTCCCACAGTAAAAACGACGAAATCCCCCATCTCACCGGTTTCGGGCGGCGGGATGACGGCAGCCACGATCGGTGATCGCGATGGCCGGTGAGGGGGCCACGGACGTTTCCAACGCGGACCTCGAGTATCCGGAACGGGACTGGCGCGGCTTCTTCAGGGAACACTTCGGTCCGTCGATGCTGTGGGCGCTGATCAGCATCGGCGGGAGCCACATCGTGCTCGCGCCCACCCTCGGCGGAACGTTCGGGCTCGTCGCGATCTGGATGTTCGGGCTCATCTACGCCGCGAAGTACGGGGCCTGGGAGCTCGGCATTCGGTACAACTACGGCGTCGGCGCGAACCCGATCGAAGCCTACGACCAGCTCCCCGGTCCCAAGAACTGGGCCCTCTGGGTGACGATCCTCGTGTTCACCGGGATGTACACGTTCATCACGGCCAGCGTCGGGATGAGCACGGCGGCGTTCGTCGCCGCACTGACCCCCGAGTGGTTCACCGCAACCATCGCGTACGTCGTCTTCGTCGGCGGCGCGGGGCTACTCGTCGTCGTGTCGCGGTACAGCCTGCTCGAGACGGCCCTGATCGCCTTCACCATCGCGTTGGGTCTCCTCGTCTTGCTCGGCGTGATCGTCGGCCCGCCGTCGGGCGACGTCGTCCTCGGGACGGCCTTTGCGGTGCCCGATCTGACCGGTCCGGTCTTTATCGGACTGTTCGCCGCCGCCGCCGGCTTCGCGCCGACCGGCTTCAGCACGAGCATCCTGATCGGTAGTTGGAGCATGGCGAAAGGCGACGGCGCGAGCGAACTCGAGGAGCGAGACCTCGATCCCGAGGACCCGAAACACCACGACTACATCCGGGCGTGGATCCGGACCGGTCGGCGCGACTTCAACATCGGCTACCTGTTCAGCTTCCTGCTGATCGTCGCGATGGTGGTTCTGGCGTCGAACGTTCTTTATCCGGAACCGCCGACGGACGCGAACCTCGCGGTCGCGATCGGCTCGATCCTCAGCGACTCGTTCGGCGAGTGGTCGTACTACGCCATGCTGCTGGGCGGGTTCGCCGCGCTGTATTCGACGGTCATCACGCTGCTCGACGGCGCAGCCCGCGCCACCGGTGACATCCTGCCGATGGCCCTCGAGAACGACGACATCGACAGCGAACGGGTGCGGAAGCTGGTCGTCGTCGGCGTCGTCGCCGTCAGCAGCGCGATGGTCATCGCGCTCGGCGAGGTCCCGGTGACGCTGTTGCTCTACGTCGCCGCGGTGTTGGCAGTCACCGAGATCTTCTTCTATCCGGCCAACTGGTACGTCGTCGAGAAGAACCTGCCCGAACCGTTCCGCCCCTCGCGGGCCTGGCACGCGTACTACGTCGTCAGCCTGCTCCTGGTGTTGGTCTTCGGGGCCATGGGAGCGGCGGTTCGACTCGGGTTCCTCGGCTAACGCTGCCCGAATTCTCGATTCGGCCCTCGAACCGACATCGTGCCCGCCCGGCGGTCGTCGAACGGCGGACCGCGATCGACCGACGCCGCGCCACTCCCTGCCGCTCGGGTTGGAATGTCGATAGCTCCAAAGAGTTAGTGTCGCAGTCGGCGACGGTCGACTATGCGCAGTGACCGTCCTCGACGCCGGCGTCACGGCCGAACCGGGTCGCTGTACTGCACTGATTGTGGTGCCCCCCTCGAGGCCTCGATGCACTACTGTCCGAACTGTGGCGTGCCGATCGACCGCCCGAGCGGACGTTTGCGGTCGGCTTCGGTACCGAAATCGCGGTCGGCTTCCGAGAGGCGACTGCGAACGAACACGAGTCGCGACGCAGCGAGGACGACCGGCCGCGACGCGACCGAGGCGTCGGATCGCGACCGACTCGAGCGCCGAATCGCCGCCGCCTCGCGGGACGGTTGGCGACTCGAGCGCGACTTCGGCGATCACGCGGTGTTGGTCCGACGAACGTTCGGGGGCGTAGCCGATCACCTGTTGATCGCGCTGCTCACCGTCTGGTGGACGATGGGGGTCGGGAACGTCCTCTACGGCGCGTACCGATACGTCGACGGTGCCGAGCGGACGGTCCTGCGAGCGGAGCCGGTCGGCAGGGACGAACCCGACGACGTCACGACCGACTCGAACCTGCTTCCGCGGGCATCCGCAGCCTTCGCGTGGCTGCTGGCGGGGCTAACCGTCGCGCTCGGCGTCCAACTGGGACCGTCAGCTGTGGGGCTCGTCCTGTTCGCGCTCGCCCTCGCCCTCGCAGTTGCGGGGACGATCGTCCTCCCCTCTGTCAGTCGCCGTCTCGAGGCTCGCCACTCGGTGCTGACGAACGGACGGACCCACACGGTCGACGAACGAACCGTCGCCGCTCCCGAGGAACCGTGTGCCGCGTGTGCCGGCCCCGTCGACTGCGGGCTCGAGCGGAGCTACCGCTCGGAGGTATGCGTGCTCGGCGTGCCGGTGACCGCCACCGGCGGCCGCAACTACTACTGCCGGCAGTGTGCGAACGCGGAGTCGACCGCGACCGGCGCGAGCGATCGCACAGCGGTCGCGGAACCGCGGGTGGACGACTCGCCGACGGATTCGAACCCGGACCGAGAATCGGACCCGGACCGGGTCTGAAAGGCGGGAGAGACTCGAGTCCGCCACGGAGCGTCGGAGCGGCCCGGTCGCGATCTCAGAGGACGCCCATGTCGTCCAGTCGCTCGGGCAGATAGGTATCCGTCACGAAGTCCAGTCCGTGAGACGCCAGCGACTGCTGTTCGGATTTCTTCCCGAGATCGAGTTGCAGTTCGATCTGTTCCTCCCAGTAGTCGGTCTGGAATCGCGGGTCCTCGAGTTCGCTCTCCAGGGCGTTGATGTCCGAATCCGAGAGGGGGTCGGTCGGCAGTTCGTACTCGACGATGTCGGCGGGCTGGATGCCGATGAAGTCCGCTTCGGGGGTCGCGAGGTACTCCGAGAGGTGGGCGGACTTGATCGAGCCGTAGGCGACGGAGCCGTAGATGCGGTACGACCACGGGTCGCCGTCGGTAAAGACCGTGACCGGAAGCCCGAGTTCGTCGTGCAGACGCTTGGTGATCCGGCGGGTCGCCCGCGCGGGTTGGCCCTTGAGGTGGACGATCAGGGCGTCGTACTCCTCGTCGAAGCCGTTCTCGACGAGCCGGTCGCGCATGCCACCGGTTTCGACGGCGAGAATGAAGTCGGCGTCACAGTCCAGAAACTCGATCGTGTCCGGATTGTTCGGGATCTGGTAGCCGCCCTCGCCGACGTCCTCCTGACAGTGGATCTCCCGTTCGCCGCGTCGGGTCTGTTCGCGGAGATGCAGCGGCCCCATGAGGGTGGCTCCGGACTCCTCGGGGCGCATGTGGAAGTCCTCGCGGGTGACACCCGAGACGATTTCGAGGTCCTCGACCATGCTGTTGGACTCGTCCTGGTCGTTGAACTGGGCCTCGTCGTTGTCCCAGCTCTCCGAGAGGTAGTAGAGTTCACGCAGGGTCGAGGAACGGTCCTCCTCGAGTTGGTCGGCGAGGAACTCGATCGTGTAGACCGCCTTCAGGAGTTTTCGTGCGCCGCGGACGGAGTTGGCCGACCGGGTCGACTCGCGGTCGCCGTAGACCCAGACGTCCATCTCCTCGTCGTACTCGATGTTGTTCTTCGTCCGCGTCGGCACGGACATGTGGGGGATCTCGCCCAGTTCGAACTGGTCGTAGAACTGCGCCGCGAGATCGATCAACTGTTCTCGTGCCTGCTGGTTGTCGTCTGCGCTCATTGGTTTACAGTCAGTTTCTCGCTCTCGACGCCTTTGACGTCCAGATCGAACGTCGCGTCGTCGGATACCTCGTACTCGAGGGCCGCCTCGTCGTCGCTTCCGACGTCGGGTTCCCACTTGACGAACCACTCGCCGTCCATCTCGACGACGGACGCGCCATCCGAGAGGCTCGTCGGCTCGGCCGAGACGATGTCAGTGATCTCCAGTGATTCGTTCGTACTCGAGTTGTTCTCGACGACGACGGAGACCGCTTTTCCGTCGCCGTTTGCCTCGACGGTTCGCTCGACGAGGACGTTGTTCATGATGCGGGCGATCGCGTCGTCGATGTCGGGTTCCTCGCGGTCGGTGACCTCGGCGACCTTCGTGGCCATCTCCGGGAGGATCTTCCCGAGGACGTTCTGTTTCTTCCGGCGCTGTTGCATCGAGCGGCGCTTGTTGAGGTAGCTCTTGAGTTCCCGAGCCGCTTCCCGGACCGCGAGTTCGATCTCGTCTTCGATCTCGGGGACGTTGGCGACCGCGTCTTTCGATTCGCTCGTGAAGGGGACGTTCGTCGAGGCGACGTGGACCATGATCACGACCGGCCCGTTCGGGAGCCCGGAGCCGCCCGGCTGGTCGAGCCCGTAATTGCGCCAGCCGATCGATTTGACGACGTCGGTCGTCGCACAGGCACCCCGCTGGTAGACCAGCGGGACCCGGTTGGCAAAGCGCATGACCTCGGCGGTTCCCTCGGCCGGCAACTCGCCGCCGTAGGCGATCCCTGCCTCGACGATGAACGGATCGCCCCCGGAGACGCCGGCGTCCCGTGTCGCCGAGGCGTAGAAGTCGGCGTCGAACTCCTTCTCGAGGCCGGCGGTGATCAGGTCCTCGGAGATGGGTGCGAGACACCGCGTCGGCGGTGCCATGATGTCGGTCGCGCGCATGGCGTCGACGAGGTTGCTGGTGGCGTCGCGGTCGCCGTCGAGTTCACGGACGAGCGGCGGGTCGTCGGGGACGGTTGCCATCACGTCCCAGATCGCTTCGGTGACGTTCTCGCGGGCTGTCTCGCCGAAGGAGACGTCGTCGTACTCCTCGGTGAGGTCGGCGACCCGATCGACGTGGTCCCGAAGTCGCCGGTGGGTGAGCCGGTGACGGACGTTCCCGTCGCTCTCGTCGTCGCTCTCGAGTTCGTCCTCGAACTTGGCGGCGAGCCGGTCCGCGAAGGCCGTGATGATTTCGTCGTCCTTGCGGGTACTCGTCGCATCGTCCGCGAGCTCGTAGAGATCGGCGACCAGCCGAGAGTCGCCGTCTCCCTCGGGATCGTCGCTCTCCGCCGGTTCCGCGTCTCCGTTGCCGGCGTCGATCAGTTCGAACCAGACGGCCTCGACGGCGTTTTCGCGGACGGTGTCGCCGAACGTCGTTCCGTGGTTGTCCTCGACCGCCTCGGCGGCCGATTCGACCGTCTCGATCAGTTCGTGGTAGGCGATACGGTCGTGATCGTCGACCCCGTCGGCGATGGCTTCGGCGAACGCGGCCGTCGCCTCGGGGCCCTTGTTCGCGGTGGCGTCGGCGACGGCGGCCTCGAGATCCACGTCCTCGTGTGTGGCCGGCGGCCGCCAGCGCATCTCCCGTCCGTAGTGGCGATCGCGGAACGCGTCGATGATCGAGTCGGCGGTCTTCTTCCCGACGCGGGTGAACTCCTCCTGTACGAATCCCGACACCGTCTGGGAGTCCGTCGCCGCCAGCATCTTCATCACGGTGCCGAGTTCGACGCCGTGGGGATGGGGGCGGATCTCCTCGGTCTCCGCTGGGAGCTGGTCGGTCGCGCGTTCGAACTTGAAGTGCTCCTGTGGTTCGCGCAACTCGAGGCGGGCGTGGGGGTTGACGACCGCCGTGTGCTTGATGTAGTCGTGGAGCTGCTGGCGGGCGCGCATGTTCGCCTCCATCTCGAGTTCGATGCGCGTCCCGTGGGGCCGATCCCAGGTGGTCGTCTCCTCGACGCTGATCTCGGGCTCGTTGTCGTCCGTATCGACGATGAGCTCGAAGTATTCGGCCTCGCTCGAGCCCTGCGTTCGGCTCGTGATCTTGGCGGGTTTCCCGCTGGTCAGCTGGGCGTAGAGAACGGCGGCAGAGATACCGATCCCCTGCTGACCGCGGGACTGTTCGCGTGCGTGAAAGCGAGAGCCGTAGAGTAGTTTCCCGAAAACCTTCGGGAGCGATTCCTTGGTCAATCCCGGGCCGTTATCCTCGACGATCAGGCGGTAGTAGTCGCCGGCTTCCTGAATTTCGACGTAGATATCCGGGAGAATGCCCGACTCCTCGGCGGCGTCCAAGGCGTTGTCGACGGCCTCCTTGACGGCCGTGACGAGGCCTCGAGCGCCGCTGTCGAAGCCGAGCATGTGCTTGTTCTTCTCGAAGAACTCGGCGATGGAGATCGACTGCTGGCTCGCTGCCAACTCCTCGGCGATCCCCTCCTCCTCACCGAGTGTCGACTGGAACGACGTCATCGTCTCCCTGTACTAACGGGGAGGCTAAAAGGTGTGTGCTACCGGAGTGAAAGTGAATGCACACCCCGATTTCGATGGGGCGATGTGCGTTCGACGGCCCGCTGGCCGTCGTCACTCCCGCTCAGAAGGTAATAACCTCGTAGTCGTCGCCCACCAGCGAGCGGATGCTCGGGTGGCCGTCGTTGTCGTCGACGGTGACGACGCCGGCATCGTCGATCGCTTCGTCGACGCCGAACGCACCAGCACAGAAGTCACAGGCCGCGGCATCGTCGCTGACAGACTGGTAGAGTTCGTGATAGTCGTGGTCCTCGTCCTCCAGTTCCGGGATCCATTGGGTCCCAGCACCGTCGAAGATGAGTTCGAGGTCGGCCTCGGGATCGTCGGCGAACTCCTTGGCCGCTTCGAGGCCGTTTACGAGACGGCCGGTGTCGCTGTGGGACTCGGTTCCTGCCAGAATAATAATCGCTGCGTTCGTCATTACGGACAGTAGTACACCGCGGGAGATCAAAAGGAGACTGCGGTCGTGTGTGGCCAACGCAAACCCGTCGCCGGCGACGAGATTCCGTCGAGCGAACCCGTCGTGAGGGGCGACCCGGCTGACGGGTGCGTGACAGTCGAATCGGCGTCTCCCCTCAGTGACTGTGGCTGTGATCGTGCCCGTCACCGCGCGTGAACCGTCCGGAAAAGGCTCGGTGGACGACTTCCGAGAGGGCGGGATGGATGTGGACCGACTGGCGGATGTCCTGGACCGTTCCGGAGCCAGCCGTCATCGCGACGACGACCTCCTGAATCAGATCCGAGGCCTCGGGGCCGATGATGTGACAGCCCAGAATCTCGCCCTCGAGGTCGATGATCGGTTTGACGAACCCCTCGGCGTTCATGGCACTTCCGCGAGCCGTCTCCTCGTAGCGGTAGGTTCGTGTGGCGTACTCGCGGTCGGCGGCTCGCAGTTCCTGTTCCGTGAGTCCGACGCCGGCGACCTCCGGGGAGGCGAAGACGGCGAAGGGCATCGCCGAGTAGTCGACCGGCTCGAGGTCGTCGCGAAAGAGGTTCCGCGTCACGGTCCGCGCCTCGTGGTTGGCGTTGTGTTTCAGCAGGTACTCGCCGACGATGTCGCCCAGCGCCCAGACGCCGTCGGCGGTCGTCCGCAGGTACTCGTCGGTCTCGACGAACCCGGCCGCGTCGGTTTCGATACCGGCGGCTTCGGGGTTCAGCGTATCGGTGTTTGGAACCCGACCGGCCGCGACGAGTAGCTCGTCGCCGGTGACCGAGACCGGATCGTCCGAGTTCGCGTCGCCCCCGTCGGAGTACGTGTAGGGGCGTGCCTCGACGGTGATCGATCCGTCCGATTCCGATACTGCGGTGGCCTCGTAGCCGGTGTAGACGTCGAACCGGTCGGCGTAGCGCTCGGTGAACGCGGCGGCCACCTCCTCGTCGGCGTCGGGGAGCAGGGTCGGTCGCCGACCGATGATCGACACGTCGCTGCCGAACGTCCCGAAGAACTGACCCAGTTCGGCGGCGATGTAGCCACCGCCGACGATGACGAGGTGGTCCGGTGGGGCCTGCAACTGCAGTGCTTCCGTGCTGGTGAGATAGTCGACGGTCTCGATGCCGTCGATCGGCGGAATCGCGGGACGGGTCCCCGCCGCGACGAGGACCGTCTCGGCAGCGAGGCGCTCGCCGTCGTGGTCCCCGCCGGCTAGCTCGAGCGTGCGTTCGTCGACGAATCGCCCCTCCGCCTGGTAGAGGTCGTGGCGGTCCGAGGAACTGAGACCGCGCCGGATCGAGTCCGAACTCCCGTGGACGTCCTCGGTTACCTCCCGGACGATCTCGGCGAAGTCGACGTCGGTGACCGTCGCGTCGATCTTGAACTCGTCTGCGCGCTCGATCGTCTCCATGACGTCGGCGTGGTACAGCAGTTTCTTCGATGGAATACAGCCCCGATTGAGACAGGTGCCGCCGAGTCGCCCCTTCTCGACGATCGCGACCGATTGGCCCTGATTCGCCGCCGCGTTCGCCACGTCGAGCCCCGATCCGGAGCCGATGACCAGAACGTCGTACTCCTCCATGGGTACGAGTGGGGCCGGAGCGCAATGAATACCGTTCCCCGTTTCCGGAGCTGTCGGGATGAATACACCCGATACGTGACCGGAACCTGATCGGATCGCCGAACGTCCTGCCTCACTCCTCGACGGGGGGCCACTCCCACGCGTCGGCTTCGACCACGGCGAGCAGTCGCCGTCGTCGGTCGGTCAGGTCCGCGAGGGCCTCGGCGAACGCGTCGTCCGAGACGGTCGGGATATCGTCGTCGCGCAAGCGCTCGAGGTCCGGGGCTCGCGGAACGGACGGCGCGGGTTCGATGAACGCCGTATCGAGCGTCTCGAGGTAACTTTGTGCACTCGAGCGGCCGGACTCGACGACCGCAGGATCGGGGCTGTGCTCGTCCGGAACACCGTATCGAAGGAGCATGAGCGCCTCGTCGAAGATGGGCACCGCGACGGCCGAGGCTCGATCGGCCCGTTCGCTGTGGTAGTAGTGCAAGATCGGATAGGATTTGTGCTGTTCGGCGAGCAGGCTCAACTCCGACGCGAGCGACTCGAGGGCGAGGTCCAGTCCCTCGAAGTCCTCGCCGGTCCACCCCGTTCGGACGAGCGATTCGCTTCGCTCTCCCAGTCCCGTGACGGTGCTGGCAAAGGAACGCTTATCCGAGACCGCTCCGAGGACGGTGAGGATGTAGGAGACACCGAGCGTGACGAACGCCATTCCGGTAGCCGTCGTGAACGAACTGGCGATCTCCCAGACGTCGCCGAGGGGGCTATAATCGCCGTTACCGTCGGTAAACATCGTGTACGCGACGTAGTAGAACCGCCCCGACCAGTCGGCGACTGCGCCGGTGCGCGTACTGATGAGCGAGGCCGGATAGCTGGCGAAGACGAGCGTCCACCCGAGCCAGATGAGGCCGATCCACATCGCGAGGGTGAGGATGAGAATGAGCGGCCCGGCGATACTGAGTACCCTGTCGCGGTCACCGCTTCCAATCCGGAGTCCGTGCCAGACGGCGGTCGTGAGCCGGCCGGAAATCGGTCCGGAACCCCCGTCGACCCAGAGGGTCGTCCAGATGATGTCGACGATCGCAGCGACGAGGATGGCGATCCCGGCGACGAGATAGAACGGATTCATTCTGCGACTGCCCGCTCTTCGACGACGTCTGCTAGCACCTGCGCGATCTCCGCGTTCGTCTCGGGACTGTAGTGGCCCCCTTCTCCGCGTTCAACGTACAGGGACTCGACCTCGCCGTCGTCCGGTGAGAGGTGAGTGGCCATATCGATCGTCGTCAGGTCGTCGTAGCGCTCGTCGAGCCGATCCATCAGATCGCCGTAGATGGGGCCGTGCTCGGACTCGTACTTCGCGTATCGGAGCTGCTGGACCATCACGAACGTCGCCTCGAAGCCCTGTTCGTCCGCGTAGTCGACGAACTTCTCGACGAGCGCGTCCAAGAGGTATTCGTGAGTCTCGAACAGCCGCTCGTGGTATCGAACGCGAGGTTGTTCTAACCGCAGTGCGGACTGTGTCTGGGCCAGATCGAAGTCGATCCCCGGGATCGAGCGCTCGAGTCGGCGCTCGAGTTCCTTCCCGGCGGTATACGCGGCGTAGCGGACGTGTTCGCTTTTCTCGAGGAAATCCGCCGTGTACGGCCGCGACGCGACGTGTGGCTCGAACCAGTGTTCGTAGTGAAAGTCGTATTCCCGGAGGAAGTCGGCTTTCGACTCGAGATCGAGCAACTCTTCTTTCTCGTCGACGGGGCTCTCGATGCGCTCGAGTTCGCCGTCCTCGAGGACGTACCGGGGTTTGACGGCGAGGACGTTGCCGAACTCCTGGTAGTGTTTCCAGACGCTGAGGATGCGCGCGATCGAGGAGGCAGTGACGACCACGAAGACGTGATCGGTCGGGTCCTCGGGATACCGGCGCTCGAGTCGCATGAGCGCCTGATCGAGGCCGTAGTTGCCGCCGCCGTAGTTGGCGACGTGGGTGTCGAGTTCTTCGGCGAGGTAGTGTTGGAACGTCTCGTCGTCGTCGACCTCCCGGCAGAAACAGTAGGAGTCGCCGTAGGTCGAGACCGTCAACTCGGCGTCGGGGTCGCGCTCTTTCGCAGGGCAAACTCGACTCGCGTACTCGTCGGTCGAGTACGTCACGACGCTGCGGAGTTCCTCACCGGGGAGGTGATCGCCGGTGTCCTTCTGTTTCTCCCGGCTCGGCTGCGGACACCAGCCCAGTTCGGGGTCGAAGCTGCTGAACTTCCCCAGTAATTCGCGGTCGATCTCGGGAAACTCCTCGGTCGCAACCGACGGAATCCGTTCGAGGGCCCGGTACGACACGACCTCGAGAACCACCACGCCGACGACGAGAGCGAGTGCGGTCGCGACGAGCGGAAGCATCGGACCACCATACCAGAACGGGGGATAAGTCGATTGGGCCGGAGTATGCCACTTTCAGGATTGTGGAGAGGAAGGGGCGTGGATCGGTCCGTCGACGGGAATCGGCGGGTCAAGTCGTCGTTCGTCGCACGTCGACCCGGCGACAGCAATCGCGGATCGCGTAGGCGCTGTAGCCACGTCCCGCGTTCGCTCGGATTCGGTTCGAAGGGCGTTCTGTCGGGGCCGGTCAGCTCGTCGTCACCGCGGAATTCGCCACGGCAGCCTCTCACCGAACCACGGTAACCGGTACCGGCGAGTGGCGGACGACGACTTCCGCGACGCTGCCGAGCAGGATCCGCACGACGCCCGATCGACCGTGACTACCGATGACGACGTGATCGACGGGATTCCGTTCGATGTACTCGAGAATTTCCTGGGCCGGGATCCCTATGCGAGTCCGCGTTTCGACCGCCGTTCCGTGCTCGTCCGCGATGGTCTCGGCCGCGTTTCGGTGATCAGTGGCTTCGCCGAGAAACGTTCGGGCGTCGTCGCTCGATCTGGCATCGTCCGCAGCGTTCGGAACGAACGGCAGCGAAGTCGTATCGACGACAGTCAGAACGACGATGTCGCCGTCGGGAAACAGGTCGAATGCGTACTCGAGGGCGTCGGCGGCGGGCTTCGAATCGTCGAACGGAACGAGGACCCGTGGAACCATAGCTACCTCCGTCTATCCGTATCCCCTTCAGTCTGTGTCAGGCGATGTCACCGTCGCCGAGGACCGGTCGGAAACGACCATCCGCAAACCGGTGATCGGCTCGGCGATCAGAGGGCGAGATAAGGGCCGACGCCCAGCAGGACGACCCCGAGAACGACTTTCAGTCGCTCTGGGTCGATGGTGTGGGCGACCCGCCAGCCGATGACGACGCCAAGCAGGAGCGGCGTACCGATGACGACCGCGAGCGGAACGGAGACGTTCCCCTGCAGGAAGTAGCCCGACGCCGCGAACGTCGCGATGAAGATCGACTGGACCTGTGCCGCGGCGACGGCGAGCAGCATCGGCACCCCGACGAGCACTAGGGCGGGGACGGCCAGCACCGGGCCACCGATCCCGAGCAGGCCGCTACAGACTCCGAGGACGAACCCCAGCGCTCCCAGAACGATCCGGCCGGACCGAGTCAGCGGTTCGAGGTCGTAGCTCGGTCGAAAGCCCCGACGCTCGCGGTAGAGAACGATGCCGCCGACGGCCATCGCGACGCCGCCGAGCAGGAGTCCGAACAGGGAGCGCGAAACGAAGGAGTTCACGTACGCGCCGACGAGCGCGCCGAAGACGCTCGTCGCGCTGAGGATGATCGCGATGGCACGGCCCTCCCCGGTGTCCATCTCGCCGGAGTAGACGTAGGCGGCGCTCCCGACGAGACCGGTGACGATGAACGTCGCGTGAGCGGTTCCGGCGACCTGACTCGAGGTCAGCGGCGTCAGCGAGTAGAGGGCGATCGTCACGAAGATACCGCCGGGACCGATGGTCGTGATTCCGATGCCCGAGAAGAAGGCGATCGAAACGAGCAACAGCACCAGTGAGAGTTGGAAGGGCAGTTCGAACATGGAGGAGCGGTGTTATTCACGTGTCCGTCCCAGCGCGCCTGGCTCTTCCGGTCGGACCCGGTCCGGTCTCAGAGGAGTTCGAGGATCGAACGAGTCAGCGATTCCGCCGTCACGAGCGACGTGAGGAATATCAAGACGACGACCGCGAGGAAGAGCGTGCGCTCGAGTCGAGTCGGCTCGAAGTACCGGTTGATCGCGGCGAACAGTGCAAGTGCCGTGATCGGGAGGCCGATGACGCCGTTGACCGCGGGCATCAGTAGCGCCAGCCTCACTGGCGTAAAGTCGGTGAAGGCGAGGATCGGGATGACGAGAAGGACCGACAGTCCGATCAGGAGGTGGACGGTCCGCCGGAAGTGCATGTCGCCGAAGTGGGTCGTCAGTTCGTAGGATTGTGGCACCATGAAGCCGGCAGCGAACAGCGTTCCGGTCGCGCTCGTGAACGCCGCAGCGCCGACGGCGAGGACGAACACGCCGAGCACCCACGGGCCGATCATATCGGTGAGCGGTTCTGCGGGTGCGGTCAGCGTGAGCGTCTCGTCAGGGACGGCCATCGCGGCCGCGATAACAACCGTCGCACTGAGGGCGACGACGGCGGCCAGTCCGACCGTGTGGTCTTTCCGATATCGGGAGACGTCCGTCCAGTCCTTCTCGTGTTGCATGCTCGTCTGAATGAAGAAGTTCGGGTAGTAGACCGTCGTCCCCAGCAGTGCGATAATCATCGTCAGGTAGTTGAGGTCGGCGGAGATCGTCGGAACGAACCCGAGGGCGACGCCGCCGAGCGACGGCTGGAGGTTCGCGACGATGACCAGATAGGAGGCGAAGATCGCCAGCACGAGCGTTGCGATGACTCCCTCGATACGGCTATAGACGCGAAGTTCGACGAGCGAGATACCGAGTGCGGCCGTGATGATGATCCCCACGTACAGATTCGAAACCGGTGTGAGAAAGACCAGCGCAGCTCCCGCGAGTGCGTAGTTGGCAACACTCCAGAACTGCATAATGAACGCGATGCCGAACGCGAACGGTTTCGCGGCCCCCGGTCCGATCACGTCCCTGATGTAGTTCATCAGCGGTTCGTTCTTCGCTGCCAATCGAGCGGACATCTCGTGCATCGTCAGACCGACGCCGAGCGTCAGCGGCAAGACCCACAGGAGTCCGAAGCCGAAACTGGTTCCGGCCTGCGTCAGGATATAGACGGACCCAGCTCCGAAAATATTCGCCGCAAAAAGGAGCCCGAGCCCGTATTGGTGAATTGTTTCTTTTGCCTTTTCGACAGGAATGTCGACCGCGGTACTGTGTTCTTCCATATGTAATCGTGCCCCGAAAAGCTCGGGCGTCTCAGCCCCTCGAGCCCGCGACCGACCGCGAGGACTGGGGGACTGCCACCGGTATGCTGTTTACTGGAGTCCGAAATCCCGTGCTGACCCAAGGAACGGGATTCGTTTCAGCGGAAAGCTTGAGATCGCAGCCTACCCTGCAGAGAGCTGGATCGAGTAAGATGGAATTGACGCGAGTACGGTACGAGAGCGACGAGCGAACTCGAGTGGCGACGAATACTGAGTGGTCACTGAGAGCGGACGCACTCGGGAGGCTGCCGGCAGTACGCTCTTACTACTCCAGGGCGAACGCACCGATGGAGAGGAAGTTGCCTTCAGAAGAAGGCATATATATTTCTATCCCTTACCCAAGGTGAAGACCAAATGCAAGGACAATCCCAACAGCAGGCCTACGATCGGGGGATCACGATCTTCTCCCCGGACGGACGCCTCTACCAGGTCGAATATGCACGCGAGGCCGTCAAGCGTGGGACCGCGAGCGTCGGACTCCGGACGCCCGATGGCGTCGTCCTCGCCGCCAACCGACAGGTCAGTTCGCCGCTCATGGAGCGCTCGAGCGTGGAGAAAATCCACAAAGCCGACGAGCATATCGGCGTCGCAAGCGCCGGGCACGTCGCCGACGCCCGCCAGCTCGTCGACCTCGCGCGTCGCCGCGCACAGGGCGAACAGCTCCGATACGGTCAGGAGGTCGGCGTCGAAACCCTGACGCGATCGATCACCGACCACATTCAGGAGTACACCCAGACCGGTGGCGCGCGCCCCTTCGGCGTCGCGCTCCTCGTCGGCGGCATCGACGAGGGCGAACCGAAACTGTTCGAAACCGATCCGTCGGGGACGGACTACGAGTGGAAGGCAGCCGCCATCGGCGGCGATCGCGACACCATTCAGGGCTACCTCGAGGACCACTATCGCGAAGATCTCGACGTCGACGGTGGCATCGAACTCGCCGTGAGCGCACTCAGCGAGCCCGAGGAGGAGGTCGTCGACGCCGAAGCGGTCGACGTCGCCACGATCACGACCGACGACGAATCGTTCCACTCGGTCGAGGAGAGCCGACTCGAGTCGATCCTCGCGGAGATCGACACGGAGGAGACCGATGAATAACTGGACCCAGCCGTCGACGCCCCAGGGGAACGGCGAGCCCTCGCCGTACGAGCCCGAACTGGGCTCGCTTCCCGACGGGAACAGGGGCGACGACTACGGCGAGAACGTCAACTCCACGGGGACGACGACCATCGGTATCACGACCGACGAGGGCGTCGTCATCGCGACGGACATGCGCGCCAGTCTGGGCGGCCGGTTCGTCTCGAACAAAGACGTCCAGAAGGTCGAGCAGATCCACCCGACCGGCGCGCTCACGCTCGTCGGTTCGGTCGGCGGCGCACAGTCGTTCATCCGAACGCTGCGGGCCGAAGTCAACCTCTATGAATCCCGTCGCGGCGAGCCGATGCCCATCGAGGCACTGGCGACGCTGGCGGGTAACTTCGCCCGCGGCGGGCCGTTCCGCGCGATCAATCCCATCCTCGGTGGCGTCGACGCCGAGGGGAGCCACGTCTACAGCATCGACCCCGCCGGCGGGGTCATGGCCGACGACTACACCGTCACCGGCAGCGGGATGCAACTCGCCTACGGCCTCCTCGAACAGGAGCACGAGGACGACCTCTCGCTCGAGGACGCCACGTCGGTCGCGGCTCGCGCCGTCAAAAGTGCCGTCGAGCGCGACACCGGCTCCGGAAACGGCGTCTTCCTCGCGGCAGTGACCGACGAGGGCGTCGACATTCAGGGCCACAACGAGTTCGACGCGGTCATCTAGACCGCGGTTGGCCGGTTATCGGAACGATGCGGCCGTTTGTCCGGGTATGCGGCAGTTTACCGGGGTAATCTGACTCGCGCTCGCGCGCGTACACGTGACTTTTATTAGGGCCGGACTGCTATCCGAAAGCAGGTTTTACATGTCCCAGGAAAGCGAGTACGGAGCCGGGCAGATCCAGGTCCTCGAGGGCCTGGAAGCCGTCCGAAAGCGACCGGCGATGTACATCGGCTCTACCGATTCTCGAGGCCTCCACCATCTGGTCTACGAAGTGGTGGACAACTCGATCGACGAGGCACTGGCCGGCCACTGCGACGACATCACCGTCACCATCCACGAGGACGAGTCGGTGAGCGTCGCTGACGACGGCCGTGGTATCCCCGTCGACACACACGAGGAGTACGACCGCCCTGCACTCGAGGTCATTCTGACCGTCCTCCACGCCGGCGGCAAGTTCGACAACAAGTCCTACCAGGTCTCCGGCGGCCTCCACGGCGTCGGGGTGAGCGTCGTCAACGCCCTCTCCGAGCGCCTCGAGGCCGAGGTCAAACGCGACGGCGGCGTCTTCCGCCACGCGTTCGAGGGTGGCGAACCCATCGGCGACATGGAACGCGTTCGCGAGATGCGGCCCGACGAGGAGACGGGGAGCCAAATCCGGTTCTGGCCCGATACGGGTATCTTCGAGACGGGCGACGTCTCGTTCTCGACGCTGTCGAACCGGCTTCGGGAACTGGCCTTCCTCAACTCGGGCGTCCGCATCACGCTCCGCGACGAGCGCGCGGACGACGACGAGGGTGAGGCCGTTACCGAGACCTACGAGTACGACGGTGGCATCCGCGAGTTCGTCGACTACCTCAACGAGACGCGCTCGGCGATGCACGAGGACGTCATCTACTTCGAGGACGAAGCACAGAACATCCAGATCGAAGTCGCGATGCAGGCCACCCAGGAACTGCAGGGTTCGATCCACGCCTTCGCGAACAACATCAACACACGCGAGGGGGGGACCCACCTCACCGGGTTCAAGACCGCGCTGACGCGGTGTGTCAACGACTACGCCAACGACAACGATCTCCTCTCGGACCTCGACGACAACCTCACGGGCGAGGACATCCGCGAGGGGCTGACCGCAGTCATCTCGATCAAACACCCCGATCCCCAGTTCGAGGGCCAGACGAAGACGAAACTCGGCAACTCGGAAGTACGAGGCATCGTCGAGAGCGCCATGCACGAGGGGCTTGGCACCTACTTCGAGGAACACCCCGACACCGCCGAGGCGATCGTCAACAAAGCGGTCGAAGCCGCGAAGGCACGCATGGCCGCCCAGAAGGCCGAGGAGCTGACCCGACGGAAGTCCGCCCTCGAGTCCACCTCGCTGCCCGGGAAACTGGCTGACTGCCAGACCAAAGACCCCGAGGAGGCCGAACTGTTCATCGCGGAGGGTGACTCCGCGGGAGGGAGCGCGAAACAGGCCCGAAACCCCGACTTCCAGGCCATCCTGCCGATCAAGGGGAAGATTCTGAACGTCGAGAAACACCGGCTCGATCGCATCCTCGAGAACGACGAGATCCGGAACATGATCACCGCGATCGGCGCGGGGATCGGCGACGAGTTCGACGTCGAGGACGTCCGCTACAAGAAGATCATCATGGCGACGGACGCCGACGTCGACGGGGCACACATCCGGACGCTCCTGTTGACGTTCTTCTACCGGCACATGCGCCCGCTGCTCGAGGGCGGTTACGTCTACGCGACCCAGCCGCCGCTGTACCGCATCCGCTATCGCGGCGAGACCTACGACGCGATGACCGACGCCGAACGCGATCGGATCGTCGAAGAGAAGTGCGACGGCAATCCCTCGCAGGTCCAGCGGTTCAAGGGACTCGGCGAGATGAACCCCGAACAGCTCTGGGAGACGACGATGAACCCCGACAACCGCATCCTCAAACAGATCACGATCGAGGACGCGGCCGCGGCGGACAAGATGTTCTCCGTCCTGATGGGCGACGCCGTCGAACCCCGCAAGCAGTTCATCAAGGACCACGCGCCCGAGGCCGAGTGGATCGACATCTAACGACCGTTTGCTCTGCGGGTGCGCCTTCGGCGCACCCTCGGCAAAACGTCGATGAAAAGCGCTCCTCGCTCCCGATGGTCGCTCGTCGGCCCGCTCGCGAGTTCGTGAAACGAACTCGCTCACGGATACAGCGCTGGAGAACTGACCGATATATCCCACGAAACCAGATGAAGACATGAGTTCAGACGTACCCGATCCGACTGACATCGAGGCGCGAGCGGTAGAGAACGTCCGCATCGAGGACGAAATGGAGCAGAGTTACATCGACTACGCGATGAGCGTCATCGCCGGTCGCGCACTCCCCGACGCCCGCGACGGGCTCAAACCCGTCCACCGGCGCATCCTCTATGCGATGCACGAGATGGGCGTCTCCTCGGGGAGCAGCCACCGTAAGTCCTCCTCGATCGTCGGGGAGACGATGGGTGACTACCATCCCCACGGCGACAGCGCGATCTACGACACCTTGGTCCGGATGGCCCAGGACTTCTCGATGCGGTATCCGCTGGTCGACGGCCAGGGGAACTTCGGCTCGATGGACGGCGACCCGGCCGCTGCGCCCCGATACACGGAGGCTCGGATGGCCTCCGTCGCCGAGGAACTGCTCGAGGACATCGACAAGGATACGGTCGACTTCTCGGCGAACTACGATGACCGCCTCCAAGAGCCCGACGTGCTTCCGGCGGCGTTTCCCAACCTGCTGGTCAACGGCTCCTCGGGGATCGCGGTCGGGATGTCGACGAACATCCCGCCCCACAATTTGGGCGAGGTCGTCGACGCGACGATCGAACTGATCGACGACCCCGACGCGACCGTCGACGACCTGATGGAACACGTCAAGGGACCGGACTTCCCGACGGGTGCGAACATCGTCGGCCGGGACGCGATCTACTCGGCGTACAAGACCGGCCGCGGGCGCATCCGCGTCCGCGCCGAGTTCGAGGTCGAGGAGTGGAAGTCGGGTCGCGAACGGATCGTCGTCACGGAACTGCCCTTCCAGGCCAACAAGGCTCGACTGGTCGAACGCATCGCCGAGGACGTCAACGAGGGCGAGATCGAGGGGGTCTCCGACCTGCGCGACGAGTCCGACCGCGACGGCGTCCGCGTCGTCATCGAACTCAAACGCGGCGCGAACGCCGAGGTCGTCAAGAACAAACTGCTCGAGAATCACCTCGAACGAACCTTCGGCGTCATCAACCTCGCGCTGGTCGACGGCCAACCGCGCGTGCTCTCGCTCAAGGAGACGCTCGAGGAGTACATTTCCCACCGCCGCGAGGTCGTCCGCCGACGCAGCGAGTACGACCTCGCGGAGGCCGAGGATCGGGCACACATCCTCGAGGGACGGCTGACGGCCGTCGAGAACGCCGAGGACGTCGTCGAACTGATCCGCAACAGCGAGGATCGGTCGGCGGCGAAAGCGGCGCTACAGGAGTCCTACGACTTCTCCGAGGAGCAGGCCACCCACATCGTTCGGATGCAACTCGGCAGCCTCACCTCGATGGAGGCCGCCGAAATCGAAGACGAGTACGAGGCGGTCCAGGCCGAGATCGAGCGCCTGACCACGATCCTCGAGAGCGAGTCGGAACTGCTCTCGGTCATCAAAGACGAACTCCGCGAGATCAAAGAGGAGTACGGCGACGAGCGCCGGACCTCGATTATCGAGGACCAGGGGACGGTCACCCACGAGGACCTCATTCCCGAGGAGGAGGTGTTCGTCGTCATGACGGAAGACGACTACGTCAAGCGAATGCCGATCGAGCAGTTCGACCCCCAGGGTCGCGGTGGGAAGGGGATCATCGGCGCGGACGTCAAGGAAGACGACCGCGTCTCGGCGGTCTTCCGGGCGAACACCCACGACTATCTCCTCTGCTTTACGAATCAGGGCGAGGTCTACCGACTCAAGACCTACGAGATCCCGGAGATGGGACGTACTGCGCGTGGTAAATCCGCGGTCAACATCCTGGATCTCGACCCCGGCGAGGACATCACGGCCATCGTCGACACCGACGCGTTCGGCGACGACGAGTTCGTGACGATGGCGACCCGGAACGGCTACGTCAAACGCACCGCTGGCGAGGAGTTCGACAACATCCTCTCGACGGGAATCATCGCCGCGGACCTAGAAGAGGGCGACGAACTCGTCGACGTCGAGGTCACCGACGGCTCGCAGGACCTCGTCATCGCGACCGAGGGCGGGATGACGATCCGCTTCGACGAGGACGAAGTCCGTGCGATGGGCCGGAACGCCCGGGGCGTCAACGGCATCAAACTCCAAGAGGGCGACGCCGTCGCAGGGCTGGTCGCGACCGACGAGGGCGACGAGCAGGCGCTGTTGACGGTCACGAAGAACGGCTACGGCAAGCGGACTCCCCTCTCGGAGTACAACACGCAGTCCCGGTACGGGAAGGGATTGATCGATATCAAGACCGGCGAGCGAAACGGTCCCGTGACGGCCGTCAAGGCGGTCTCCGACGACGATCAGCTCGTGATGATGAGCGAGCGCGGGCAGATCGTCCGGACCCGAGTCGACGAAATCTCGACCGTCGGTCGGAACACGATGGGCGTGATCGTCATGGACGTCGAAGACGGCGACGCGGTCGCCGCAGTCGACGACGTTCCGGCGTCGGCGACCGCCGACGCTACGGACGCGGCCGACGACGGGAACTGAGTCGGTCGGCTTCGGCACGGCCTCTACTCGAAGTGGATTCGTTCGCTGATCAGGAGGGCAGTCGCTAGAGAGAATCGAAGCAAACGCGGCGACCGTCCCTCAGTGGGCCGGTTCTTCGGCGGGCGCAACCATGTCGTCGATCCGCAGGATGAGAATGTTGTTCGTGTCGTCTTTCCCGTCGACGGTGCCCTCGATGACGAGTTTCGAGAGCGGCGTCGGGCCGACGGTGACGGCGTCGTTCTCGTGAATGTCGCCGAGCGTGCCCTGAATGTGGATCTCCGCGCGACAGAGTTCCGGGTGATGGACGCTCGAGAGGTCGATCTCTTCGATAATCGTATCGTCGACGGGTTCGCCTTCGTGTTGCATCGGTACGGCCGCCGGCTCGTCCATCTGCTGGATCTCGAGTGCTTCGTAGGCAGCGGCCGTGGGTTTGTAGCCCCCTTTGGGCCCGGGGACGCCCTCTACTAGTTGGAGGGCTTTGAGACTCTGCATCTGGTTCCGAATCGTCCCCGGATTGCGATCGACCTGCTCGGCGATATCCTCGCCTTTGATCGCGTCTTCGGTTTCTTTGTGAAGATTCGTCAGTGCACGTAGAATTTTCTTCTGGCTCGGGGTGAGTTCGATGGATGACATAGGTATTTATTCGTATTTGGTTTCCTTAAACCCGACGGGTAGACCGGACCGGGTGGTGGGATCCCGGCCTTCGAAGCGGGTACGGGAAGGTGTTTCTCTTCCGTTTCCGGCGGGAAAGCGGCGTCCGTTGGTAATTAACGACAGCTGTCGTTTCGGATTTAATCCGGTAGTGACCGATAGACACGATGATGGGTCCTCCGTCCAACGCCGCCGGCTACGGTTCGGGTTCGACGGGTGGTGCGACTCGGACGTGGTGTGCGACGGATTCGGGCAGCGAGACGGGTTCTGCAGCCACGTTCGAGCGAGCCGTCACCATTCCAAAGGGCGCGATTTCGAGTATCTCGAGTTCGACGCCGGGTTCGACGCCGTGCTCGGCGAGATAGGAGAGGACCTCCGGATCGCGGTCGGCGACCTCGGCGACGGTTACGACGGTGCCCGCCTCGAATTCGGTGATGGCCTCGCCCTCGGGTCGTTCCGGCGGCTCGAGGTCGGCACTGGGGATCGGGGATCCGTGTGGATCGACCGTCGGCTCACCGAGGGCATCGGCGACGCGATCCTCGAAGTCCTCGCTGATGTGGTGTTCGAGCCGGTCGGCCTCGGCGTGGACTTCCGACCAGTCGTAGTCGAGGTGCTCGGTGAGGTAGGCCTCGAGCAGCCGGTGGTGACGGACGATCTCGAGGGCGACCGTTTCGCCCTCGTCGGTCAGGGTCACCCCGCGGTACTTCTCGCGGTCGACGAGTTCGCGCTCCTCGAGTTTGTCGAGCATGCTGGTGACCGTCGGCGACGTGACGTCCAGCTCTCCGGCGATTTCGGAGGTTTTGATCCGCTCGTCTGTCTCACGCTGGAGCTGATAGATCGCTTTCAGGTAATCCTCCATCACGTCGCTCAGCATCATGCTGTAGCGAAATTAGATCGGTCTAACCCTAAAGCTGTCGCCAGCGAATCGTCGTGGATCGTCACGATCAAACCGGCCGACTGCGTACCAGAGGTATGGAACGGACCGTCAGAATCATCGGTGCCCCGATGGACTACGGGGCGAACCGCCGTGGCGTCGACATGGGGCCGTCCGCGATCCGCTATGCCGACCTCGCGGACGGCCTCGAGCGCGCTGGCGTCGAACCGGTCGACGACGGCGATCTGTCGATGCCGCGGGCGGAAGAGCGCGATCCGGACGCCGACCAACCGACCGGCGGGAACGCGAAGTTCCTCCGAGAAGTCGAGGACGTCTGCCGGCGAGTGAGCGATCGGGTCGCGGCGACGCTCGCGGACGGCGAGTTCCCGCTCGTCTTGGGCGGGGACCACTCGGTCGCGATCGGCTCGCTTACCGGCTCGGCACGCGAGGCCGACCTCGGTGCCATCTGGTTCGACGCCCACGCAGACCTCAACACGCCGGAAACCTCTCCCAGTGGTAACGTCCACGGAATGCCTCTGGCTGCGGCGCTGGGTCGGGGCGCGTTCGGCGAGACAGAGTGGGCACCGGCTCCCCGACTGCGAGAGTCCTCGATCGCCTACGTCGGGCTCCGAAGCATCGACGACCGCGAGCGCGAACTGATCCGAGAGAGCGAGATGACCGCCTTTACCATGTCCGACATCGACCAACGGGGCATCTCCGCAGTCGTCGACGACGCCCTCGCAGTCGCGACCGATGGGACCGACGGCGTCCACGTCAGCCTCGACCTCGACTGGCTCGATCCGAAGGCGGCACCCGGTGTCGGTACCCCCGTTCGTGGCGGCGTCACCTATCGGGAGGCCCACGCCGCCCTCGAGACCCTCTCTCGGCGTCACGACGCCGACGGGGTGCTCCGATCGATGGACGTCGTCGAGGTAAACCCGATTCTGGACGAAGCAAACGAGACTGCGACGCTGGCGGCCGAACTGACCGCGAGTACGTTCGGCAAGCGCATCCTCTGAACCCGTTCCATACAGTGTGTGCCACACCATCGTGGCACGAGAACGGTGAGCACACTCACTCGCGTTTCAACACCTTTGTATCATAGTGATTCTCAGTGTGGGGTATGACTGAGAACGTCGTCGTGCTCGGAGCCGGATATGCCGGAACCGGTACGATCAACAAGCTGCAATCGGAGCTCGGGGGCAACGTGCGGCTAACCTGGATCGCTGACGTCGACTACCACCTCGTTCTCCACGAGTCCCACCGCGTGATTCGCGATCCGAACGTCCGCCCCGACATCACGTTCCCGATCGATCAGATCGCGGACCCGTCGACCCGGTTCATCCAGGACGAGGTTACCGGCCTCGATGTCGACGAACAGGTCGTCGAACTCGAAGACAGCGACGACGTCGAGTACGATTACGTCCTCGTCGGACTCGGCAGCCAGACCGCCTACTACGGCATTCCCGGCCTCGAGGAACACTCCCTGACCCTGAAGAGCCTCGACGACGCCCTCGAGATCCACGACGCGGTCAACGACGCCAGCCAGGCGGCGACCCGCGGCGACCCCGCACAGGTCGTCATCGGCGGTGCCGGCCTCTCGGGCATCCAGACCGCCGGCGAGATCGCGGAGTTCCGCGACAACCACCGTGCGCCGATCGAGATCCACCTCGTCGAAGCCCTCGAGGAGATCTTCCCCGGCAACGACCCGGAGATCCAACAGGCCCTGCGCGACCTGCTCGAGGAGGCCGGCGTCCACATCCACACGGACGACCCGATCACCGAGGCGACTGCCGACGCCATCGAGTTCGACGAAGGCGAGCCGCTCGAATACGACGTGCTGGTCTGGACCGGCGGGATCACCGGCCGCGACGCGATAGACGATGTCGACCTCGAAAACGAGCACAACCGAATCAACACCGGTGCGAACTTCCAGACCTCCGACGAGCGCGTCTTCGCGATCGGTGACTCGGCGATCATCGATCAGGGCGACCAGCCCGCGCCACCGACGGCACAGGCCGCCTGGCAGGCCGCGGAGGTCGCCGGCGAGAACATCGTTCGTGCGATCCAGAACCGCCCGCTGAAAACCTGGGAGTACGACGACAAGGGGACCGTCATCTCCGTCGGGGAGGAGGCCGTCGCCCACGACGTCAAACCCGCGTTCGGCATCTCCCTTCCCGTCGATACCTTCGGCGGCTTCCCGGCCCAGAACCTGAAGAAGATGATCGCCGCCCGCTGGATCGCCGACATTACCTCCTGGAACGAAGCCCGACGGTCCTGGTCGTCGCTGTAACCCGGTTTTGTCTCGAGCGCCGTTTTTGTCTCGATGCTCTGCGATGATCTGGGCCGCAAAATTAGTACTCGAGGGGGTGGCTCCGAGCGGCCGAACGGGGTTCCCGTCGGTGCGTCCCCGATGTCTGAAACGGACCGTCGGCCATCACTCGAATCCGAGTGATGCGTCCGGCTCGACAGGTTCGACGTCGCCTGCTTTTGCTGCTTCGTTGTAGATGTAGCCCCACAAGGCAAACGACAGGTTCACGAGATACACCGGGAACACGATGTACAGTACGAGCACCAGGGGGATGCCGATGACCGTGATCGCGAGTATGACCGCACCGATCGCGAACGCAATATACAGGCCGAAAGATATCACGAACAGCAATAGGAGCCCCTTGAGATAGTGCACCGAGAGTGCAAACTCGAGAATTCGACGGTCGGAAAACGTCTTACCGAGGCTTCCCGTTCCGATCAACACCGGTACGATCGCGCCTGCGATATAACTGCCAGCAAGTACGACGATCGCTCCGATCCCGATGATCGGGAGCGCAAGCGTCGATGACTCCCCGACTGCGCTGACCGCCAGGGAGATGACCGCTGTCACGGCGGCGAGTGCGATCACCACAGCGAGATAGACCCCCACGAGAATCAGGCCGTCCCTTCCCATACCGGGCCAGTCGTCGAACGACGGGACTTCCTCGTCGCCGCGTGCGGCGGCACGACCGACTCGATAGGAGTAGCCATACGAGACGATCAGCGGTATCAAAAGGAGAAACCAGAAGAACGCGAAGACGGAATCGAGCACCAACGGTTTCCCACCTTTCCCGAGGGGGTATTTGAACGAGAACGTAAAGATATCAATACTGTGGTGTTTCGGTTCCGACGGATCGGCCGATCCTGGGCCCGATGCTGCCGACGCTGGATTCCGGTTCCGATCGGTCGACCAGCCTGCCGCCGAATCGTCGGTCCCCGAATCGTCAGTTGACCAGCCCGATGTCGTGTCGCTCCCGTCCGAACTGCCGTCTGACCACCCGGACGATGCGTCTCCGACGTCCTCTTCTGCCAGTTTCCCCCCACAGTTGGGACAGAGAATCGTCCCTGTTTCGAACTCCTCATCACAGTCGTGACAATACGACATAGCCGAGGATTCGTTCACGGCTGTATATGTGTTCTGCTTTCGGATACGATCGGGGTAAAACGAAGGAAAGGATACGGGGTGGGCGAACAACAGCGATTGGGTAGATCGGTTACTCGGCTCGAGTGGAATCGGCCTCCGCGTCGCTATCGTCGCCCATCGGCCGGGCCGGGACGCCCGCAACCGTCGTCTCGGGCGGTACGTCACGGGTCACCAGCGAATTCGCCGCGACGCGAGCCCCCGTACCGATTTCGACGCCGGGAAGGACGATCGCACCGGCACCGATCATCGCCCGTTCGCCGACGACGACCTCGCCCGTCCGGTACTCGTTCTGGAGGAACTCGTGACAGAGAATCGTCGCGTCGTAGCCGACGATCGCGTCTGCCTCGACGGTGATCAGCTCCGGCCAGAAGACGTCCGGCGTGGCCTCGAGTCCCCAGGAGACGCCGTCACCGACCGTGACACCGATAGCGGTCAGGAGCCAGCGCTTGAGCCGCAGGCTCGGCGAGATCCGGACGAGCCAGACCACGACGTAGTTGATCGCGATCCGGAGCGGGTTGCGAGCGGTGGTCCAGTGGGCCAGCGAGTTTCGCGGGCCGGGCGTTGCGTGGCGCTCGACGCGGTCGTGTCGGGGTGTCGTATCGTCGGAAGCCGTCACTGGCTGTCCCGTTCGACGTGTTGGTACATCAATCCGATCGATGCGGAAACGACTCTCGTTTCGTCGTCGACCCGATACCGTTCGCCTGTGGGAACGCTCGCCGTCGGGCCCGCCGATCGTCGATCCCTCCCTTACGGTCCCAACCGCCACCCTCGCGTTCGCTGTCACGCGTCGGGAGTCCCGACCAGCTCCCGGAACGCATCCGCCGAGAGCGCACAGCGGTAGGCCGGCTTGAACATCATATTCGCGCCGCCGGCTCGTACGTTCCATTCGTCCGCAATCTCCTCGCGCAAGTAATACTGCGGGCGTTCGTTTCCGTCCCTGACGTAGTACTCGCTGAGACGAATCGGCTCCCGTTCGAAGAGCCCACCCGGCTCGCGGCCGTCGACGATCACGACCGGTTTCTCGAGGTAGAGGTCACCGTTCTGGGCCCGTTTTGCGTGTGCGTTGTCCGGATGGGCGGCGAGAATGGCCTGCCGCTCGGCCCGCGGTGTGTCGGGGCCGACGACGAGTACCTCGTCGACGGTGAAGTAACCGATCAGGTACCTGTGGGCGCGGTCCCCGCCGGGCCGTCGCAGGCCGGCGTAGAAGCCGACGACATCGCCCGGCTCGAGCGCACGGAGCCGCGAGACGTAGCCGCTGGTTCGGTGTTCGCCGTACGTCAGCGCCTCGAAGTTCGGATCGTGGTGGAGCGGCCAGGACGCGAGGGCGTCGCCGGCCACGGTTTCGGTCCCGTCGTGGACCGGCTGGGGGGTGATACGGGTCGTCAGATCCGCTGCGGTGCCGTCGTCGGCTCGGAGCTCCCACGAGCCGAGCGTTTCGGATTCGGTCGTCTCACGCGTTTTCTCCGGGATCGGAACGTACTCGAAGCGGCCGTCGTCGTACAGCGGTGCCAGCGCACCGAGGTTCGTACTGTCCGCACCGACGCCGGCGAGAACGACAGTCATTGGTTCGTCCCGCTACTCGGGCCGAGACGGCGATAAAACCGCCGATCGGCCGTTCCCTCACCGATCCGCCGTTCGAGCGGCGTAGTAAAGCGGGAGGGAGATGACGAGAAATACCACCCCCATCGCGGCCATTCCGATCCAGGCCGTCGACAGCAGGTGTGCGGGGAGCATACCGGCGATCTCGAGGATCCAGAGGAGGCTGTACCCGCCGACGACCAGCAGGCTCGCGACGTACGCTCGAAAGAGCCAGCCGACGGCGCGGTACAGCGTCGTCTTCGTGACCGACGCCGGGAGCGACGCTTGGAAACGCCCACTCATCCCCGCACCGTCCGGTCGGCGTTACGGGTCGCCCCCGCTGTGTCGTCAACGGCGGGACGACCCGCCGAGCTCGGAACCGAGTTTCGATCGTGATCGGTGACGCGTGACTCCATCGAGGCGATACCGTAGAGTGATGGATCAATCCGCTTGAATCTTTGTACCGACTCGAGCACTGTCGACGAGCGTGGTACAGCGGTCGACCGCCGATCAGTCTCCCACCAGCGCTCCGGCGGTGCCGAGAGACACCCTTTTCGGGACGGGCGTTCCACACTCGCGTATGCGTGTCACCTTTCTGGGAACGGGCAGCGCGATGCCCACCGGCGAACGCTTTCAGGCGGGGATTCTCCTCCAGGACGACGGTCGAACGCTACTGGTCGACTGCGGTGCCGGCGCGCTCCAGCGGCTCCAGCAGTCCGGCGTCGGCTACGAGCACGTCTCGAGCGTCCTCCTGACACACCACCACCTCGACCACGTCACCGACCTGCTCCCCCTGATGAAGGCTCGCTGGCTCGCCGGCGAGGAACACCTCGAGATCGTCGGCCCGCAGGGAACCAAGGGACTGGTCGACGGCCTCCTCTCGGTCCACGAGTACATGCAGGACAAACTCGAGGTGCAGATCCGGGAGGTCGTTCCCGGGGAGTTCTCGGTCGCGGGGTTCGACGTGACCGCCTACGAGACGCGTCACTCGCTGCCGTGTCTGGCCTATCGGTTCGGCGATCTGTTCACCTTCAGCGGCGACAGTGAGGCCTTTACCGGGCTGGCGAACTTCGCGGAGGGCTCGGCGATCCTGGCCCACGACTGTTCGTTTCCCGACGACGTCGACGTCTCGAACCACCCCACGCCCGAGAGCCTCGGCCGCGCGCTCGCCGGCCACGACATCGGCCGTGTCTACCTGACCCACCTCTATCCCCACACCGAGGGTCGACACGAGGAGATGCTCGAGTCGATCGACACTCACTACGACGGCGACGTCCGATTCGCCGAGGATCTCCAAACGGTCTCGGTCGAGTAACCGTCAATCGGTGAGCGTCAGAGAGGCCCTCTCTCGGTTCCGAGTACAGCCACGTCTACGGTCAATCGAGCGAGACATACGTGTGCGGATTGATCAGAAACAAACAGTCTATCGTCAGACAGTCTCAGCAACTAACGCCTCAAGCTTCTCAAGCTCGATATTTCGACCGGAAATCGGAAAAACGACAGTACTCCCCGAAAGTTCATCAGCACGCTGTCGCATTGCCGCGAGACTCGCTGCACACGCACCTTCCATCGGAATCCTCTCCACTCTGTAGAGGTCACCAACACCTTTCCTGATGGCGTCTTCACTCACAAGCCGGAAGTCATCAAGGCGATCCCGAAGCAGTCGCGTTGTGAGCGCGAACGGCACTCGTGTGGCAATTCCCTCGGCAAAGGTCTCCATTCGGTCGTGGGGTTCGAGATGGTCGTTCGCCCACGCCCGATACATCGCAGGTGCAGCCTCGGACTGAGCCCCGATCACAGTCGCGTCGGTCAGTGCCCCAACTGTGAGACAGTAGCCCGACGCACTAGAGCCACCGCCGACCGGACAAAAGAGATAATCAATGTCTGGCAGTTCTTCTGCGACCTCCAGACCGGCTGTGCCTACGCCAGCCACGAGTGCCGGCTCGTTCGCCGAATGCACGTATCGATAGCCGTCCTCGGACGCCAACTCTTCGGCGTGTACACGGGAATCATCGAAGTCGGTGCCGGAAAACAGAACCGTAGCACCGAGACGCTCCATCGCCGCTACCTTGGCCTGATTCGCGTCCTCTGGAACCACGATAGTTACGGGGACGTCGAACTGGCGTCCGGCGTAGGCGATGGATTGTCCGTGGTTGCCTGTGCTGGCAGCTATCACACCCGGATCGTGAAAGTCGGGGTCGAGGGTCGACAGCAGGTTGACACCACCACGGACCTTGAACGCACCAGTCGGCAGCGTGTCTTCCCGTTTCAAGTATACGTCAGCGTCGAACTCGGCAGATAACGCTTCACTTTTGATCAGTGGCGTTTTGGGGAGGTGCTGACTGATGCGGTTGCGAGCGCGGAAGACGTCAGCGATCGTCGGCGGGGTCAGCTTATGGTATGGAAACACGGTCGTTTCATCCGGGGACTCAACTGGATCGTAATATGACATAGTTCCAGATATTACGAAATGCCTGAAAGAACTACCGCAACCGGTATTCACACGTGAGTAACCCTGATTCGAATCTCCGTAGCCGTTTACAGCGACCGAACAACTCGCGCCGCTACGCGTCGCTCGTCGGGTAAGGTCGCTGTAAAAGCGCCGAGAGGGAGATTTGAACTCCCGAGTCCGTGAGGACAGTAGATTTCGAATCTACCGCCTTGGCCGGGCTAGGCTATCTCGGCTCACTCGTATATATCGGGGAGACGTTTTTACCCGTTTCGATTTTTCGCTCCCACTGTGATTCGTTCTCTCGCGATCGGCCGACAGCTTCGGCCCCGCTCGAGTCGCGGGAGCGGACCGGCCCGAGCGGAGCCGGCGCGCTCGATCAGCCCGTGTTCTTCATGCCGGCCGCGATCCCCTTGACCGTCAGTCGCAGGGTTCGTTCCTCGATGTCCGTCCGATGGGTCCGATTGAGCAGGTAGACCTGGAGCATGTTCAGCGGATCCACGTAGGGATTGCGCCGCTCGAGGTTTTCGCCGAGCCAGTCGCGGGTGTGCAGCTGGTCGCGCTGGCCGATCTCGGTGATCAGGTCGGCCGTTCGCTCGTACTCGCCGGAGATGCGGGGGAAGAACCGATCGCGAAGCTCTTCCTCGGCCATGTCGGCGTACCGCTCGGCGATCTCGAGTTCGGTTCGCGACAGCGAGAGGGCGGCGTTGTCCAGCGTCGTCCGGAAGAACGGCCACTCGTCGTACATCTCCTGGAGGGTCTCCATCGAGCCACCGTCCTCGAGGTAGGCCTCGACGCCCGTCGCGATGGCGTACCAGCCGGGCAGGATACACCGCGACTGGGTCCAGGAGAACACCCACGGGATCGCCCGCAGGTCCTCGACGGTTCGCTCGCCCGACCGGGAGGCCGGCCGCGATCCCAGGTCGAGGTCTTCGATGACCGTAATGGGGGTCGCCTGTTCGAAGTACTGGACGAACCCGTCGCTCTCGAGGAGGTCGCGGTACTCCTGGCGAGCGGCGTCGGCCATGGTCTCCATGGCGTCGACCCACTCGTCGTGGACCTCCTCTTCGGGTTGGTCCATCGCCTGCTTGCGCGCCCGTAGCTGGGCGTTGAGCATCTGTTCGATGTTGCGCTCGGCGATGCGCGGGTTGGCGTACTTCTCGGCGATCGCCTCGCCCTGTTCGGTGAACTTGACCTGGCCCGTGACCGTCGAGTTCGGCAGCGCCAGCAGCGCCTCGTTCATCGGACCGCCACCGCGGGAAATCGAGCCGCCCCGGCCGTGGAACAGCCGCATGGTCACGTCGTGGTCGGCACAGATCTCCCCGAGCCGGCGCTGGTTCTTGTACAGCGACCAGTTCGCGGCGAGGAAACCGTTCTCCTTGTTCGAGTCCGAGTACCCCAGCATGATCTCCTGGGTCTGGTTGCGTGCCTCGAGGGCCTGTGCGTAGGCCTCGTTCTCGAACAGCGTCCCCATGATCCGCCGGGCTCCCGAGAGGGCGTACTCGGTCTCCAAGAGCGGGACGATGTCGATCCCGGCGTGTTCGGGCAGGGAGACGACGCCCGCCTGATCGGCCAGGAAGAGCACCTCGAGGACGTGACTGGGCTCCTCGGTCATCGAGATGGCGTAGGTGTCGATGGCGTGGCTGCCGTACTCCGTCTGCCAGTCGGCGAGGCTGTCGAAGAGTTCGAGGACCCGACTGGAGTCGTCGGAAAGCTCCGCGGTGTCCTCGAGGTCGATGACGGTTTCCTCCTGCAGGACGGCGTCGGTCAGGAACTCGACGCGCTCGGCCTCCGAGAGCCCGTGGTAATCGATCCCCTCGCGTTCGAGTGCCTCGGCGATCGCGTCGGTGTGTTTCGCTTGGTGCTCGCGCAGGTCGAGGCTCGCAAGCGAGAAGCCGAAGGTGGCGACCTGGCGGCGGATCGGATCGACGTGGGCGTCGACGACGCTCTCGGCCCCGTTGTTCCGTAGGCTCTTCGCGATGACCTCGAGATCGTCGAGGAGGTCGTCGACGTCGTCGTAGCCGCCGGGGCGGACGTCGCCGACGCGGCGGAGCCGCTCGCGCATGAGCTTGAGTTTCTGTCGGTAGGGCTCGCCAGGGTAGCGCTCCTCGGCGGTTCGGGCACTCCCCGGTAGGCGCTCGCGATCCGCCTCGAGGGTGGCCTGGAAGGCGGAGCCGGCGTCGATCCGGCTGCCGTCCTGGCTCAACACGCCCGAGAGGCGCTTGAGCTGCTCGCGATACTGCTCGAGGACGACCGAGCGCTGGCGCTCGAGGGTGTTGGCGGTGACCTCGGGCGTCACGTAGGGGTTGCCGTCGCGGTCGCTGCCGGCCCACGAGCGGAACTCGAAGAGCTTCGGGATCTCGAGGTCGCCGGGGATTTCGGCGTCGATCGCGTCGTCGAGTTCGTCGTAGACCTCCCCGACGACGTCGAACAGGGTGTTCTCGAGGTACCACTGGACGTTGCGGGCTTCGTCCTCGGGTTCGGGCTGGCGGTTGCGTACCTGTGGAGTCTGCCAGAGGCTCGTCACCTCGGCGTCGATGTCCCGCCAGACCTGATTCTCCTCTTTGTCCGTCAACAGTCGTTCGTCCAGCGTCTCGAGATAGGTCGAAATCTCTCTGAGTTTGGATTTAACCGTCTTGCGCCGGGCTTCGGTCGGGTGGGCGGTAAAGGTCGGCTCGATCAGGACGTCGTCTAACACCTGTCGGACGGTCTCGATGTCGGCCTCGCCGAGTTCTTCGGCGGCGGTCTCGAGACTGTCGTCGAGGGTCTCCTCGTGGGAGGCCGTGCGAATCGTTCGGACTCGCTCGCGTTCCTCCGCGAGATTGATCAACTCGAAGTACGTCGTGAACCCGCGAGCGACGATCCGCTGGTGGTGGGGCGAGAGCCCCTCGAGTTCGGTGACCAGCGGCTCTCGTGAATCGCGCTCCCCGGACCGGTACTCGATCGCCGCTCGCCGACATGATTCGACGGTCTCGAACGCGCTGCGGGACGTCTGGTTCTCGAGGACGTCTCCCAGCAGCGCTCCGAGTTCTCGGACGTCCTGCCGGACCTCCCGATTGTGGAGTCGCATATCTGTGGATATGTGTGCCATGGTAAAAACCCCTCGCAGGAGAGTTGACGGCTCATACATCGTTTTCCGTGATAGTTATAGAAATTCGAGGCGAATACCCTCGCCTCCTCGTGGGGGACGAGTGTTCCGACCGCTCAGGTCGGACCCGAGGACCGAACAGGCGGGAGACGAAGCCGACACGGTGAGCGACAGTCCACCGAGGGCAGCCCGGTAGGATATTCGACCGCAAACGGGACTATTAATACTATTTCAACGGTCGAGCCACGCCGGTGACTGTCGGCTCGTCCGCTCGGTTGTCCGATAGCGCTCGAGTTCGTCGGCCGTCTGAGTACAAAAATCGTCTTCGCGCTGCGTCGATCGCAGATCGACGTTGTGAACGCTACGCGTCGGTATACTGCGCACAGACGCGTCGGATCCCTTCCTCGAAATCGATCCGTGGTTCCCAGCCGATCGCTTCGCGAATCTTCGAGGCATCGGCACAGGTGTCGTGGACGTACACCGAATCGGGAATCGGGTTCTCGACGTATTCGGGCTCGACGTCCGTTCCGAGCTCGTCGTTGAGCATCTCCACGACCGTATTGAAATCGTACGCCTCGCCCGTTCCCAGATTGTATATCCCGTCGAGTTCGGCGTCGGCAGCGCCCTCGAGCCCGCGGACGATGTCGGAGACGTGCGTGAAATCCCGCGTCTGCGTGCCGTCGCCGTAGAGGACGGGCGACTCGCCGGTGGCGATGTCGTCGGCGAACTGTGCGATCACGTTGGCGTACTCGCCTTTGTGTTCCTCGGCACCGCCGTAGCCCTGATAAACCGAGAAAAACCGCATTCCGGCCATCGACATGTCGTAGTGGTTCGAGAAGTACTCGCCGTAGCGTTCCCGGGCCAGTTTCGAGGCCTCGTATCCCGTGTTCACGTGCACGTCCATGTCTTCGGGCGACGGGTCGGTACGGCTCCCGTAGATCGACGACGTCGAGGCGTAGACGACCGTCTCGCAGCCGTCCTGTCGAGCCTGCTCGACCACGTTGACGAATCCCTCCACGTTCACCCTGGCACCGGTCGTCGGGTCCTCCTCGTGCATCGCATAGGACGACAGCGCGGCCAGGTGGAACACCACGTCGACGTCCGTCGGGAGATCGTCGTCCAGCACGCTCGTATCGACGAATTCGACGTCGTCGGACAGGTTCTCGGGCGTCCCCAGATAACAGTCGTCGACGACGGTCACGTCGTTGTCCTCGGCGAGCCGGTTCGCCAGATTCGACCCGATAAATCCCGCACCCCCGGTGACGAGGACGGATTGCGCCTCGAGAGTCATACCAGGAACCCCTATTCGGCAATCCATAGGTGTTGTCATCTCCCGGCAGCGAATCCCACCGTCGCCAGTCGATCCTGCCCCGTCCCACAGGTTCTTGATTGATCGTCTCACACCACACGACAATGCAGTACTACGAGGACATCGAGGTCGGCGACACCCAGGAGTTCGGCGAGTATCACGTGACGAAAGACGAAATCATCGAGTTCGCAGAGCAGTACGATCCCCAGCCGTTTCACGTCGACGAGGAGGCTGCGGGCGACTCCGCGTTCGGCGAACTGGTCGCCTCCGGCTGGCACACCGCCGCGATGTGTATGCGGCTGCTCGTCGACGGCCCGCTGGAAGACCGGGCCAGCATGGGTGCCAGCGGCGTCGACGACCTTCGCTGGAAACAGCCCGTCAGACCCGGTGATACGCTCTCGATCCGGACGGAAATCATCGACAAACAGGTCTCCGAGAGCGATCCGAATCGGGGGTACGTCGACAGCCGTCTCGAGGGGATCACCCAGGACGGCGACGTCGTCATCTCCTGGATCGCCCACGGAATGATCGCCCGTCGGAATCCGGGCGGCGACTGAGACGGTTTGCTGTCCCGATTTCCCGGTGGGACCGCAGGGCAGGCCCGGTCCCACCGGCACTGACGGACAGGAGACCGTATGAGCCGTCACGGCTCGTGACTCTCCTTCGAAGTCGATGCGATTCGCGGGAACCGTTCTTCGCGCACCGACGACGTATCGGTAGCGCTCTCCGTTCACGGACGACGTCGAGAGAGCGATTGCCGGTGACCGTGACCGGAGATGTTCGGATCTACCCTTATGACTCGTGGGGCCGTCTGCTCCGTATGAGCGATCTCAGGGAGTTCGACGTCCGATCGGGCGTCGACGAGGACGTCTGGCAACTGTCGGTCACGGGGACGGTCGAGCAGTCCGTCACGCTCTCCATCGACTACCTCCGGTCGCTTCCGCTCGAGACGTACACCGAGGACTTCGCGTGTGTCGAGGGGTGGGTCGCCGAGGACTGCGCCTGGCGCGGGGTTCGCGTCGCGAGCGTGCTCGAGCTCGCCGAGCCGACCGACGCGAGCGCGTACGCGCTCGTCCACGGGATGGACGACGAGTACGCTTGTTCGTTCCCGCTGGCCCGGCTTGCCGACGCCGTCCTCGCCGTGGAACTCGACGGCGAGGCGCTCCCGGTCGACCACGGCGGCCCGGCGCGGCTCGTCCCCACGGAGTCGGAGAGCGACTGCTGGGAGAGCATCAAGTGGGTGTGTCGGATCGACCTGCGGGAGACGGAACCGCTCGCGGGGGACACCGCCGAAGAGCTGGCACTCTCCCGAATCGAGTGAGTGACACTACTGGATAGCAGCCAATACGAAGCCGGTCGCGAATGTGTGGCCGTCACCTGCGGGGACGGTCGTAGACATGCGATCGGCTTCACGTCGTTCTGTCCAGCAGTATTACTCCGGACGGACGGTCGCCTCACGACCACTAGTCGTCGGCCGACGGCTCTCCGATCTCGAGATACGTCGTATACTCCTTCCTGAGCAGCCCGCTCCGGTTCGTTTCGATCGCGAGCAGGTCGTGATCGGTCTGTGCCGCCAGGCGACCGTACTCCTGTTTCGCCCGCCGGTCCGTACTTCGAATGCGCAGTATCGACCCCGGCTCCAGATCCTCGAGCGCACGCTGGACGCGGGCGATGCCGCTCGCACAGCCTCGTCCCCGGTTGTCGACCGTCAGATCGGGTTCGGTGTCGGGTGCCGTCTCGGGGATCTCGATCTCAGTCATCGGCGTTCCCCCTCGCCTGCAGTTCGGCCGCCCGATCCGGCTCGCGCTCCTCGAGGTCACAGACCCCATCGATCGGCGAGCAAGCGCGCCACATCGGACAGAGTTTGAAAATGACTGCCAACACCCCGATACTGGCTATCTTGGCGAGGACGGCCACGCCGATCGGCGTCGCCACGTAGCTCTCGACGCGGACACCCAGGGCGGTGACGGCCTGGAAGAGCCCGGTCAGAAACAGGAACGGAATGATGAACCGAACCGCCCAGCGGAACCGCTCGAGTTGCTCGCCGGCGGCCCGGGCGACGGCGGCTGTCGGTCGCTTCTGGCCCGTCGGGACGGCGACGAAGATGTTCCAGACCGCGCCGCCGATCCACGCGACGAACGCGAGGAGGTGTCCCGTTCGGATGCCCGCTGCGATCGGATCGAACCCACGCAGGCTCACCTCCGCGAGTCCCGTGCCGACGACGACGGCCAGGGCCAGGCCCAGTGCGAGGAGTCCGGCCGGACTCCGGAACTGCGCGTCGACGGCGACCGACCGCCGCGTCGTCACGACGAGGGTTCCGATCCACGCCGCGAGCAATGCGCAAAGAGCGATCACGAGCGGCTCGATCCCGAGGACCGAGACGTACGCTGCGAGGACGACGGGCCCGGTCGCCACGAGGACGACGACGGCTCCGGTCGCGATCCTGTCGAATCGCGCGTACATCTCCGCACAGTACTCGCTGGCTGCCGTCCCGAGATCCCGAGGCCGCACGAAGCAATGTTTCCAGACGAGCCCACCCGTGAGCACGCCGAGTGAGACGAAGTACGACCACTTGGCGAGCGTCACGACTGCCGACTGGCCGCTCAGACGCCCCGTTACCCACGTTCCGATCAGTGAGCCGGTCAGGATAACCACGAGCGCGATCTTTGGCAGTACGTACTTGTCGAAGAGATCAGTCGAGACGGCGGGTTGGACCCCCGTCGATGAATCGGCCATCGAGCAGTCACCTGCTCAAGGGTTGTGGCTCACCGGGACTAAGTTCGGTCGCGGACATATTCGGATTCCGTCGGCGACGACCGCCCGAACATCTCCGGAAACAGCGTTTCGATCGTCTGTCTCCGACCGGTACCGTGGAGGTCGATGAGCGAACCAACGGGGGCAGTCGATCGGACGACGAAAAGGCGCTGGAACCGGTCGTCCCACGCGGCGTATCCGGAGCCGATCGTCGAGCGCTCTCCGTACGTCGAACTCGCACTCGAGCACCGCGACCTCGAGGCGACGGAGTACGGCGAGTCGTTCTTTCCGGACGCCGTGCCGTACACCCATGAGGGCACCCATCGGGTCTTCTACTGGCGGCCGACGCTACCGGCGGCGGCCAGTGAACCGGCAGCCTGGGACGGGCTCCGTGCGACGACGGATTCGCTCTCGGCGGTCACGGCGACCGATCCGACCGGGATCGATCTCGTTTCGCGACGACACGGGGTGACGGCAGTGACCGTCGACGCGACCATCGCCGGCGAGTCGACGAGCGCGCTCCTCGAGTCGTACGCCGTTCCGGACGTTCGCGTCCGAGCGCTGTCCGAATCACGCCTTCGACTGGACATCGAGGGAACTACGTTCGTCGTTCCGGCGGGAACTCGACAACGGATCTCGCTCGCCGAGCGGACGGTCGCTCGAGTCGACGGTACCGGTGAACCAACGACCACGACGCCCGAACTCGTCGTTCGGTTCCCCGGCGACCGAGAACTACACCATCCGGCCCTCGGAGCCGACTATCGGTTGTTCCCGTCGTTCGGGTTGGACCTCGAGTCCGTGCCCACCCCCCTTTCCGTTCCGACGGTGAACGGGGAACTCGATCACGAGGCCCTCGCGGAGTCGCTGGCCGTCGACCTGACCGCTCGTCCCTATCCCGAACGCGTCCTCTGGCAGGCCTTTGCCTACACTGCGTTCGATCCACACGCCGGCACCGACCCGCGTCTCTGCCAGTTTCCCACGGGCCATATCGCACTCTCGGAGGAGCCGGCTGCCGACGGCGGGTGACGGAGCGACGGCTGGTCGACGGTCACGGGACGACCCGCGGCCGGGTTCAGGAATCGACCGATACCAACCGTTCCCGGACCGTTTCGGCGACGTTAGTCAGATGAACCTGACCGAACACCGCGATGATGAGCGCGCCGACCGAGTTGAACATGATATCGCGGATCGTGTCGTCGAGTCCGTGCTGAGCCAGTGGCATCGTGAGTCCGGTTTCGAGGGCGATGATATCGAGCGCGAACTCGAACAGCTCCCAGATGACGCCGAAGGCCATCACGATCACGAAGATGTAGACGAACGCGATCCGACTGGGGATGTGGATCTCCTCGACGTGGAGGTCGATCGATCGAGCGGCCGTATAGCCGGCACCGGCGACGAGGGAGGCCGACAGCGCGTGCGTGAGGTGATCCCACCATTCGATCTGGCCGTACAGACCCGCCGAGCCGAGCGTGTGGAGGAACACGGCGGACGTGATCCAGAGGCCGAGCCACGGATCCAGCGGGACGCCGTAGTTGCGCTCGAACATCGCCGGAAGGAACGTAATCAGGAGTGCAACGCCGCCGTTGACGATCGCTTTGGGCTGGCTCTCGAGGAGACCGTAAACGACGAGACCGACGAGGACGAGTTGCATCAGTCCCGTCAGCAGCCGCTGGTTTCGTACCGAGGGTCGTGGGAGGAGCGTCATCGACGGACCACCCGTCTGAGGGCCCGCCGGAGCCGTCGGTCCCGTCGTCTGAAGTACGCGTCGAACAACACTCCGGCCGCCAGCCCGGCGACGGTCACGGAGAGCCACTCGTACATCAGCGCCTCGTTCGTCGAGAGATACGACGTTCCGAACGCCCGATCCAGGTTCCACCGCAGCACGGACCACGCCGCGACCGATGCCAGCGTCGTCAACACGACGAGTGCCACGGCGAACCAGTGGGTGACGCGCAGCGACGTGAACATGTGCAGTTCGACCGTGACGAGCAAGGCCAGACCCGCAACCGCGAGATACGCGGCGAACGTCCCGACGCTGCCGCCGAACAGCCCCCTGACGAGGATCGGCAACGTCGCGAGGACGAGCAACTCCCAGGGGAGCATGACTCGCCAGTCGCCGTAGGCAGCGGGCGGAATCAGTACGATCACGCCGACGCTGGTGACGAAGCCGAGCCACTGGAGGTCGAACTCGAGTGCGCTCTCGAGGAAGACCGTCGCGAGGACGGCGACGACCAGCCACGCGATGAGGCCGTTCAGCCGACTGCTCCGGAACAGTTGCTCGAAGAGTTCCGCCGAGCCGTCCGAACCGGCCCCTCGGGAGGAACGTCCGTCGTTGTCGGGCATATCGGAGTTCCAGACACTACCGCAGGATAAAGCCGGTGGGATGATTTCGTCGACTCCAAGCCGAGAGGAGCCCTACTGCTCCCGACACGTGCGCCGGTGGGGCTGCCGATGGCAGCGCCACTCGTCGCACCCGCTCCGAACTTGCATCGGCAGCGCTCGTTTCGGGTTCGTGCCGGAATCACTCGGCGAGCACGCCCCGAATCGTGCAGGCATTATACCACTGCACACCTGAGCGCACGACAGTTGTACGATCAGTGTGTGAATCGTTGGAATCGGTACTATAGTAGCCACTGAAAGTCATTGTACTCCGGACCGCACGACAGCGTTGCGGTCAGTGTGTAAACCGTTTCAGTTGCTACTATAGAGCCGGTGTCGTCGCGGCGCTACGAGCCGCCCTCCGATCTGGCACCGATCGCTGCGTTCAGATTCGTGTAGCCGACGGTGATGGATACCCGCCAGAGGGTCGCCGAGCTACGGAAGGCCCGCTGCCAGGCCGTCAGAAACGGTGCGGGTGTCCGATCCGGTGTCGGATCGGACCGACGCGGCCGTTTTGCGAGCGTCGTTTCACAGGCCGGACAGACGTACGCGACGTCACCGTCCCGTGACTGTAGCCGCCAGTCGCCATCGATGGGACTCGAGTGGTCGCACTCCCAGCAGAACAGCGTCGCTTTCCGCCGTTTCGGCCTCCCGTCGCTTCGGCTGGATGCGGGCTGGGTCATCGAGCGTGGATACAGGCCCCAGCCATAAAGCGGTCCCCTGTAAGCTGATACCATGGCGCTTCGGCGACGTGGCTCCGGTCGCCGCCCTACACCTCGGCTGCGGAATCTCACAGTTCATGGGGGGACGGACGTCCGGATCTCGGGAGTCTCGAGAGCGCCGATCGGTCGCGCTGACCCGCAGTCGTCCCAGCCGTCAGGCGTATTTGCGACTGGTCCATAGTACGACCATGACAACCGCCCCACGTCGACTCGAGAGCGGCAGTGAACTCGACGACTTCGTCGCGAGCCACGACGTGGCACTCGTGGAGTTCTATACCAGCGGGTGTTCCCTGTGTCAGGCGATGGAACCGGTGCTGGGGAACGTCGCCCGCGCGACAGCGGTCGACATCGGGATGATCAACCCTGGCGACGACATCGAACTCGTCGACCGGTTCGACATCCGATCGGTCCCGACACTGATTCTGTTCGAGGACGGCTCGGAGATCGCGCGGCTGGCCGAGGGGTTCCAGGGCGGCGATGCCGTCACCGACTTCCTCGCGACACACGCTCCGACCGCGGTCGGGAGTTCGTAAGCATACCGCCGGAGCCCGCTTCTCTCGGGCGTGAGCCGACACGAGCGGCCCCTCCCCGCATTGTCCGGTGGCCCTGCAGTCACCGCGTGGGAGAGCCTACTCGTCGGGCTCGAGGTCGCTCGGATCGAGGTCGCCCGCGAGGTAGCGTTCGCCCGCGTCGGTCACCTCGTAGACGCCCGGGATGTGCTGTTTCAGCAGTCCGTACTTCGTCAGTTCACGACACCGATACGAGCCGTACCGCGCGGGACAGATCCCTTCCTCGTCGAACTGTGTCGGTTCGAAGGCGTCCTCCGCTTGCATGAACTCGAGGAGCCGCCTGTCGGCAGGTTCCATCCAGTCCGCGTCGGTCTCCGCCTCGGCGTCGTCGGCGTCGGTCTCCGCCGCAGCGTCGTCGATCTCTTCGTCGGCATCGGTGCCCCTGTCGGCGTCGGGAGTCGGTTCGTCCATTGGCAGTCGGTACGTCCTCCTCCCGGGAGTATGTTTACGTCCGGGACCGTTCCGGGCCGTCGTAATCGACGTGGACGTTCGGCGTGGTCGTCGGTGCCAGGCCCGTGATCCCGCGATCGACGAACGTGACGTCAGTCAGGTCCCCGGCAAACCGAAACGCTACCGTCCCGGTCCCGATCGTCCCTTCGATGGTCGTTCCCGAAACGACAGTCACGTCCGCCGCTTGCGCCGCGTCGACCAGTTCGATGTCGCCGTCGACGGTAGCTTCGAAACTCGAGGGCGTTCCCTGGCCGATGATCGTTAGCGTGTTCGGCAACTCGCCGTCCGCGTCATCGGCACCCGCTGCCGTGCTCGTCGCCGCGATCGTCGCGGTCCGTTCGGCGCTGATCGGCGATAGGTCCTGCTCCACTGTCTCGGCTGTGGGGCGTCCGGAGTCCCAGTCGGCTGTCGCGTTCTCGTGTGGCATGTAGTGGACACAGTCGGGTATCACAGTATAAGCCTTCTCACTGAACTAACGGTTGGATTAGACGAAATATAACGTCTCGAGCAGCGATGTCGCGAAATTTTGGACGACAGGGTGAATCGCTACTAGTAGCACGTTCGCGGGCGCTGCTCGTCGATCGGTATCGGTTCCAACCCGTCGATCGACGGCTCGAGGAGAGCGCCGGTGGTGTCTCGTCGGCACACGGGATCGGTTCCCGTCTCGGGTGACCGTTCAGTCAGTTTCCTCGAGGAGGCCGAGTTCGGTCGCGACGAGGTCCGCGATTCGATCGGCGATATCGGGATCGACTTCGGCGACATCGTCGCCGTCGTGGAGCTGGTCGTTGTGCCGTTCGATGGCGTCGGCGACGTCCGGGAGCGCAACGCGGGAGGTCGTCTCGCAGTCCGGACAGACGACCGGGACGCGTGGCGTCTCCTCGTCCGGCTCGCTTGCGTTCGTCATTTGTCGGCTATCTCGCGGCGACCGTCAAAACCTAATTGGTTCGGAGCGCCTCGTTCTGACATGGTATGTTAACACATATCCTTCGATCGTGGGGTTTTCCAACCCGTTTTCGCCAATTCTGCCGGCATTCGGCCAGCAGTATTATTGTGATCCGGTCGAATCTTCGGATAGACGGGGGGTACGACAGTCTGGTGGTGGGTTGCTCCATCCGTTCGGTTCACCCCGTCATGACGTGCGAGGAGCTCCATGGTTCCCGGCTACATCCGTAGCCGTTCCCTGTCTTTCGTGGTACCGATACGTGCCTGGAGCGCCAGCTCTCACTCACAGTCGGCCGGACGCAACTCCGGGTAGCCGACAGTACAGTAGCCACTGAAAGTCAGTACGCGCCTGACTCGCACGATAGCGTTGCGATCCGTCTGTAAATCGTTTCAGTGGCTACTATCGCTCGATCGGTCTCGAGTTCAGGGGTCCCCTCGAGAGCGAGCGAGGACGGCGATCGAGAGGGCGAGAACGGCTGCGAGCGCGCCGAATCCGGGCATCGAATCGTCCTCGTCGCTGGCGTTTCCGCCGGTGTCGTCGCCGTTTCCGCCGGAATCGTCGCCGTCGGTCGCGTCCGTGGACTGGTCGGACGACCCCGAATCGGAGGCACTCGAGCCGTTGGGATCGAACCGCTCGTCGGCTGGTGCGTCGAGTTGGAGGATGACGTCGACCTGTCCGTGGGTGGACCCGTTCCGGTAGGTCCAGCCGCCGCCGGCGTCCGCGTAGGGTTCTGCAGCAGCGACCGGGTCGATATCCGTGTCCCAGCCATCGCCTTCGGGGACCTGCTGGATGTAGCCGGCCACGTCGATTCGGTCGGCGTACTCTCCCGAGACGTCCGCTTTCCCGTACTCGACGGTCGCGTCTTCGGGAAGCCCGTGTAACTCGATGCAGTGGGAATCCATGTAGCCGTCGCCCTGGGCGATGTCGGGGTCGGTTCCGAACTGGTCGGCGTCGAGCGGGCGCTCGTAGTGATCGGTCAGGGGAAACTGGACGGTCAGCGGGTCGGCGTGGGAGTGCCAGCTCGTGACGTCGTTCGTCGGAATCGTTACGGACGTGTTCGGGACCGACTCACCGACGACCGGATCTCCGTTTTCGTTGACCAACGTGACGCAGACTTTCCCGGAGCCGTCCCCGAGATACGGACTTCGATACTCGTCACGTGGGTTCTCGTAGCTGATCCAGCTCCCGTCGTCCGCCGCTGCCTCGAAGTACGCGTCTCCCGGCTCCGGTGCTGGCTCGACGTACGCTTCCTCCGAGACGGATTCGTTCGGATCGGGACTGACAGTACCAGTGGATGCACCCGCAGCACCCGCCACGACGAGACTCGCGATCACGGCCAGACCGATCCCGAATACGAGGACGGCCCGCTGTCCGCCTGGCAACACACCCCGAAGCGTTCGTGCTCCGAACATGGTCACGCTCCGTACCCCGCTGTGGCTACTCCGTCCATGATCGTGCGACCGTTCCGTGACGACGACTGTCGTCGGGGAGGACTGGTCATCGAACTGAGGTACCCGATTCCCCGTCCTATATATGAGCCACATACTCGAGCGGTAGGGTGACGCTATACGGGGTAGGACGCTGTTTACACGGCGACGATGACGGAATCGGAGCGCCACGCGAGTGCCGGCCGGTCGCTTTTTCGAGGGCTGGTAATAGGCCCGGCTATGAGCGAGGACGAACCGAGCCGCGATCGGGTTCAGGACCGGTCCGAACGACGCAAATCCGAACGAGCAGCCCACACCGAATCGATACTCGAGGCCGTCGAGCGCCACCTCGGGGAGCTGACGTATCCGGTCACGAGCGAGGAACTCGCCACGGAGTACGGCAACGAGCCGATCGACATGCCCAACGAGACGGAGTCGCTGGGAAGCGTCTTCGACCGGCTGGCGGGCGAGCAGTACGATTCGCCCGAGGCGGTTCGTGAGGCCGTCTACGGGGAGGTCACCGGCGAGGCCGGCAGCCCCGACGAGGCGAACGCCGAACGCGACCTCGAGGAACTCGACGACGAAACACAGGGATCACTCGACGAGAGTGGAGGCGGCATGGACTGAGGATTCAGACCGTCAACCCGGTGGCCGCCGCCCCGTATCGTCTCGTCGCGCCACCGGTGGATCGTGATAGCAGAACGGATTTACGTTCCCGTCACCTGTTCTCGCGTATGGATTACGAATCGAGTCTCGACCGAGCGATGGAGGACGTCCCCGATATCGGGGGCGACGAACAGCGGCTACAGATCCCCGACCCGCAACCACAAAAAGACGGCGCGTTCACGCGGGTGACGAACCTCGACGAAATCGCCGACGTCCTCTCTCGAGACACCGAACATCTCCACCGGTTCATTCAGCGCGAACTGGGGACCAGCGGGAAACTCGAGGACGGTCGCGGCCGGTACAACGGCACCTTCTCCCAGCAGGACCTCGACGCGGCGATCGACGCCTACGTCGACGAATACGTCCTCTGTTCGGAGTGTGGCCTGCCCGACACCCGGCTCGTCCGCGAGGACCGGACGCCGATGTTGCGCTGTGACGCCTGCGGTGCGTTCCGACCGGTCACCAAGCGCTCGACCAGCAGCCAGCAGCAACAACAGCAAGACGCCGTCGAGGAAGGTAACACCTACACGGTCGAAATCACCGGCACCGGTCGCAAGGGCGACGGGGTCGCGGAGAAGGGCAACTACACGATCTTCGTCCCCGGCGCGGAGGAAGGTGACGTCGTCGACATCTACATCAAGAACATCTCGGGTAACCTGGCGTTCGCTCGACTCGACTGAGACGGTCCCCCGTCCGTCTGAGACCGCCGACTCGAGCGGTCGATTTCCTCGGCGGGCTCGAGTGGATCGGTCACGAGACGCCGATCGACGGCCCACCGATGCGAGGGGATCGCGAAATTAAAGTGAGTTTGTCCTAGTCACACTGTTGTGGGAGTATCGTTCGACCTCTTCGGAACGCTGGTGACCGCCGACCGGCCAGACGATCCTGCGACGGCCGTCGCAACCGAATTAGCAAACCGGGACGTGACGGTTCCCGACGACTGGGCCGAGGCGTACGCCGAGCCCCACATCGACGCTCCCGACGGTGCGGAAGTACCGCTTCCCGCACACGTCTCGCGCGCGCTCGCGAGCCGTGGCATCGACAACGATCACAACGCAGCCAGACGGGCCGTCGTCGCGGCCTTCGATCCGGCCGTCGAGACGAGGCCGGACGCGCTCGAGGCGGTGGCCGCTGCTCGAGAGCGAGGGCCGGTCGCGATCTGTTCGAACTGTAGCGTTCCGGAACTGGTCGGGCGGACGCTCGTCAGATCCGCGTTCGACCGCGACGACTTCGATGCGATCGTGACGAGCGTCGGCTGTGGCTGGCGCAAGCCCGCGCCGGAAATCTTCGAACTGACCGCCGACGAACTCGGCGTCGACCCGGCCGATCTCGTTCACGTCGGTGACGATCCACGCGCCGACGGCGGGGTCGAGGCCGTCGGCGGGACGGCGCTGCTCCTCGATGAGGTATCCCTCGCCGACGTTCCGACGCAATTGACGACGCTGGCCGAACGGAGCAGTCATGACTGAGCGTCGATTCTCTCGGGATCGTATGGAGGCGGGGACGGAGTGTTGACGACACTGGCAGTCATCGGCCTGGCGTTCAGTCTCGACCTCCTGGTCGGCGAGCCGCCGACCCCGATCCATCCCGTCGCCTGGTTCGGCCGGCTCGTCGACGGTCTCGATCGAGCCTGGAGCACCGACGACCGCCGGCAGCGGCTGGCGGGCCTCGTGATCGCTGCCCTCTGCCCGCTCGTTCCCGCTGCCGTCGCCGCCGGAGCCGTCCTCGCAGCGGCCGAACTCCATCCGATCGGCGGGGGCATCGTCGCTGCTTTCCTCCTCTTTCTGACGACGAGCCTCCGCTCGCTGCTCGAGCTCACCGAGGACGTCGTCGCAGCTACTGACGGCTCCCTCGAGCGGGCTCGGAAGGACGTTCGGGGGCTCGTCGGCCGAGACGCGTCGACGCTTTCAGCCGGCGAACTTCGCAGTGGAGCCGTCGAGAGCGCGGCCGAAAACCTCGCCGACGGGCTGGTTGCGACCCTCCTGGCGTTTGCGGTGCTCGCACCGGTGTCGCTGCCGGCCGCCGGGGCGATCGCAGCCTGGATCAAGGCCGTCAACACGCTCGACTCGATGCTCGGCTACCCCTCGAAACCGATCGGCACCGCGAGCGCGCACCTGGACGATCTCGTCATGTATCTCCCCGCTCGCATCGCGGCAGCCGCGATCGCGATCGCCGCGGGGGACCCGCTCGCGCTCGTTCGTGCCCGGCAGTGGGCACGAGTCCCGCCCTCGCCCAACTCCGGCTGGCCGATGGCGACGCTGGCCTGTGCGCTGTCGGTTCGCCTCGAGAAGCCGGACGTGTACGTGCTCAATCCCGGCGGCGAACTCCCGACGCTGGCGGACGGCCAGCGGGCCGTCACCGTCGTCGGCCGGGCGGCCGTCGTCTCGATCGTCCTCGCCGTCGTCCTGGCGACCGTCGTCTCCGAGTTCGGACGGGACCTCGAGGCCTACTGGCAGGTACTGGCGACGCTGAACACGGAGCACGCTACGGGGGTGAGACCGAAATGGCCGTGATCGGGCGCTGGATCGGTGCGGTTCGCGGCGCGCTCGGATTTCTGACGCGGCTCCCGATCGGGTACCGCGACGGCGACTGGGGGGCTTTCCGAGCGACACCAGCGGCGTTTCCGCTCGTCGGACTGTTCGCGGGTGCACTGGCGGCGATCCCGCTGCTCGGGACCGAGCGACTCGCGGCCCCGACCGTCGCGCTTGGCTACCTGCTTTCGGTGTACGCGGTGACCGGTATCCATCACCTCGACGGGATCGCGGACCTGGGCGACGCGCTGGTGGTTCACGGCGATGTCGAGCGCCGCCGCGACGTGCTCAAGGACACGACGACCGGCGTCGGCGCGCTGCTCGCGGTGACGATCACCGTCGCCGCGCTGGCGCTTGGCGGCCTCGGACTGGCGGAACTCCCCGTCCTCGCGGCGATCGGCGTCGCGGTCGGGGCCGAAGTCGGGACGAAATTCGGGATGGCCGCGATGGCCTGTGTCGGGCACGCGGCCTACGACGGAATGGGAAAACAGTTCACCGACGCAGCCACCGCCGGCTCGTTGGTCGTCCCGACGGTCGTCGTCCTCTCCGCAGCAACGCTGGTCTGGCCCCACCCCGGTGTCCTCGCCCTTTGCGGGGCCGTCGCCGGGATCGGGCTCCCCTGGTACTGGGCGAATCGCTATCTCGGCGGGATCAACGGCGACATCTTCGGCGCAGCGAACGAGATCGGCCGCGTCGCCGGCGTCCACCTGGGGGTGATCGCGTGGACGCTGTCGTGATGTGTGGCGGGAAGGGTACCCGCCTCGAGAGTCCCCACGAAAAGCCCCTGCACCCGATCGCCGGGACCGCGATGATCGATCGCGTCCTCGCGGCGCTCGAGAGGAGCCGGATCGAGACGAGCTACGCCGCCGTCTCGCCGAACGCGCCGGCAACGCGGTCCCACCTCGAGCGAACTGACGGCGTCGCGACGATCGAGACGGCCGGCGACGGCTACGTGACCGACCTGCTGGCCGTTCTCGAGCACCCCGACCTCTCACCGCCGATCCTGACCGTCGCCGCCGATCTGCCGCTCCTCGAGGAGTCGGTCCTCGACCGAATCCTCGTCGCCCACGGCGACGACGACGCGTCGCGGACGGTCTGTGTCCCTGCGGCGCTCAAGCGGCGACTCGGCGTCAGTATCGATACGCGACTCGAATCCGACGACTACCTCGCGCCGACCGGGGTCAACGTGGTCGGCACGACCGACGAATCCACGACGATGACCGACGTGTACTACGACTCACGACTGGCAGTGAACGTGAACCGCCTCGAAGACGCCCGTCTCGCAACCGACCGACTGCGGAACCGCCCCACGGAGGGCCGGTAGCGATGCGTCTCGTCCTCCCCGCCGGAACGACCGAGACGGCCCTGATCGACGGCATCAGCGCTGCCGGGGCCGCCCCGGAGCTGATGGAACACACGCCCTCGGCGGACGTCGAGATCCTCGAGTACGGGGAGCCGGTCGCATCGCCGGTGACGCCGGTGAGCCCGAACGGCTGTCCGACGCCCGCCGCCGTAACCCGGGCAGTCCGGGACGTCGTCGGCTTCGACGTGGCAGTAATCGATGCAGGACTCACCCGGTCGACGGCCGCGCCGACGGTCGAACTCGGCGGCGGTCCTGGCACCGACATCCGAGAGGCGTCCGCCGTGCCGGCCGCCACCGCCGCCTTCGACCGGGCCTACGATTACGGCACGAGCCTGCCGGACGACCGGCTCATGATCGGCGAGACGGTCCCCGGCGGGACGACGACCGCGCTCAGCGTCCTCACCGCACTCGGCGAGCCCGCCGGCGTCTCCTCGTCGCTGCCGACCAACCCGGTCGAACGCAAACGACGGGTCGTCGACGAGGCCCTGGCCGCCAGCGACCTCGAGCCCGGCGACTGCGAGGACGCCCCGCTCGAGGCGATCGAAGCGGTCGGCGACCCCGTCCAGCCCACGGTGGCCGGGATCGCGGCGGGCGCACTCGAGGCCGGGACTGCGGTGACGCTGGCCGGTGGGACCCAGATGGTCGCCGTCGCTGCCGTGTTGCGCCACGCCGGTATCGATGCGGGGCTCTCGATCGCGACCACCTCGTTCGTGGCCGACGAGCAGGGGGATCGGCTCGCCGAGGCCTGCGAGCGGTTCGACTGCGAGCTCACCGTCACCGATCCCGGCTTCGACGAGCGCGACCACGTCGCGATGCAACGCTACTGTGCCGGCGAGGCCAAGGAAGGCGTCGGCATGGGCGGCGCACTCTCGCTCGTCCCCGACGGCGAGATGGCCGCCGTCAGGGATCGACTCGAGACGATCTGTACCCGACTGGGAATCGAGAGCGGGCCCGAGGACGACCCGACCACCGAACGGACTGCCGACGGGCCAGCGGAGGGCGGCCGTGGACCCTGACTCCGTTCGAACCGGGAGCCGGGTCCCCCATGGCGGCGAACCGGACCCGGACCTGCTGGATTTCTCGGCCAACACCAACCCGCGAGCCCCGGACGGCGTCGGGGACGTCTACGCGGCCGCACTCGAGGAGTCGCGGCGCTATCCGGACGACGACTATCCGGCCTACCGCAGGGCTGCAGCCGAGTTCGTCGACTGCGATCCGGCCGAGGTGATTCCCACCCCCGGCGGGCTGGCCGCGATCCGACTCGTGATGGAATGTACCCTCGAGCCGGGCGACGAAGCGCTGGTGCCGTACCCGAGCTTCGGCGAGTACGCCCGCGAAGTCAGCCTCCAGGGTGCGACCCCCCGGTTCGTTCGCTACGACGAGCTGTGTGAGATCGGCCCCGCCGTGCTCGAGGCGTGTGCACTCGCCGTGGTCTGTACGCCGAACAATCCGACCGGCGACGCGATCGATCCCGACGCGCTCGAGGCGTTTGCGACCCGATGTGGGGACGCCGGGACGACGCTGCTCGTCGACGAGGCGTTCCTCGGCTTTACCGACCGCTCGTCGGCCGCCGAACTCGACCTCGAGCACGTCGTCGTCGCCCGGTCGCTCACCAAACTGTTCGGCCTGCCGGGGCTCCGTGCCGGTTTCGCCGTCGCGACCGGGGATCGACGGGACGCACTCGCGACGGCCCGCCGCGCGTGGTCGGTCGGGACGCCCGCCGTGCGGGTCGGCGCGTACTGCCTGCGACAGGACGCGTTCGTTCGCGAGACCCGCGCTCGCGTCACCCACGAGCGCGAGCGGATGCGCGAGGCACTCGCGGAGCGATTCGAGGTTCACCCGTCGGACGCGCCCTATCTCCTCTGTGACGTCGGCGACCGCGACGTGTCGACGGTGATCGACGACGCCCGGGCCGCCGGCGTCTCGATTCGCGACGCGACGACCTTCCGCGGGCTCGATTCCCACGTCCGCGTCGCGGTCAAGGACCGCACGGCCAACGATCGGTTGCTCGCGGCACTGGGCGTCCACAACCGCGACGACGTCGATCGCGAAACCGAACATGACTGAGTCCGACCCGGCCTATGCCGCGATTCGGCGGGACGGCGTTCTTCGAATCACGCGACCGAACACGGAGTGGCTCTCGACCGGCTGGAACGGGGGGCGTCGCGTCGCCGACTGCGCGTACAACGTCTCGGTGCCCGAGGGGTGGGATCGGACGGATCTCGAGGCCTACGTCGACGAACGGCTCGAGCGCGCGGGGTTCGAGACCCCGGAGAACTCGCCCGGGCCTGCGCTGCTGACCGGCGTCGACATCGGCGACGCTCGCGGTGCTCGCCGCGGTCCCGTGACGGTGTATGCGACCGCCGGTATTTCGAATCCGGCCGCGTTACCCACGACGGTGGAATCGGAGAGCGAACGGGCGTCCGAGACGCCGGCGTCCAGCGAGGGTCAACTCGAGCAGGGTCGAGGAACGGTCAACGTCGTCGTCGGGACGACGCGAGCGCTCGCGGCTGGTGCACTGGCGAACCTGATCGCCGTTACGGCCGAGGCGAAGGCAGCGACGCTCCTCGCCGAAACGGGCTTTCCCGGCACGACGACGGATGCGATCGTCGTCGGACACGATCCGGACGGCCCGCCGGCGGCGTTCTCGGGCAGCGGAACCGAGGTCGGCGCGGCGACGCGTGCCTGCGTCCGGGATGCCGTGCTGGCATCGCTTCGCGCCCACTACGCGGCGGCCGACGCGGCCGTACCGGATTCGGTCGTGGACGCGCCCTACGGCGTTTCGACGGACGAGCGGGCGACGGTTTTTCGACCGCCCCTCGAGACGAACGGCGACGACGATCGAGCGTCGACGCGCTGACGGCGAAGACGAACGCTTTTGATCACACCGGCCGACGGGTGTGACATGACTGCAGTTGACACGCCGGACGTGCTCGTGTTACGCAAGGGGACCCACGGGATACCGATCGAACAGTACGCCGACGCGATCCGCGAGCGACTGCCCGATCACACCGTCGCGCTCGCACGAACCCCGGCCGAGGAGCGCGACGCGATTCGGGACGCGCGTTTCGTCACCGGCATGACCTTCGACGACGAGCTGCTCGAGGCCGCCGAGAACCTCGCGGTCTTCGCGTGTGCCTACGCGGGGACCGGCCACCTTCCCCTCGATCGACTCGAGGAGCGCGGCGTCGCGGTGACGAACGCCTCGGGCGTCCACGGACCGAACATCGGCGAGCACGTTCTGGGTGCGATCCTCCGATTCACCCGACGATTCCACGTCGGCGCGCGCCGGCAGCGCCGTCGCGAGTGGCGCCACTACAAGGCCACCGAGTTACAGGGGTCGACGGTCACCGTCGTCGGCCTCGGCGCGATCGGCAAGTCGGTCTGTGAGCGCCTCGAGCCATTCGGCGTCGACACGATCGGTGTGCGATACACTCCCGAGAAGGGCGGGCCGACGGACGAGGTGATCGGCTTCGAGGGCGAGGCGTTCGACGACGCGCTCGCGCGGACTGACTACCTCGTACTCGCGTGTCCACTGACGGAGACGACGCGCGGACTGATCGATCGAGAGGCCCTCGTCACGATAGATCCCGAGGCGGTACTGGTCAACGTCGCCCGCGGCCCGGTCGTCGACACCGACGCGCTCGTGGCGGCGTTGCGATCGAACTGGATCCGCGGCGCGTCGCTGGACGTCACCGACCCCGAACCCCTTCCCGAAGAGCACCCGCTGTGGACCTTCGAGAACGTCCAGATCACGCCCCACAACGCGGGCCACACGCCCAACTACTACGATCGATTGGCCGATATCGTTGCCGAGAACCGCCGACGGTTCGACGACGGGGACTCCCCGTCACTCAGAAATCAGGTCCTGCCCTGATCAACCGATCGGATCGCGATCGTAATCTGCGTGGCTGCGGTCGGTTCCCACTCGCTTCGCTCGAGCCGTCCGCCTCACCTTTTTGATCCCCTGTGGCGAATCACGAGTATGAACCGTTTACTAGCCGATCAATGCGCTCGAGCGGGGGGTGTTCTGTGTCGCTGACATTCGACGGGACGATCCTCGTCCCCGCAGCCGACCCCGACGACGGGGAGCGGACGGCGGCGGCGCTCGCACCGTATCTCGAGCCCTCGAGTCGGGTGATCGTCGTCAACGTGATCGAGAAAGCCGGCGGCGCGCCCGACAAGGCCTCGGTCGAACAGCGCGAGGAATACGCACGGGAGATCTTCGACCGTGCCCGCGGCCCCCTCGAAGAGCGGGCCGGAGCCGTCGAAACGGCGATCCTCTTTGGCACCGACGTCGTCGAGACGATCTTCGAGGCGGCGGTCGAACGGAACGTCGACGCCGTCGTCTTCGAGCCCCGTGACGGGAATCGGTTCGTGGAACTGCTCACCGGGGACGTGGCTCGCCGGCTGGTGAAAAACGCCTCGGTTCCGGTAATCGCGCTGCCGCGAAACGAGGAAGAGTAGCGGAGCAGTCGTCCCGAGTTCCGTCCGTTATGCTCGGTCTTCGAGTACTACGTCGCCGTCCTGATCGACCGTTACCCGATAGGTAGCGTACTCGAACGTGACGGTGCCGACGGACCGTTCCGTCTTCGGGCCCGACTGAAAGAGCGAGTCCAGTGCGGTCGGATCGACCACGTCGTACAGCGGGCCGAATTCGTCCGCGAGTTCGAGCGCGTCCAGTTCGGATTCCGATGCGATCGCCGCGAGGACCGCTTCGCTGAGCGGCTGGTCCGGGTCGGCCCGGTAGGTGTGATCAACGGTGTGCAGTTGCGTCCCGTCGGCTGCGGTGTCGGTTTCCATACTCGTCATACCGGTGTGACGGGGGAAACAACCCCGATTGGAGCGTCAACGGTTTAAGTCGGGGGGAGAACTTCCGAGCGTATTCCGGAGTAGGTTGGCCTGTCCCCGTCGGAGACGCGCCGAGAGTGCCTGATCCGAAATATCGAGCTGTCCGGCAACCGCGGACAACGTCGTCTCTCGTGGGACATCGAAGTACCCCTCCTCGAGGGCGATGAGGAGTGCTTCCTGCTGTCTATCGCTGACCCCGTATCGCTCTCGGGCCTGGTCCGATTCCTGAAAGATTCGTTGGATCCGAAACGGAATCCCCTTCTCGAGACAGCGATCGCGATACGCGAACAGCGCCTCCCGCGTCGGGACGCGGGCACGGATCCGTGTCTCCCCCGTGACGGTGATCTCGCGGTAGCCGATATCGTACGCCGCCGCCGTGGGATAGGTCAGATGCTCTTCTCCGCGCTCGGAAAGCGTGACGCTGTAGAGACGCCGATCGTCCGGTTCCTCGAGCAGGGTCCATTCCCGTACGGTATCGTCGTCGGCCAGCGTCCCGTCGACCTGCTCGAGGTCGTCCCCGTAGACCCAGCAGATGAGCTTCGTTTCACCCGTTTCGGACTGGTAGATCTCTTCGACGTCGATCCTCGAGACGGTCTCGACGGTCTCTCGGAGGATCGGCGTCTCGATTTCGAATTCAACGATGAGGACCATAGTACTCTCACGCGCTGTCGACGGTCCGAATAGCTGATCGGCTGTCCGGGCGGCCGAGTCATACGTCCCGAACGTGTGGCTTGCCGTCCGTCGAGTACTTCCCATATAGCATCGGCGGTCGTACGTACTTACCCCTTGCAAGTGAACAGACACCGTGACCGCTCGGCGTGGTGCCCGTCTCGAACCGGACCCGAACGGAGGAGTCGATCGATCCGAAGGAATCGCCCGCTGTCCGCAGTGATCGCCCTTCTCGAGCAGACGTCGTCCTCAGAGATAGCCCTTCTCGAGCAGGAGTTCGCCGTTGAGCACGCTCGCACCGGCGGCACCGCGGATCGTGTTGTGGGCCAGACAGTTGTACTGCAGGCCGAAGGGCGACGCCTGGAGGCCGCCCGCGGCGATTGCCATCCCGTCACCCAGCGTGCGGTCCATCCGTGGCTGTGGCCGATCGGGCTCCTCGAAGACGTGGATGAGCGGGTCGGGCGAGGAACGCAGGTCGAGCGAGGGGTACTCCCGCATGGCCTCGGCGGCTGCGTCCGTGGTCAGTTCCTCCTCGGTCTCGACCCAGACGTTCTCGAGGTGGCCGTCGATCGTCGGGATGCGGTTACAGGAGGCCGCGACGTCCATGCCGTTGTGCGACAACTCGGCACCGTCGAACTCGCCGAGTAGCTTGCGGGATTCGGTCTCGAGTTTGTCCTCCTCGCCGCCGATGTAGGGGATGGCGTTGTCGATGATCTCCATCGAGGTGACGCCGTCGTAGCCCGCGCCGGAGACCGCCTGCAGCGTCGAGACGTGAACCTTCTCGAGGCCGAAGTCGGTCAGGGCGGCGAGCGTCGGGACGAAGGTGATCGTCGAGCAGTTGGGGTTCTTGACCATCGCGCCGTCCCAGCCGCGTTCGTCGCGCTGGACCTCGAGCAGATCGAGGTGATCGGCGTTGACCTCTGGAATCACGAGTGGGATGTCGTCGTCCATCCGACCGTTCGAGAAGTTCGAGGAGACGACGTAGCCCGCGTCACAGAAAGCAGGCTCGACGTCCGCGCCGACGCTCGAGGGGAGCGAGGAAAACAGCATGTCGATGTCGCTGGGAACCTCGTCGGGATCGGTCGCCGTGACTGTCATCTCCGCAACGTCCGTCGGGATCGGGCTGTCGACGCGCCACTTCGCGGCCTGTCGATACGTCTTACCGGCACTGGCGTCGCTCGCGGTGAGTGCGGCGATCTCGAACTCCGGATGGGGATCGAGCAGTTGAATCAATCGCTGTCCAACAGCGCCAGTCGCACCGAGTACGCCTACTCGTACTGCCATTTTCCGCCACTCCGAGTTGTGTCCGCAAAACCGTTTGGGTTTTCGGTAGCAGGTGTCAATCGGCGAAGACCGCGCCGTCGGCTCCTCGCCGCCGGTCTAGCGACAGCGTCGTTCGCCACCGGCGACGGCTGCTGCCAGCGTCCGCTGAACGGATAGAAGCTATTAAGAAACGGGAGTGGCACCTAGAGACCGATGCACTATCGACAGGATCGACGCGAGGTCGCCGGCCAGAGGTGGTCCCGATGACGAGTTCGACCGCGAGTACGAGCGATCGAGGACTGCTCGAGACGCGGTTTAGCGTGGGTGCAGCGGCACTCGGTGCCGTCGCGGCGCTGCTCGGAATCGTCTTCGCCTGGACGGGATACAACGATTCGGCACTGCCGGGTATCGGCATGGAACTGTCCATCTTGACCGGTCTTGTCGGCCTCCTCTTCGCGTTCGGGATCGCTCTCGTCGCGTTCGTCGCCGCACTCTACATGGAACCCGGCTTCGACGAATAACGGCTCGCCGACTCCTCTGTACGATCACTCCTCCTCGAGAACCCGTTCGATGGCGTCGCCGTGGCTACGAGCGCAGCGCTGGCTACAGTTGCTCGTGTCCGCCCGAAGTAACGTGTGGCGTCCTCAAGAACGACTTACGCGGGAACTTCAGCGCCTTTCTTTCGGGTCACGTAGCCCGCGATACGGTTGCGGACGCCCTTGGACTCGACGTTCGTGAGTTTCGTGACGCTTTCTTTGTTCTGCTCGAAATCGGTCGTGAACGCTTCCGGATACCGCTCTAAGAGGAGCGTTCCGGTCTTCTTGACGTAGGCCGGTTTGATTGCCATACGAGACGATTCCGTCCAGAGGCTCTTAATCCCTTTCTCTTTGGCGCTTGGACCCCTCCCTTGCTGGCACCCTCTTGGACGGTCTCCCGTCTCGAGACCCGTTCAGCTACCCCGTCACCACGATCGAGACACAGCGAGACTGGTATAGTAGCCACTGTAAGCCCTGTATGCCTGGCCACATGACGGTGTTGCGGTCAGTGTGAGAATCGTTCCAGTGGCTCCGATACTGTACGCCGACGCCTCAGCACCCGGTTTTCGGTGGCTTTCGATCGACATCCCTCCAGAGCCGACAGCGCTTCCTTCGCGGAGATCACTTACTGCCTGTTACTCGTTCCTAATTAAAAGTTACAGTCATATACGGGCAAAAATACAATCAGGATGTCGTTGACTCCCCAGACGGCGTGATAGCCATGACAGACAGACATATCCGGGCAACACTACTTGCTGCCCTGGTGGTTTTATCGCTCGTCGCTGCCCCTATCGGGGCCGCAGGGATGAGTAGCGGTGCAGTACCGGCCACCGAACGAATTCAAGTACAGAACGACGACCCCTCACAGGTCGTCGAAAGCGTCAACGACAACGAGATCGCGACCGCAAACGACGCGATCACGTCGTTCAACGACGAACTCCAGCAGAAGGCTGGACTCGTCGGTGCCGACGTCGAGAACGTCGAACAGGTCGACCCGGTCGAGGCCGAGAGCGTCTCGGAGGCCCAGGCGGAAGTCGATCGCCTCCGGACCGACGCTGACGACCGACAGGCTGCGATTTTCGATCGAGTCGTCGCAGTGATCAACCAGGGCGGCATCGCCGACGTCGACCCCGAGGAGGTTCAGTCGCCAGCCGACGCACGCGATGTCGCCGACGACCTCGAAGCACAGGGCGGACTCGCCGAGACGGCGGCCCAGTCGCTGCGAGACGCCGCCGATATCGTCGAAACCGATATCCAACCCAACCTGAATAGCGCGGCCGACCAACTCGAGGCACTCGAGGAGCCCGAGCCGGCGGTCGGGACGGTCGAAGGGACCGTCACCGATACGGATGGCGAGCCGGTCGCCAACGCCACTGTGGCCGTCGGCGACGAGCAGACGACGACCGCCGACGACGGCAGCTACGCGCTCGAACTCGAGAGCGGTGAGTACACCCTCGAGATCACTGCCGATGGCTACGAGGACGCCAGCGAGAACGTCTCGGTCGAGGCCGATTCGACCGCGACAGTCGACGTAGCCCTCGAGGCCACGGACGACGACGGGGACGAGGGCGACGAAGACGACTCGGATGAGGGATCGGACGAGGTCGCCACGACCGTCGAGAGCGTCAACGAAAACGAGGTCGCGACCGCGAACGACGCGATCGGCTCGTTCAACGACGAACTCCAGCAGAAGGCTGGACTCGTCGGTGCCGACGTCGAGAACGTCGAACAGGTCGATCCGGTCGAGGCCGAGAGCGTCTCGGAGGCGCAAGCGGAAGCCGATCGCCTCCGAGCCGGCGCTGACGACCGACAGGCTGCGATTTTCGATCGAGTCGTCGCAGTGATCAACCAGGGCGGCATCGCCGACGTCGACCCCGAGGAGGTCCAGTCGCCAGCCGACGCACGCGATGTCGCCGACGACCTCGAAGAACAGGGTGGACTCGCCGAGACGGCGGCCCAGTCGCTGCGAGACGCCGCCGATATCGTCGAAACCGATATCCAACCCAACCTGAACGGTGCAGCCGACCAACTCGAGGCACTCGAAGACGACGAGCCGACGCCGACTGTCGGCACCCTCGAGGGAACCGTCACCGACGAGGACGGCGAACCGATCGCCAACGCGACCGTCACCGTCGGCGACGAGCAGACGACGACCGCCGACGACGGCTCCTACGCGCTCGAACTCGAGAGCGGTGAGTACGAACTCTCCGTCTCGGCAGAGGGCTACGAGGACGCCAGCGAGAACGTCACGATCGAAACTAACTCGACTACGACCGTCGACCTCACCCTCGAGGCAGACGACTCCGAGAAGGGTTCGGAGGTTGCCGAGACAGTCGAAAGCGTTAACGAAAACGAGGTCGCGACCGCGAACGACGCGATCGGCTCGTTCAACGACGAACTCCAGCAGAAGGCTGGACTCGTCGGGGCCGATGTCGAGAACGTTTCGGAAGTCGATCCGGTCGACGCCGAGACCGTTTCGGAGGCCCAGGCGGAAGCCGATCGCCTCCGGGCCGACGCTGACGACCGACAGGCTGCGATTTTCGATCGAGTCGTCGCAGTGATCAACCAGGGCGACATCGCCGATGTCGACCCCGAGGAAGTTCAGTCGCCGGCCGACGCACGCGACGTCGCCGACGACCTCGAAGCACAGGGCGGACTCGCCGAGACGGCGGCCCAGTCGTTGCGAGACGCTGCCGATATCGTCGAAACCGATATCCAACCCAACCTGAACGGTGCGGCCGACCAGCTCGAGGCACTCGAAGACGACGAGCAGACGCCGACTGTCGGCACTCTCGAGGGAACCGTCACCGATACGGATGGCGAGCCGGTCGCCAACGCCACTGTGGCCGTCGGCGACGAGCAGACGACGACCGCCGACGACGGCTCCTACGCACTCGAACTCGAGAGCGGTGAGTACGAACTCACCGTCTCGGCAGAGGGCTACGAGGATGCCACGGAGAACGTCACGGTCGAGGAGAACTCGACTGTGACCGTCGACGTCTCGCTGGTGCGATCCGACGATACCGACTCGGCTGTCGGCACAGTCGAAGGAACCGTCACCGACGAGGACGGCGAACCGATCGCCGGCGCGACTGTCAGTATCGACGACAAGCAGACGACGACCGACGACGACGGCTTCTACGAATTCGAGATCCGGCCAACCGTCGGGACAGTCGACGGGACTGTCACCAACGCCGCCGGCGAGCCGGTCGGCGACGTGCCAATCACCGTCGGTGACAAGCAGACGACGAGCGCCGACGATGGCAGTTACGTCCTCGAACAGGGACTGGACGAGTACACCCTCGAAGTCAGTTCTGAGGGGTACGGAGACACCAGCGAAACCGTGACCGTCGTCTCCGGCGAGACGACCATCCTCGATATCACCGTCGACGAGGAAGACGTCGAGCCCTCCGTCGGGACGGTCGCCGGAACCATCACCGACGCCGCCGGCGAGCCGATCGTCAACGCGACCGTGACCGCCGAAGGTCTGGAGACGACGACTGCCGACGACGGCTCCTACGAACTCGAACTCGAGCCAGGTAACCACACGGTCACGATTTCGGCCGAGGGATACCAGAACGTCAGCGAAGTCGTGACAGTCGAGGCCGACGAGACGAACACTGTCGACGTGACGCTCGAGAAACTCGAGCCGACCGTCGGAACGCTCGCGGGAACCGTCACCGACGCCGATGGCGAAGCGATCGCGAACGCGACCGTGACCGTCGGCGACGAGCAGACGACGACCGCCGACGACGGCTCCTACGCGCTCGAACTCGAGGAAGGCGACTACACCCTCGAGATCACTGCCGACGGCTACGAGAACGCCACGGCGAACGTCACGGTCGAGGCCGACTCGACTGTGACCGTCGATATCTCTCTCGAGGACGACTCGGACGAGGGATCGGGGTCGGTTGCGGAAGTCGTCGAAAGCGTTAACAACAACGAGATTGCGGCTGCGAACGACGCGATCGGCTCGTTCAACGACCAGCTCCAGCAGAAGGCTGGACTCGTCGGGGCCGACGTCGAGAACGTCGAACAGGTCGATCCGGTCGACGCCCAGACCGTCTCGGAGGCCCAGGCGGAAGCCGATCGTCTCCGAGCCGACGCTGACGACCGACAGGCTGCGATTTTCGATCGAGTCGTTGCAGTGATCAACCAGGGCGGCATCGCCGACGTCGACCCCGAGGAAGTCCAATCGCCGGCCGACGCACGCGATGTCGCCGACGACCTCGAAGCACAGGGCGGACTCGCCGAGACGGCAGCCCAGTCGCTGCGAGACGCTGCCGACCTCGTCGAAAACGACATCCAGCCCGACCTGAACGGTGCGGCTGACCAACTCGAGGCACTCGAAGACGACGAGCCGACGCCGACTGTCGGCACCCTCGAGGGAACCGTCACCGACGAGGACGGCGAACCGATCGCCAACGCGACCGTCACCGTCGGCGACGAGCAGACGACGACCGACGACAACGGGAGCTATGTGATCGACCTCGAGGAGGGCGAGTACACCCTCGAGATCACTGCCGGCGGCTACGAGAACGCCACGGCGAACGTCACGGTCGAGGCTGATTCGACTGCGACCGTCGATGTCTCCCTCGAGGACGAGTCGGACGAGGGATCCGAGGTCGCCGAGACCGTCGAGAGCGTCAACGAAAACGAAATCGCGACCGCCAACGACGCGATCGGCTCGTTCAACGACAAGCTCCAGCAGAAGGCTGGACTCGTCGGAGCCGACGTCGAGAACGTCGAACAGGTCGACCCGGTCGAGGCTGAAACCGTCTCGGAGGCCCAGGCGGAAGCCGATCGCCTCCGGACCGACGCTGACGACCGACAGGCTGCGATTTTCGATCGAGTCGTCGCAGTGATCAACCAGGGCGGCATCGCCGACGTCGACCCCGAGGAAGTCCAATCACCGGCCGACGCACGCGATGTTGCGGATGACCTCGAAGCACAGGGCGGACTCGCCGAGACGGCGGCCCAGTCGCTGCGAGACGCCGCCGACCTCGTCGAAAACGACATCCAGCCCAACCTGAACGGTGCGGCCGACCAACTCGAGGCACTCGAGGACGACGAGCCGACGCCGACTGTCGGCACCCTCGAGGGAACCGTCACTGATGCCGACGGCGAGTCGATCGCCAACGCGACTGTCGTCGTCGGCGACGAACAGACGACGACTGCCGACGACGGCTCCTACGCACTCGAACTCGAGAGCGGCGAGTACGCACTCACCGTCTCGGCAGAGGGCTACGAGGACGCCAGCGAGAACGTCACGGTCGAGGCTGACTCGACCGTGACCGTCGACGTCTCCCTCGAGGAAGATGACGGGAGCGAACCGGCCCCGTCCGTCGGAACGGTCAACGGAACCGTCACCGATACGGACGGCGAAGCGATCGCTAACGCAATCGTGACCGTCGGCGGCGAGCAGACGACGACCGCCGACGACGGCTCCTACGCGCTCGAACTCGAGAGCGGTGAGTACGCACTCACCGTCTCGGCAGAGGGCTACGAGAACGCCACGGCGAACGTCACGGTCGAGGCCGACTCGACCGTGACCGTCGATGTCTCCCTCGAGGACGAGTCGGACGAGGGTTCGGAAGTCGCCGAGACCGTCGAGAGCGTCAACGAAAACGAGATCGCGACCGCGAACGATGCGATCGGCTCGTTCAACGACGAACTCCAGCAGAAGGCTGGACTCGTCGGTGCCGACGTCGAGAACGTCGAACAGGTCGATCCGGTCGAAGCCGAAACCGTCTCGGAAGCCACGGAGGAAGCCGATCGGCTCCGAGCGGATGCTGACGACCGCGAAGCCGCAATCTTCGATCGAGTCGTCGCAGTGATCAACCAGGGCGGCATCGCCGACATCGACCCTGAGGAGGTTCAGTCGCCGGCCGACGCACGCGATGTTGCGGATGACCTCGAAGCACAGGGCGGACTCGCCGAGACGGCGGCCCAGTCGCTGCGAGACGCCGCCGATATCGTCGAAAACGATATCCAGCCCAACCTGAATAGCGCGGCCGACCAACTCGAGGCACTCGAGGACGACGATCCGACGCCGACCGTCGGCACCATCGAGGGAACCGTCAGCGATACGGATAGCGAGCCGATCGCCAACGCGACCGTCACCGTCGGCGACGAGCAGACGACGACCGATGACAACGGGAGCTATGCGATCGATCTCGAGGAAGGCGAGTACACCCTCGAAGTCAGTGCCGACGAGTACGAAAGCACGAGCGAGACCGTCACCGTCGACGCCGATGGGACCACGACCGTCGACGTCTCCCTCGAGGGGGACGATGGCGGGAGCGACCCGGCCCCGAGTGTCGGAACGGTCACGGGGACCGTCACCGACGAGGACGGCGAACCGATCGCTGACGCAACTATCAGCGCTGACGACGAGACGGTGACGACTGCCGACGACGGCAGCTACGAACTCGAGCTCGAGGACGGCGAGTACACCCTCGAGATTACCGCCGACGGCTACGAGGACGCAAGCGAAACCGTGAGCGTCGACGCCGACACGACCGTCACCGTCGACGTGACGCTCACCGAAACGGACGACGAGAGCGACGTCGATGTCATCGTCGACGCGGATATCGACGAGGACAGCGCTGCGGTCGGCGAGACCGTCACCGTCGACACCGACATCGAGTCCGCAACTGATAACACGACGAAGATCAGCGCGCACACGCTCGTCGTCCGGTACGACTCCGACGCCCTCGAACTCGAGGATATCGATCGCCCACACTGGCAGGTCATCGATATCGAGAACGAGGGGCTCTTGATCATTGCCCCGAACTGGGCGCCACCGCGACAGGACGACACACCGGTCGACGCCTTCACGGCCGAATTCGAAGTCGTCGATGGTGCCGGTGACGATGCGACGTTCGAGTTCGAGTCGGACGCCTCGGGCGTCCAGTCGGTCATCGTCGAAGACGATGGCTACCTGTGGCGGACCGAAATGCTCGACGTCGAGTACGATGGTGCGTCCGTCACGATCGAGGACGGTGAAGAGACCGACGCTGCGGAACTGATCGCGGACGCCGGTAGCGCCGCGCAATCGGGTCTCGCTCCGTGAGGTCAGCCCCGGACCTGCCACGACCGACAGTGTAGTACGGACACTCACTGGCGACGATGGGAGTCCAACGGTATCGGACGACGAACGCACGAATCGATGGGCGAGGGTGGGAACCCTCTCCATCACGCTCGTTTTTTCGGCCGGACGGACCGGAATCGACGGACTGTGTGGGTAGTTGTACTACCGGTTCGCGAGCGTGTCCACCGACGTGGAACGACTGTTATCGCGGCTCCGTGTTCTCAGGTCTGCCAGGCGATCGATAGCGTCGTATCCGATTCGATCCAGGCCGCATCGTTTCTCCGATCGAAGATGCGGACGGTTCCCTCCTTCGTCTGGTGCTCGGCGTACCGATCCGGTTTGGATGTCGTTCCTGGCATGAACGTTGTCGCATGATAACTACCAACAGGTAGTATCAGTCTTGTGTTCGACCGGCTGCTCGGTCCGCCGCTCGACAGCGTCGAAAAAGGGATCCCGAAGTGAGGCCACCGACGGGCGGCCAAGACGGGAATCGATCGAAAAACGGGTCGGAAGCGACTATTCGGCAGGCTTCTCGCGTGCTGGCCCCTGCTGGTGGAGTTCGATGCCGACGTCGTCTGGCTCGAGGACGTCCGGAAGCTCCTCGTCCCGGTCGCCGGTGACGTCGGCGAGGACCTCCTGAATGTACGCGTTGAACAGTTCCGGGTGTTCGCTCATCGGGAAGTGCCCGATCTCGGCGAACTCGATCGCGGTCGCGCCCTCGCCGATCCCCGCTGCGGTCTGCCGACCGTCTTCGGGTGTAGTCAGATAGTCGTACTCGCCGTTGGCGATGTAGAGGGGACACTCGTCGGCGTTGACCTGGTCGAGCTTGTCGCGGTAGTCGTGATCGACGGAGTAGTAGTAGAGATCGCCCTTGAACACGCCCGTCGCACCCTGTTCGTAGAGATACATCGTCTCTCGGCGGGTCCCTTCGGGGCTCTGGGGAGCCATCAATCCCCAACAGGCGTAGGCGTTGACCTCCGTCGTGTTCACTTCTGGATGGTCGAGCCAGTCGATGTAGAACCCGGGGCTGTGGGCACCGCACTCGAGGCCGATTAGCGCCCGGAATCGCTCGGGGTACCAGTCGGCCAGTTCGAGGGCGATGTTGCCGCCCATACTCGAGCCCATGTAAATCGGGTCTTCGAGCTCGAGGGCGTCGGCGAGGTTCACGAGCGTCTCGGTGAACCGCTCGGCGGTCATGGTGTAGTCGTCGGTCCACCACTCCTGGGTGGTCGGGGGGACCGACTTGCCGTGATACGGCAAATCGTGAGCGATGACGCGGAACTCCTCCGTGACGTCCTCGTTCGTCAGGAGGTGACGCCACTCCTGGCAGTTGTTGCCGGCCGTGTGCTGACAGAGCAACGGGATACCATCCTCGGGCCCGTTCTCCTCGAAATAGATCCGGTGATCGACGCCCCCGACGTCGACGTGGACGTACGACCCGTCGATCGGTTCGACGTCACCTTGCTGGTAGGTCTCGGCCATCTCAGCTTCCCCCGTCGTTGTGTGCGACCCGCATCAGATCGAGCGTTCGCTGGAACGCGCGCAGATGCTGGAAGATCTTCTTGTTGTCACCGGTCAACTCGAGGTGGCCGTCCTCGTTGCGAACCGTCGTTCGATAGTGTGACGCGATGATCTCGTGGTTGAACGCGGGTGGCGTCTCCCGGACGAACTCCTCCCAGGTCTCGCGGTCGCCTTCGACGCCGAACGACCACTGGTGGTTCATCGTCGGGTTGGGCACGAAGGTTTCGATCTCGCCGTCGTCCATCTCGAGGAGGACGCGCTCGTCGCCCATATCGACGTAGAAGTTCTCGGAGAACTTGCCGTGTCCCCTGACGTTCATTTCGGGATCGCTGTTTACCGTCTCCTTGTACGACTCCCACCACTCGTGAGTGCCGAGTTCTGTTTCCGTCATGAAACCACACGCCACCTTTGCCGACCCACTCAATGTAGCTCACACAATACGATCCGATATCTACGGCGTAAATACAACGGTCGAGTAGCCGTAGGGATCGTTCCACCGGTCGCCGGTATACTGCCGAACGAAACGATTCACACCGATCGTACTCGAGACGCCGTTCCCGGTGGCGACGGACGTCGAGACGCGATCGAGTCGTCGCGGGATGGTGTTCGATAGGTACGTTCAGGAGCGGTGTCGGGCGTCGCAACGGTTCGGTGCCGTCAGTCGTCCTCGGCGGTCGACGTTGCGGCGGGCTGTGACGCCCGTTCGGGTCCCGACGGGTCCCGATCGGGAGCGGCGAACCGCGTCCAGTAGACGAGGAGCGTCGGGAGGACGATCACGCTCGCGACGAGCGCGTATCCGATCGAGATCGCCGCGATGAGCCCGAAGTACTGCAGCGAGGGGAGAAAGGCGAACCCGAGGATGCCGAATCCGCCGGCCGTGGTCGCCGCGCTCCCCAGCAACGCACCGCCAGTCCCGGTTACCGTCCGTTCGAGGGCGTCACCGATCGTCCCGCCCCGCTCGAGTTCCCGGTGGTACCGTTCGCTCACGTGGACGCTGTAGTCGATTCCGAGCCCGATCGTGAGACTCGCGATCGTGCCGGTGATGTAGTTGAAGGGGATCTCGAGTAGCCACATCGTCCCGAGGACCCAACAGAGGGTCAGGAGGACGGGAATCAGTGTGACGAGCCCGAGCGTGGCCGATCCCGCCGTCCGGCGGGAGACGACCACCAGCAGACAGCCGACGACGGCGAGCGTAGCGAGCAGGCTCGTGACGATCGTTTCGACGATGGCCCGTTCCGTCTGATAGTTCAGTACGGTTCCCTGCCCGGTGACGGCGGCAGTCACCCCGTCACCGTCGACAGCCGTCGCGGCGGCTCGCGTTTCCGTCGTCACCGCCTCGCTGGAGGCGTCGCCGGCGGCCGTGACGATCAGTCGAAGTGCCTCGTACTCGCCCTCGTCGGTCCGGTGGATGACCGTTTCGGCGGTCGCGGAATCGGCGGCGAAGAACTCGTCGTAGAGGGGTGCCAGTCTCGAGTCGGGAACCCCGTCTCCGTCCGTATCCGCATCGTGGAACGTCTCGTTGAACGATTCGTTCGTCGCGGCGACCGATTCCATCGCGGTAACCGGGCTCCGGATGGCGGGGGCATCGTTCGGGAGTCGTGCGACGGTCTCGCTCGTCGTCGCCTCCCGTCCGGCGGTATCGACCCGTTGTAACGTCTCCGAGTCGGTGATCTCGCCCGCGACGAGTATCTGTGCGCGCCTGTCCTGACGGACGAACTCCTCGTTGAGGGTTTCGATCGTCGCAGCCGCAGTGTACGTACGGGGGGCCACCGAATCGGGAAGTTCGTGGGTCCACTCGGGTTCTTCGGGCAGGAACGCGGCCGTGTCGAAGCTGGTGTCGACCTGCGTCCCGCCGTAGGCACCGCCCGCACTGAGGACGACTGCGACGACGAGAAGCGCCAACGGTGCCCGATGGGCGATCCGCTTTCCGATCACGAGTACTGGACGGAGCCGATCGCCCGTCCCGAGAGCGCCTCGGCGACGGTCGATTCCTCGTGTCTCGAGGAAGTTGTCGATCGAGACGGTTACGGCTGGGACGAACAGACCGAACACCGCGAGCGCGGCGACGATCCCGATAGCACAGACGATGCCGAACTCCCGAAGCGGACCGATCGGGCCCACGACGTTCGAGAGGAAGCCGACCGCCGTGGTCAGCGTCACGGTGACGAGTGCGACACCGACGCCGGCGAGGCCGGCGGCCATCCCGGCGTCGGCGTCGAGCGTGCCGTCGGTTCGTTCCTCCCGATACCGCATGAGGAGGTGGATCGCGTAGTCGATCGACAACGCGATCAGGAGTACGGGAACCGGGACGAATACGAGGGCGAAATCGATACCGAGCCAGCCCATCGTGCCGAACGTCCAGACGAGGACGAGCACGATGCCGACGAGTCCGACGACGACGTCGATCGGATCCCGGTAAGCGATCGACAGGACCACGAGGACGAACGCGAACGCCAGCGGACCCACGACGGCGAGGCTGTCCGGAGCCGCCGATTCGATCTCGTCCGCGGTCATACCGTTGCCGAACACGGACGCCGATCCCTCGAGTTCCGACTCGCCGATTTCGTCGATCGCTTGCTGGCCGGTGACGATCGATGCCGGGGCGCTGTCCACGGCGACGTACTCGCCCTCGGTATCCTGGACGACGGCGACGATCGTTCCCGACGCCGTGGGCTCGCCGGGGTCGTACGCGGTCGGCATGAGCGCGAACAACTCGTCGCGACCTTCGTCCGCGCCGAGTACCCGTTCGATCGTCGCCGCGAGTTCGTCGTCGCTCATCGACTCCACGTGATCGATCTGGGCCGTGAGCGACGGCTCGAGCCCGTCGTCGAGAGCCGCCCGATCCGCCGCGAGGGAATCGTACTCGTCGCCGAGGACGCCACGCGTTCCCCGTCGATACGCCGTCTCCCGCTCGGACTCCGTCTCGGCTCGACGCAGCCGCCGGGCGGCCGTCTCGAACGTGTCGGCGTGGTCGTCGGTGAGTTCGACCGGCGTCCGTTCGTCGACGGTCTCGAACTCGGCTTCGATGGCAGCGTCCGGATCGGCTTCGAGGCGCTCGAGCGCTCCAGCGAGTTTCGCTTCGGTCGCGTTCAACTCGGCGGCCCGCGACTCGAGTTCCCTTGCACGGTCCTCGTGGATCGCCGTCGTTGCGATCGCGCTCGGAACGCTGCCGATCGGGTCGTCGTCGACCAGCGTCCGCGAAACGCGGTCGTCCTCGTGGAGCGCCCGCTGAAACTCGAGGACGGAGACGAGGGACTCGCGCTCGAGGACGTTCCCGCTGTCCTCGTCCGCTTCGACGACCACGTGGGCCGTCGTCGTCTCACCACCGCGCGTCGCGAAGTTTTCGTCGATGTACTCGAGCGTCTCGCGTTCGTCGGACTCGGTCCGGAACTCGTCCATCGCAGTGTCCTCCTCGAGCGTGGTAGCTCCGGCACCGAACCCGGCCGTGAGCAACAGTATCGCGACGAGAACGACCCGTCGATTCTCCGTGATCGCTGCTGCAATCGTCTCGACGCTCATCGTGACCACGCCACCAACCGAACGTTCGGTATCATAATAAACCGAACGTTCGGTCGGGTAGAAAAAGATGGGGGTTCGTTCCCACGTCGAAACGGGACGGCGAGGCCGCGGCCTTATTGTACCGGTCGACCGAACAGTCGGTCAGGATGGATCAGGGAGTGACACCGTTCGACGAGTCGGTCGGCGGGAAGGAAGCGATCTTCGCGGCCACCTACCGGACGCTCGAGGAAGACGGCTACGCCGACCTCTCGATCAGCCGCGTCGCCGACGAAGCGTCGGTGAGCAAGTCGACCATCTACCACCACTTCGAGAGCAAAGACGAGCTGTTACTCGAGTTCGCCAACTCGCTGCTCGTGACGTACGCCGACGAACTCGTCTTCGAGACCGGGGAAAACGCCCTCGAGAGTCTCGCTCGACTCCTCGATCTCGCTGTTCTGGGGGAGACGGCCGACGGTGATCGACTCGAGGACTACGCCTCGAAGACGATCGATCGCGTCATCCTCGAGTTGCGAACCCAAGCGGTTCACGATCCCGCCTATCGGGAACACTTCGATTCCTTCGATCGAATGGCCCGGAATCGACTCGCCGCCCTGATCGAAGCGGGTATCGAGGAGGGAACCGTTCGCGAGGTCGACCCCGACGCCGTCGCCGGGATGCTCTACCTCTGTATCGAGGGGGCGCTTCTCCTCGGCAGTACGACCGACGACGACGAGTGGATCGCGGGCGTTCGGACGCAACTCGAGCACTATCTCGATGGGCTGGCTCGCGACGACGTCGGCGACGAGTGAGGGGCGTGGGAACGACCGGACCGCTCGCCGTCTCCACTGCCGGCGTGTCGATCGACGGGCCCCTAGACCGTCCCGTTCCACGGGTAGGTGAGCGAATCGACCGTCAGTATCTTGGCCGTTCACCCCTACCTGTGGGACGATGACAGTCGACACTGTCGGTCGGTTCGAACGCGCACTCGAGGGACTCGACGTCGAACTCGAGCGCGTTTCGGCTGCCGATGCGACCGAGCGGATCGAAACGATCGTCGAGGAGCCGGCCGTCGGTGCGCCGCTCCCCTTCGAGGGCGTCTCGCTTCCCGACGACGTGACGACCGGGCCGACGACTGCCGAACTCGAGGCAGCCCGGACGGGCGTTACGCCGGTTGGCTTCGCGATCGCGGAGTACGGAACGGTCGCCATCGAATCGACCGCCGACGGTGCTGAACCGATCAGTCTCTATCCGGACCGGCACGTCGCGGTCGTCGCCGAAAGCGACGTCGTCCCGGATCTGAGTGCCGGCTTCACCCGTCTCGCCGACGGGTTCGACGCCGGCCGGGAGAGCGTCGTCTTCGCGACCGGCCGAAGTGCGACGGCCGACATGGGGGATCTCGTCCACGGCGTCCACGGCCCGGGTACCGTCCGCGTGATCGTCCTGGAGGATCGATAGATGGCACAGCGCACGCGCTCCCAGCAGGCCGATCGGATCCGACACCTCCTCGAGACCGAAGGCGACGCGATCCACGCGCAGACGAGTGCCTCGAACGCGCGCCGCGGTGACGTCTACGACGTGACCGACGACCTCGAGGCGTTACGAACCGACGCGCGAGCGATCAAGGAAGACGCCATCGACGATCTCCCCGAACTGATCGAGACCGTCCGCGAGGCGGTCGAGGCAAACGGTGGCACCGTCTACGTCGCTGACGACGCCGCGGACGCGAACGCGTACGTGGCCGACGTGGTCGAGCAAAACGGGTCGACGGACGCTGCGGACGAGCCGTCGGTCGTCAAATCGAAGTCCATGACGACCGAGGAGATCGACCTCAACGACGCGCTCGAGGCCGACGGGATCGACGTCACGGAAACCGACCTCGGCGAGTGGGTCCTGCAGGTCGCCGACGACACTCCCTCCCACATCGTCGGCCCGGCGATGCACCTCTCTCGAGCGGAGATCGCCGACCTGTTCAACGAGCGGTTCGATCCCGACGAGCCCTTCGAGACGGCCGAAGAGCTGACCCGCTTCGCGCGTGACCACCTCGGCGAGATCATCACGGACGCCGACGTCGGAATCACCGGCGCGAACTTCGTCGTCGCCGACAGCGGGACGATCACGCTGGTCACGAACGAGGGCAACGCCCGCAAGTGTGCGGTCACACCCGACACGCACGTCGCGATCGCGGGCGTCGAGAAGCTGATTCCGACGCTGTCGGACCTCGAGCCGTTCGTCGATCTCATCGCCAAGAGCGCGACGGGCCAGCCGATCTCCCAGTACGTGACGATGCTCACGCCGCCGACGGACTCCCCGACGCTGGAGTTCGATTCGCCGGACGAGCCGATTACGGCTGGCGGGGGCGGGGGAGCGGCGGGTCCAATCGGAGACCCGGACCGCGAGTTCCACCTCGTCTTGCTCGATAACGGCCGCATGGACATGCGCGAGGACGACCAGCTCCGGGAGACGCTGTACTGCATTCGCTGTGGTGCCTGCTCGAACTCCTGTGCGAACTTCCAGTCCGTCGGCGGCCACGGCTTCGGCGGCGAGACCTACTCGGGTGGCATCGCTACCGGCTGGGAGGCCGGCGTCCACGGCCAGGACTCCGCAGCCGAGTTCAACGACCTCTGTACCGGCTGTACGAACTGCGTGGACGCCTGCCCGGTGAAGATCGACATCCCGTGGATCAACACCGTCGTCAGGGATCGGGTCAACCGCAGCGACGAGCCCGAGGCCTACGACTTCCTCGTCGACGGCCTCACGCCCGACGCCGAGTCGGGCGGGCTCGACCCCGGCAAGCGCTTCTTCGGCAACATCGGCACCGTCGCGAAGGCTGCCAGCGCGACCGCACCGGTCTCGAACTGGCTGGCCGACGCCGGCCCCGTCCGAGCGGCGCTCGAGCGAACCCTCGGCATCGATCGCCGGCGCGATCTCCCGACCTTCCGGCGGGAATCGCTCGTCGACTGGTTCGAGAAGCGAGGTGGCTTCGCCGCCTCGAGCCGGCGGGCAGCCCAAGCCGATTCCCGAGACGACGGAGCCGACGTCGACCGTGAGGTCGTCTGCTACCCGGACGTCTACACGAACTACGTCGACACCGAGCGCGGGAAGGCAGCCGTCCGCGCGCTCGAGGCGTTGGGCGTCCCGGTCCGCGTGCCGGACCTCCCCGAGAGCGGGCGTGCAGCGCTCTCCCAGGGGATGATCGCGACGGCGGACCGGCAGGCGAGTCGGGTCTACGCCGCGCTGGCCGAGGACCTCGACGCCGGCCGGGACGTGGTCGTCATCGAACCCTCGGATCTGGCGGCCATGCACCGCGAGTACGAACGCCTGCTGCCCGAGAGCTCGTACGAACGCCTCCGGGAGGGCAGCTACGAGATCTGCGAGTACGTCTACGGGCTCCTCGAGAACGGGGCCGACCCGTCGGCGCTGTCGACCGGCGACGGCGCGGAGCCGGTCGCCTATCACTCCCACTGCCAGCAGCGCACGCTCGATCTCGAGGCCCAAACCGTGGCCGTCCTCGAACGGTGTGGCTACGCACCCGTGACCTCCGACGCCGAGTGTTGTGGCATGGCCGGTTCCTTCGGCTACAAGCGGGAGTACTACGAACTCAGTATGGACGTCGGCGAACGACTGGCTGGGCAACTCGAGGGTGCAGACACGGTCGTCGCCTCCGGCACCTCCTGTGGCGACCAGCTCGAGACGCTGCTCGAGCGGGACGTGCCACATCCGATCGAGTTGCTCGCGCCCGGTCGATATCGGGCGTAACGGCCGTCGTTCCCCGCGATAAGAGTTCGAGTCCGACTCGCACCGTGTGAACGACCACCAGGATTTTCACTGCGCCCGTCCTCCGTTCTAGCATGAGCGAGCACGTCACCGAACAGCGACACGGCCACTACATCGGCGGCGAGTGGACGGACGGGACCAGCGCGGGCGGCCGTCCCGCGAGCGGTCGGACGGAGTCCGCCGAGCGGGACTCCTTCGAGAGCGAGAACCCCGCGACCGGCGAGACGTTGGCGACGTTCCAGCGCGGGACGGCTGCCGACGTCGACGCGGCCCTCGAGGCCGCAGCGGACGCCTTCGAGGAGTGGCGCGCACTGTCGTATATCGACCGTGCGGAGTACCTCTGGGAAATCTATCACGAGCTGCGTGACCGCCACGAGGAGTTAGGAGAGATCGTCTCGAAGGAGTGTGGGAAGGAGATCAGCGAGGGGAAAGCCGACGTCACCGAGGCCTGGCACATGGTCGAGTGGGCGGCGGGCAACGCGCGCCATCCCCACGGCGACGTGGTCCCCTCCGAGGTCGCGGGCAAGGACTCCTCCATGCGCCGCAAACCCCGCGGCGTCGTCGGCTGTATCACGCCCTGGAACTTCCCGGTCGCGATCCCCTTCTGGCACATGGCCATCGCGCTGGTCGAGGGGAACACGGTCGTCTGGAAACCGGCCGAACAGACGCCCTGGTGTGGTCAGATCATCGCCGAGATGTTCGAGGACGCCGGAATCCCGGCGGGCGTCTTCAACATGGTACAGGGCTTTGGCGACGCGGGCGCGGCCATCACGGACGACGAACGGGTCGACACCGTCCTCTTTACCGGCTCCGCGGAGGTCGGCCACGAAATCGCGGGCAAGGTCGGCGGCGAACCCGGCACGCTCGCGGCCTGCGAGATGGGCGGCAAGAACGGGATCGTCGTGACCGAGGAAGCCGACCTGGACCTCGCCGTCCACTCCGCGGTGATGTCGAGCTTCAAGACGACGGGCCAGCGCTGCGTCTCGAGCGAGCGCCTGATCGTCCACGAGGAGGTCTACGACGAGTTCAAAGCCCGGTTCGTCGACATCGCCGAGGACGTCACAGTCGGTGATCCGCTCGCGGAAGACACGTTCATGGGCCCGGCGATCGAGGCCGACCACGTCGAGAAGATCCGCCAGCACAACGATCTCGCCCGGGAGGAGGGTGCGACCGTGCTGGTCGATCGGTTCGAACTCGAGGACAGCGAGATCCCCGACGACCACGAAGACGGGGCGGCTACCGCCGCCGAAGGTGAGCGTAGCGGAAGCTACGCGAACGGCCACTGGGTCGGCCCGTTCGTCTACGAGATCGACTACGAGTCCGACCTGCGCTGTCTGAACGAGGAGTGTTTCGGCCCACACGTCGCCCTGATCGAATACGAGGGCGATATCGAGGACGCGGTCGAGATCCACAACGACACCCCCTACGGGCTGGCGGGGGCGATCATCTCGGAGGACTACCGGCAGATCAACTACTTCCGGGACCACGCCGACCTCGGCCTCGCGTACGCGAACCTGCCGTGTATCGGTGCCGAAGTGCAGTTGCCCTTCGGCGGCGTCAAGAAGTCCGGCAACGGCTACCCGAGCGCTCGGGAGGCCATCGAAGCCGTCACCGAACGTACCGCCTGGACGACGAACAACTCGAAGGACATCGAGATGGCACAGGGGTTGTCGGCCGACATCAAGACATCCGAGGACTGATACGATAGTAGTCGGCGAGACTCGACCCGGCCCACGCACGGTTCCGCGGGCCGCTGTCCGCCGTCAGTACTGCTCTCCATCGTTCCAGCGGCCGTTAGCATAAGCAGTACCTCTCGCTCTCAGTGTTCATTGGCAAACGAACCGCTTATCCGACGATTCGTGGAAGGGGCGAGTACATGAAGGCAGTCGTTCTCGCCGCAGGTCAGGGGACACGGATGCGACCGCTGTCGGAATCGGTTCCGAAGCCGATGCTTCCGGTCGCCGATCGACCGCTCGTGGCTCACACCGTCGACGCGGCCATCGATGCCGGGGCCGAGGAGATCGTCCTCGTCATCGGCTACGAGGGCGAGACGGTCCGTGACTATTTCGGCCCCGAGTATCGAGGCGTTCCCGTCTCCTATGCGCTCCAGGAAGAACAGGCCGGGACCGCCGACGCGGTCAACGCCGCTCGAGACCACCTCGAGGGCCCCTTCGCCGTCCTGAACGGTGACAACCTCTACGACCGGGCCGCGATCGACCGGTTGTTCGATGCCTGCCCGGCCGTCTGTGCGATCGAAGTCGCCAAGCCGAGCAATTACGGCGTACTCAGTACCGACGGGAGCGGTGAGGGCTGCGTAACGGGGATCACCGAAAAACCCGACGACCCGCCGACGAACCTGGCCAACGCCGGGGCCTACGCGTTCCCGGCCGCGGCCCGCGAGTGGCTCGACGTTCCGGCGAGCGAGCGCGGCGAACACGAGATCACCGACGTCGTCGCGCGGGTGATCGACGAGTACGAGACGACGCCGATCACCCTCGAGCGGTGGCTGGACGTCGGCCGCCCCTGGGAGTTACTCGAGGCCAACGAGTGGAAACTCGCCGACCTCGACCGGCGAATCGACGGCGACGTGAGCGAGGACGCGACGATCGAGGGGGCGGTCATCGTCGAGACGGGCGCGACGGTCGAACCCGGCGTCGTGATCGAAGGGCCGGCGCTGATCCGCGAGGGAGCGTCGGTCGGACCCAACGCCTACGTGCGGGGCGCGACGCTCGTCGGCCCCGACGCCGAGATCGGTCACGCCGTCGAACTCAAAAACAGCGTCGTCTCCCGTGGGACCTCGGTCAGCCACCTCTCCTACGTCGGGGACAGCGTCCTCGGCCGGAACGTGAACGTCGGTGCGGGGACGAACGTGGCGAACCTCAGACACGACGACGCCGATATCCGGGTGACGGTCAAAGGCGAGCGCGTCTCCACGGGCCGCCGGAAGTTCGGCGTCGTCGCCGGCGACGGGGTCAAGACCGGTATCAACACGAGTCTGACGCCGGGCCTGAAACTCGAGTCCGGCGCGACCACCGTGCCCGGCGAAACCGTCGAGCGCGATCGGTAACTCCCGGATCGGCCGACGACAGCGTCTCGAGAGCGGCTTCAACGTCGCCATGGGTGGTATCGACGCCCGATCCCGTGATCGGGGTTCCGGAACGGCGTGACGTGATTATTTTATCTTGAAACGATCCTAAATCCCCGATTTGCGCGCGTTACCGGGTACGTGTACGACTTTCCGGTAGCAGTTGCTCGAGGAACATGATTTATATCGGATTAGTAGTAGTTTCCCGGTATGTCGACGGCGACTGTTCGCGGAACGATCAGGGGAATGGGACAGCGGGCGAATCCGGCCTTCGCGGTGGCGGTCGTGGTGCTTCCACTGGCCGCGCTCGGTTACGCGATGACGGTCGCGACGGTACAGGGGCACACCTACGTCCACGTGATGGCTGGGATCCTCTGGACGGGGATCGATATCTTCATCGGTGCCGTTCTCGGCCCGGTCGTCGGCGGTCTCGACGACGAACAGAGTTCGGCGGTGTTCCAGCGGCTCACGCCCAAGACGGCGTTCCTCCTGCCGTCGCTGGCGTTCGTCACGATCGCGGGCGGCATCACGCTCGCCCAGCGGATCGGCATCTTCCCCCATGCCGAATCGTGGCTGGCGCTGTTTACAGCGGTGAACCTGATCCCGATCCTCCTGTTGCTGGGCTGGCGGTTGAACGCCTGGGGCGACCGACGCTGGCAGGTCCCCTTCGCTCTCGCCACGGTCGGCTCGCTGGCCTGGGTCGCGCTCACGATCGACGAGTTCGCGATGACCGAGCCCACGGTCGCCGTCGCTCTCGGCATCGTCACGATCCTCTCGGTCCAGGGCTTTGGCTTCCTGCTACCCGGGGAGCTTCGGATGTACCAGGAGATGCGCTCGGCCGACCCCGATCCGTCGATCATCGCCACCATCGGCCAGCAGAACGCGATGCTCGGCGGTGTGCAGGGCGTCTTCCAGCTCCTCTTGATCCTCGATATGGTCTATCTCCGCTACGGCGGTTTCCCGTTCTGACTCGAGGACTCCGAGACGGTTCCCCCTCCGCATCACGATCGGTCACGGCTGCTCGAGATGGATGGGAAACTGGTATACAGTAGCGTGTGCCGTGCCGCGGTGAACGGCTGTGAACCGCGCCTCGAAGCCGCGCGAAGACGCCGTCGAACGTGAGCGGTAGCGCGGAACCTCCGGTTCCGCGAACGGTACGAACGGTCACTTCGTGCCCGTGAGTGCCAATCGGTTGGGGAGGGTGTGGCGATTCCCTGTTGCCACGAGAGCAGTACACCCGTCTCTGTTGTGATCGCGTCATAACCGCGACTGTTCCATTCACACAACTGGCCGAACGGTTGTCACAGTCCGCTCGGACGGAGTCCACTTCGCAGACGGGGCCGTGTGATCCGGCTCCTGGTCAGCGAATCCCAGGTTCGAAACGGCTCTCGAACGAGTGACAGCGAGAGCGTCAGCTACAGCGAGCGATAGCGAGAGCGACCGTGAAAGGTAGGACGAGGAGACGGGTGCGGGCGTGGGTGCTCGGTTCCCGGGAACCGAGCGCGCGACGGGCCGGAGCGACGCGCAATGCCGGAGTAGACGTGAAAAGCGTCTGTGGCCGGCAACCGTAGGAAAGACGCGGCGAAATAAAAAATCAGCGGTCGCCTCCTCCCAGTGATACGTGCTCACCTGCCAGTGGCGGGCAGTCAGTACCGACGATCCCGCAACGCCGGGAACTCCTCGCGGACGTCGGCGACCGTTTCGGGATCGATCTCGGTCGTCACCAGCGCCGGTTCGTCGCCGCTCGAGGCCAGCGAGACTCCCCAGGGGTCGTAGACGCTCGAGCGACCCAGCAGCGTGGCGTCGTCGAACTCCCCGGAGCCGTTGATCGTCGCCACGTAGGCCTGATTTTCGATCGCGCGGGCTCGCGAGAGGGTCATCCAGTGTTCGATGCGCGGGTAGGGCCACGCGCTCGGGACGAGCACCAGTTCGACGCCGTCGTCGACCAGCTGTCGGTAGAGTTCGGGGAATCGAAGGTCGTAACAGGTCGTCACGCCGACGGTGAACTCGCCGACCGTCGCCGTCTCGAGGCGTTCGCCGGGGACGAGCAGTTCGGATTCGGCCGACTCGTAGCCAAAGAGGTGGTGTTTTCGGTAGACGAGTCGGCACTCGCCGTCGGCGTCGAACAGTGCGGCGGTGTTCGCCAACCCATCGTCGGCCGGCGTCTCGACGGTTTCGGTCGCCGCCAGATCCTCGACGATGCTGCCCGCGAGGACGGCGATCCCGTGTTCGGCCGCCGCCTCCCGAAGCCGGGTGAACGTCTCGCCCGCGAACGGCTCCGCGTTGCGCGCGTAGAGGTCGAACGCGAAGTAGCCCACGTTGAACAGTTCCGGCAAGGCGACCAGATCCGCGCCGCGATCGGCGGCTCGCGACACGGCAGCGAGCGCCCGATCGACGTTCGCGTCGACTTCACCCGCTTCCACGTGGATCTGTGCGAGCGCGAGCGTGAGCGACCCGCTGCCATCGGCATCAGCGCCGTCGGTGTCCGTCGTCCCAGTCATGGTCCCAGTGTGGCCGCTCGATCACCGTTACTGTGTCGTCTGTAGGTCGCGCTCGAGCGCGCGCCGGAGGTTCTCGAGTTCGGAATCGAGATTGCGCTTGAAGAACTTCTCGACGCCCGGCAGTTTGCCGTCGACGACGAAGTGGTTCTCGAGGGACACGCCGGCGTCGGTGTCGACGATTTCGTGTTCGCCGGTGACCTCGAGCACTTTCGATTTGCCGACGAACTTGACGTACTCCGGTGGTCTGCGCGTCACGTCTTCGGTCTTTACCGTCACCGTCTTCCGGACGAGTGGAATGGGGAGTTTCACGTGCCAGGTGACGCGTCGCCCATCGGGATCGTCGACGGAATACTCCTGGACGACGCTGATCGCTCGAGCACGGTTTTCGGGATCGGCGATGAACTCCCAGACCCGTTCGGGTGATGCCGCGACGTCGAACGACCGGTCGACCCGTACAGTCATGCCAGTACGTGAGCGATTGTCGAATAAAAAGACCGTGGACCGCGGGCGGTCGTTCGTCAACTGATCGTGACTTTCCAGGTGGTCGACCGGGCGCGGCCCCACTTCTCGATATCGACTTCGTCCGCCTTCTCCGCGAGATGGGGGAGCCGAACGCCGACCTGTTTCGACGAGAGTCCGATCGCGTCCGCGATGTTTTTCGCCCGGAAGTACTGCTCGCCGCGGGCGGCGCTCTCGCGGAGGTACGAGATGATTCGCTGCTCTTCGTCGGAATAGTCGGTCATCGTCCGTGAGGGGGTTTAGGTGGTCGTTGGTCTTAACTCTTGACGGCCGATTCCGATCCCCCGAATCGGTTTGTCGCTCGATCGACGACGCCACCCGGCGTCAGTTCCCGTAGAGGTGGATGCTCACGACCGCCAGCGAGCTAAAGAGGACGGCTCCAGCGAATCCCCACGCAGCCGTCACGTCCGGCGCGCCAGCGTACATTCCCAGTGCGCCGATCACCGCGAGGGCCCCCAGTGCGAGCGCCAGTCCAACGCCCTTGTCCGTCGTCTCGGATTCCGTAGCCATGCTCGGGCGTTGTGCGTGGGGTCTCTTAACTTCACTCATTCTATCGAACGCGTCCGCCTGCTCGAGGCGAGGGACTACTTGATGGTCGTGTGTTCGGACTCCTCGTTGAGCGCGAGGTTCGCGGCGATCTCGGCGTTTCGCATCGCGTACTGGGCCGTCTGCTGGAGGCTGACGAGCACTTCGCGGACTCGCAGCAGGTCCTCGTTGTCCATCTCCGGGAGCCCCGAGAGGATCTCCTGCTCGAGGTCGGAGATGTCGTGGAACAGTTTGCGGACTTCGTTCGATTTGTTGTAATCGCGCTCGACGGCCGCCTCGACGGCCCTGGACGTGATCTCGTCGACCAGTTCGTTCAGCTCTCGGATCTCGCGCATCACGGAACTGTCGACGTTGAGCGAGTGACCCTCGGTCTCGATGACGATCTCGGCGATGTCCTCGCCGTTGTCGGCGGTCAGTTCGAGGTTCTTCGCGATCGAGCGGTAGCCGATCAGCGGGAAGCCGGTGTTGAGGCCGACCGCCCGCGCGAGGTTGGGGTTCTGGTAGGCCGTAAAGATCAGCCGCAAGAGGAGGACGAAGATCTTGTTCGCCTGTCGCTCCCGGTTCAGGGCGCGCTGGGCGAGATCGGGATTGCCGTGGGCCAGTGCCTTGATCCCTTCACCACGCATCGTCTGGCCGGTCCGCTCGAGGCGCTCGAGCAAGTTGTCGAGCGTGAAGTCCTCGGGGTCGACCGAGCACCGAATCGAGATGCTCTCGGGAGTCTCTTCGATGACGCCCAGCCCCATCAGTTGCGTTTCGGCCTGATAGACCGCGTTGATGTGGTCGGACTCGAGGGCACCGTCTTCGTGTTCGATGCGGATGATACGCCGTCCGAGGACGTACTGAGCGACGATCGCACGTTCGACGGCACCGGCGTCGAGATCGTCGGTGTGGATGATCGCCTCCGTCTCTTCCGTACTCGCGGATTCGGGCATGACCGTCAGGGTTCCCTTGCCGCTGGTCCGAAGCGATACCTCGTCGCCTTTTTCGACGGCGTGTTCGGACGCCCACTCTGCGGGGAGCGTCATCGCAAGTGTCGACGGACCGAGCCGTTGCACTTTTCGCGTTTCCATGGGACACCCTAGGATCGACCAGCCCTTAATCTTGACTATATGGTCATTATCTATAGTCGAATCGTTATATGGTTGATTTCAACGCGTCTCTCTACCCGTGACCTTATATAATAGCGTACGACGGATCGTCCCTCGACGCGACGGAGCCCTGGTCCCGTCCCAGCCGTCGACTCGCGAGTGAAACCGGCCACCGCTCGAGTGGTTCTACTCGCAAGATCGGGTCTGGACCGCCACTAGACGACGTTCACGAGCCGAGTCGTAAACCGACCGATCCGGACCTGTACCCATCCCCGAAGGCTCTCGTTGACCTCCTCGTCGTCGGTATCGACGCGCAACGAGTCGATGTCGTCGAGTTTCTCGCCGCTGGCGACGACCGTGATCTCGTCGGCTCGTCGAATGACCTGCGGGGAGATCTGGTGGTTCCCGCGACCGAAAACGAATCCCTGGCCGCCGATCGGCGAAACGACGATGGTGACCGGATCCGTAAGAACCTCGAGGATTCCCGTTTCGGCGGCGTCGCGGGCGAGCAACTCGCCCCGCCGTGAACGTGAGTCGTCGCCGTCTGTTCCGTCGTCGCCGGCCCGAGCGCGCCAGACGTCGACGCCGAGCGGCGACGGATCGATGCCCAGTTCTTCCTCGATCGCACCGACGGTGCTGCCGGGGCCGAAGACGTAGGTTCGTCCGGGTTCGACCTCGCGGGCGAACCCCGCAGCCAGCGAGTCGACGCTCCCACTCGAGACCTGCTTGCCCGACTGAACGTCCGGCGCGACGGGAACCGGGACGATGGCTTTGAGTTCCGTCCGGACCGTTCCCTCCCGGTAGGCGTCCTCGTCGATGTCGTTGACCTCTCGGTTCTCGACGCGGTCGAATTCCGCGGCGATCCGCCCCGCGTCGGCCGGTGTGACGCCGAAGACCGACGAGTAGATCTTGACCCCCGCCGGCACGCCGAGCATCGGCGTCTCGCTCCCATCGGCCTCGAGCACTTCGGCGACGTCGACGGCGGTCCCGTCGCCGCCGACGAAGAAGACGAGGTCGACGTCGCGCTCGAGGAGCGCTCGAACGGCCCCTCGGGTGTCGGTCGCCGTCGTCTCCGCGGTCGTCGGATCGTCGACGCGTTCCGGCTCGCCCGCCGGGGACTCACTGGTCGCGTCCGCCGGATCGTAGACGACCTCGGGCTCGTAGCCGGCGTCCCGCGCTGCGCGTTCACCCATCACGCCGGCGGCCGTCAAAACGGTGATATCGGGTGCGCGCCGGTGTAACGATCGCAGGGCCTCGCGCGCGCGATCCGGCGCTCGCGGCTTGGCACCCCGGCGGCGTGCTTCCTCGACGTTCCCGTCGGTCCCCTTCAGTCCGACCCGACCACCCATCCCCGCGATGGGGTTGACGACGACGCCGATGGACTCCATAGCGGGGGATGGGGACGCCAATCGGAAAGCCGTATCGCAGGTGGATCGTCGGGTCCGTCTTCGGGAATCACGCTCCGACCGCAACTCGAAACCGGTCGGGAGACCGGCTCGGTTTCTGAAAGGTTAAGGGGGATGCGAACCGATCGCCGACCATGTCCGCACTGATCGAGGCCGCTGTTCTCGCGACGGAAACGGAACCGGCGTTGCCGATGCAACTCGTCGGCTGGGGCGCACTCGCCCTGGGCCTGCTGGTGACGATCGCTTGGGTCGTCTCCTTCTATCGCTGAGGGTCTCTCGTCCGGTTACGGAGATTCGACCTGGTCACGGAGCCACGCGGCCGCATCCGTGACCGTCGCCTCGTCGCCCGCCTCGAGTTCGATCCGGACCGACTCGCCCGGATAACTCCCCACCGAGACGTCGAACCGATCGCGGAGTTCGGCGATCCGATCGAGCAAGGCACTCTCGGGTTCGTCGGCCACGACGGCTTCCCGGTAGGTCGGCGTCCCCGTGAACTCGTCTTCGATCGACTCGAACATCGCCTTCATTTCGGCGGGAACGCCGGGAAGCACGTAGATACTCTCGAGGGCCGCGCCGGGGGCGACGCCCGCATCGTTGTGGAGTGCCCGCGCGCCAGCCGGGAGCTCGGCCGTTCCGGACGCGAGATCGCCACGGCTGTAGCCGTCCGCCTCGAGCCAGGCGAGCGCATCGTCGTGTTCCTCGACCGACCGGCCGAGCGCGGCCGCGACGCCGTCCATGGTGACGTCGTCGTGAGTCGGTCCGAGGCCGCCCGTGACGATGACGGCGTCGTACTCGGCGCGGTATTCGTTGACGACGCGGGCGATGTCGCCGACGCGATCGGGAAGCGTGGTCACGCGCTCGACGGTGACGCCGCGCTCGGCGAGTCGTTCACAGAGCCACGTGGCGTTCGTGTCCGTCGTTCGTCCCGCGAGCAGTTCGTCTCCGATCGTCACGACCGCGACGTTCATACCGACTCGTTCGGTCCGAGACCTCAAATGCGTCTCGCCCTCGTTGGCTGCTGTCGCCGCCGCGTCGGTTTCTCAAGGGCCATACCCAGTGGAATTTTCACCCTCGTTCGTTGTGATTATCGAATTGTAGGATACTCACGATAACCACAAGATTCAATCTTGATAATTAGTAACGGGGAGAGTATGTCTCGGAGTCGGACAGAACGGAGCGAGGTGGATTCGGCCGTGGTCCTCTCTGCGCTAGGGAGCAAATATAGCGCCGAGATTCTCTGTGCAGCCGGAACGCCGAAATCCGCGCAGGCACTGAGCGAAGATATCGAAATTCCGATCGCGACCTGCTATCGCCGGATCGAAGAACTCGTCGATGCCGGGTTGTTGACCTGCGAAGGACGACAACTGTCCGAGGAGGGACGTCGAACGAACATCTACCGACGGACCCTCGACGAGATCGAGATCGATTTCTCGGACGACGAGCCCTCGTTCTCGCGGAAACACCGGACGGAGGCGAAAAACAGGTTACAGGACCAACTCGAGGACTGACGACGCAAAGACCCGCTGTTTCTCCGGTCTCTACCGGTGAGAGCATCGGTTCCCTCTCGGAACCCTGTAGTCTCTCGTCGGCGACCGCCTTTCCGACTCGGTTCACCGATCACGACACCACAGCAACAGTCGTCGACTGAAAGATGGGTGCTCGATCCGACTCGGCGGGGCGAAACGACGGGTCGACATCGCAGGGCCGATCGTTCACCTTTAAGTATTCTCGAGGGAATATCGAAGTATGACTGAACGCATAGGGCGTCGTGCGGCCGGTGGAGACGTCGACGCGGCTGGCGTCGACGGAGCGGTCGTCGGAACACGGCGTGTCCTCACCGTTGGCCACGACCGGCCGATACGGATCAGCGCCGGGCACCGGATCCAGCACCACGACGGCAAGTGCTCGCGACCCCACGGCCACAACTACGAGGTCGCCGTCACTGTCACGGGCGAGCTGACGGCGGAGGGGTGGATCGCGGACAAAGGCGATATTACTGACGTGATATCCGAGTGGGACCACATGTTCCTACTCGAGGCCGGCGACCCGCTCGTCGACGCCTTCGAGGCGGCCGGCGACGACGACGGGGTCGTCGTGCTCGAGCATCCGCCGACGGCAGAGGTGATGAGCGTGCTCTTGGAGCGCAAACTCGAGGCGGCGCTGCCCGAGACCGTCACCGACGTCGCCGTCCAGGTCAGCGAGACGAACGAACTCTGCGGCGGGAGCGAGATCTGAGATGCCGGTTTCCGATTCCGTCGACCGCGAGGCCGGGCCCGACGTGGATACCGCGGACGACGAACGTGTGGGGGCAGCCGACGGACTGCCGATCAACGAGTTGTTCTACTCCCTGCAAGGCGAGGGAACCCTCGCCGGCCTGCCGTCGGTGTTCGTCCGCACGAGCGGCTGTAACCTCCGGTGTTGGTTCTGTGATTCCTATCACACCTCTTGGGAACCGACTCACGCGTGGCTGGACCTCGAGGCGATCCTCGCCGAGATCGACGCTCACGACGCCGATCACGTCGTTCTCACCGGCGGGGAACCCCTGCTCCACGAGGAGAGCGTCGCCTTGCTCGAGGCCCTCGACGACCGGGGCTACCACACGACCGTCGAGACCAACGGCACGATCTACCGGGACGCGCCGATCGATCTCGTCTCCGTGAGCCCGAAGTTAGCGAGCAGCACCCCGACGCCGGAGCGCGACCCGAAGGGCGAGGGCGAATGGGCAAAGCGCCACGAGCGCGACCGGATCGACGTGGACGCGCTCGCTCGGCTGGTCGCGGAGTACGACGTGCAACTGAAGTTCGTCGTGACCGACGCCGAGGACATGCCGGAGATCCTCGACCTGCTCGTGGAGCTCCGCGCCGCCGCCGACGTCCCGGTCCCCGACGACGACGTCCTGTTGATGCCCGAAGGGGCGACCCGAGAGCGTCTCGCGGAGACCCGCGGCCGGGTCGCCGAACTGGCGATGGAGCATGGCTTCCGGTACACGCCGCGGCTGCACGTCGACCTCTGGAACGACGCACCCGAGACGTAACCACCACTCGAGCTACGATGACCGACACCACCACACCCACCGAGTCTGCGACCGACGAACCGACCGCCAAACGCGCCGTCGTCCTCCTGTCGGGCGGGATGGACAGCGCCACCGCCGCTGCCGAGGCCCGCGAGCAGGGCTACGAGATCTATTGTCTCCACACCACCTACGGCCAGCGGACCGAAGAGCGCGAACACGAGTGTGCCCGCCGACTCGCCGACCACTTCGATGCGGCCGACTTCCTGCGGGTCGAGACGGGACACCTCTCGGCGATCGGTGCCTCGAGTCTCACCGACGAGGAACTGAACGTCGCGGACGCCGACCTCGAGAGCGACGAAATTCCCACCTCGTACGTTCCCTTCCGGAACGCGAACCTGCTCTCGATGGCCGTCGCGTACGCCGAAGCCAACGACTGCGAGGCGGTCTTTATCGGCGCACACAGCGAGGACTTTTCGGGGTATCCCGACTGCCGTCCGGAGTTCTTCGAGGCCTTCGAGCGAGTCGTCGACGTCGGCACGAAACCCGAGACGGAGATCGCGATCGAAGCGCCCTTCGTCGAGTGGTCGAAGACCGACATCGCCGAACGCGGCGTCGAACTCGCGGTTCCCTACGAACACACGTGGAGTTGCTACCGCGAGAACGAGCCCGCGTGTGGGACCTGCGACGCCTGTGCGTTCCGGCTCCAGGCGTTCCGGAACGTCGGCGTCCGCGATCCGATCGAGTACGCCCAGCGGCCGTCGTACGTGGGGGAGTCCGGCGACGAATAACGGGCCGACGGTGATCGTCCCGGCCACGGGAAACGATTTTTACCCGACATATCCTATCGGACGACGATGAGCAGGCCCGGCCTCGAGTGGTTCCGTGACGACGACGGGTGGACGATACCCGACGGACGCCGCGGCGAGTTCGTCGGCATCTGCTGTTGGCTCCCCGTTTTCGGCTTCCTCGCGACGCGAGAAACGGGCGTTCCAGCGCCGACGGCGCATCCGGTCGCGGCGTCCCTCGGGCTGGGCTGTGGCTTCGTGTACGCCGTATACTGGCGGGAACAGTTGCACTCGCTCGTCCCGGAGCGAGTCCGTACCGTCGTCGGCAGTGGACTGTTGGGCGGCGGGATCGGAATTTCCCTGCTTCGGATCGTCCACCTCGCGGAACCGACGGTTCTGTTCCTCCTCGTGGCAGGGGTCACGATCCTCGGAATTTACAGCGTCTGGTTACTCTCGCCGCTACAGGACGGCCTCGAGCCGCCGCCGCGAGGCGTCGAGCCGCCGTCATCGCTCGAGTCGCGCCACCGGCGCGCTGAAGCGGGGGAGTGACACGTCCCGGGGCGGCTACCACGCCCGCTCGAGGATACCTTCGATCTCCGCGACGGTCGGATCCAGTCCCGGCGGTGCGTTCGCGATGAACGCGTCGTTCAGGATCGCGTCCGCGACCGCGGCGAACTCGTCGGGTTCGGGGCCGTCGACGTCCCGCAAGCGCGATGGGAGTCCGAGTCCGTCCCGGATCTCGGTCACCGCCTCGACGACTGCGGCGGCCTGATCCGTGGCGTCCCCGACCCCGAGCGCGTCGGCGAGTTCCCACGCTCGTGCGTCGACGCCGTCCTGCTCGAAGCAGTACTCGAGGACGTGGGGGACGACGATCCCGTGGGCGGCCCCCTGCTGAACCTCGCCCGTGCGTGTGAGCCCGTGACCGAAGGCGTGCACGATCGACAGCGTGGTCTCGCCGGGACGGGAGATGCCGTACTGAACGAGGACGGTCCCTTCGAGGATCCGCTCGAGGGTCTCGAGGCCGCGGTTCCCGTCGCCGAACGCCCGGAGACCATCCGCGAGCGCCTCGAGTCCGTCGCTGGCCGTCGCGTCGGTCACCGGCGTCGCGTTGGCCGCGTAGAGCGTCTCGATTCCCTTGTCGAAGCCGTTCATCGCCGAGCCGGCGAGCACCGGGTCCGGCGTGGTCGCGACCAGTTCGGGGTCGTAGAACGCGGCCGTGGGCATCAGTCCGGGATCGGAAATGCCGCCGCCCATCTCCGCGTCGAGCCCCGAGTCCGGTCCGGCAGTGACGCCGGCCACCGTCGAGAGGTCGGCACCGGCCAGCGTCGTCGGAATCGCCACGATCGGGAGCGGTCCCTCGTCGGGAACCGTGATCGTTCCCGTCTCGGCGACCTCGTCGGCCACGTCTCGGGCCGACCGATCGCTCGCCGCGAGCACGCTGATCACCCTCGCGACGTCGAGACTGCTGCCACCGCCGAGACTGACGAGCACGTCCCCGTCGTCGTCTCTCAGGCGCTCGCGACCGTCGACGGCCGTTGCGAGCCGTTTCTTCGGCGTCGTCTCGTCGAAGACGCCGGCCAGCCGATCGCCGAGGCCTCGTGTGACCGGCTCGATCACCGCGGGGGTGGTCCCGACGGTCGAGCCACAGACGACCAGGGCTCGTTCGAGGCCCTGCGACGCGAGTTCGGTCTCGAGGGCGTCGACGCAATCGGTACCGAATCGGATCGTCGCGGGGTCGTAGTCGAATCGGAACGATAGATTGCGGTCGCTCGCTCGGGTCATGGCGTCCCTTCGGGCCGGTCGGTGTTAAAACGCCACACAGCCGCCGGCCGTTCGCGTCGCGTCCGGTCACCCCACCTGACGAGGACGAGCCACAGGTCTTTCTCGAGGGCGTCCGTATCGACGAGCATGTACGATTCGATTCTGGTCGCGACCGACGGGAGCGAGGCCGCTGGGACGGCAGTCGACCACGCGATCGAACTCGCGACGCGATTCGACGCGCCGCTGTACGGGATCGCAGTCGTCGACGAACGGACCGCCTACGACACGGGGATCGTCGACCCCGAAGAGGCCCACCGCCACCTCGAGGAGCGCGCGGCGGAGTGGCTCGAGGCCCTCGAAGCGACGGCAACGGCAGCCGACGTCCCCGTCGAGACGGCGGTTCGGTCCGGCGTTCCACACGAGGAGATCCTCGACTACGCCGGCGAGCGGGACGTGGATGCGCTCGTCCTCGGGTCTCGGGGCCGCTCGTCGTTCAAGGGAGCGTTGCTCGGGAGTACCGTCGACAGAGTCGTCAGGACCACGGACCGTCCGGTGTTGGTCGTCGGCTAGTGCGGCGGTTGGCCCTCGTTCGGATACCGCGCGACGACGGGCCCACCGCGAGTGAGTCCCGGTGTCGGAGGGAGAACATTTACCCTTCCTGTCGTGTGATGTGATCGTATGTCACTACTCGTTCCGTTCGATGGCTCGGAGTTGGCAACGCACGCACTCGAGCGGGCGTCGATGTTCGGCGACCTGCTCGACGAGGAAGTCGTCGTCCTGACGGTGATCCCGGACGATGCCGACTACGCACGCGACCGGGGCTGGATCGCTCAGGGCGAACCGTTCGACGCGGAGGCGATCGCCGAGGGGATCGAGAGTCGCGCCCGGGAGGTTACCCCGTCGGCGACGTTTCGGACCGAACGGGTCAGTTCCGACGAACCGACCGCGACGTCGACGACGGAGACCGTCCGCGAGATCCGCCGGGTCGCCGCCGACGTCGGCGCATCGGTGGTCTTCATCGGTTCGGAGAACGCGGGTTCGGTGATCGCACCCCAGTCGAGCGTCGGCAGTCCGGTCGCGAACGACCAGCGCTACGACGTCTACGTCGTGCGCCGTCCCGGTTCCGACCCGGATCCCGAGGAAATCTCGGATATCGATTCGACGAACGAGCTGTAGCCGGGCGGTCCGAGCCGAATCAGGGAACTGTCACTGCCCTCAGGGATGGCGATTCGGAGGAACGTTTATTCCTCTGACCGACCACGGTTCGGACGAGACATGGTCGATCGGAACGGGTGGGACCGAGATGCATCCGAACCTATCGGGTCCGCCCACACCCCGTCCGACTCGTTCGTCGAACAGGCGAACGTCTCGGATTCGGGGATCTACGACGAGTTCGAGGCGAACTGGCCCGGCTGCTGGGAGCGAGCGGCCGATCTCCTCTCGTGGGACGATCCCTACGAGACCGTTCTCGAGGACGACGACGCCCCGTTCTATCGGTGGTTCCCGGACGGACGACTCAACGCCGCCTACAACTGTCTGGATCGCCACCTCGAGTCGGGCCGGAAAAACCACGCCGCGATCCGCTGGGAGGGCAAGCAGGGCGAGCGCCGAACCTACACCTACCGCGATCTCTACGTCGAGGTCAACGAGTTCGCGGCGGCACTGCGGGACCGCGGCGTCGAGGAAGACGACGTCGTGACGATCTACCTGCCGATGATCCCCGAGTTGCCGATCGCGATGCTTGCGTGTGCCCGGATCGGGGCCCCTCACAGCGTCGTCTTCGCCGGGCTCTCGGCGGACGCGCTCGCGACGCGGATGGACGCCGCCGACAGCGAGTATCTGGTCACCTGCGACGGCTACTACCGCAGGGGTGACGCGTTCAACCAGAAGAGCAAGGCCGACAACGCCCGCATCGGGCTCGAGCAGGACGTCCGGACGGTCGTGGTCGATCGACTCGGCGACGACCTGCCTCACGTCCTCGGCGAGAACGAGTGGGATTATCACGACCTCCGCGAGGAGTTCGCGGGCGAAACCGTCGACCCGGTCTCGCGGGACGCCGAGGACATGCTGTTCCTGATGTACACCTCGGGGACGACCGGCGAGCCGAAGGGCGTCGTCCACGCGACGGGGGGATACCTCTCCCACGTCGCGTGGACGAGCCACGCGGTCCTCGATATCAAACCCGAGGACACCTACTGGTGTGCGGCCGACATCGGCTGGATCACGGGCCACTCGTATATCGTCTACGGCCCGCTCGCACTCGGGACGACGACAGTGATGTACGAGGGGACCCCCGATTACCCCGACCGGGACCGACTCTGGGAGATCGTCGACCGGAACGCCGTCGATATCTTCTACACCGCGCCGACGGCGATCCGTGCGTTCATGAAGTGGGGATCGGACTACCCCGACCGCCACGACCTCTCCTCGTTGCGTCTGTTGGGGACCGTCGGCGAGCCGATCAGTCCCCGTCCCTGGAACTGGTACCGTGAACACATCGGCGGGAACTGTCCGGTCGTCGACACCTGGTGGCAGACCGAGACCGGCGCAGTGACGATTTCGACGCTGCCGGGGATCGACCAGATGAAGCCCGGCTCCGCCGGCCCGCCGTTACCCGGGATCGATGCTCGAATCGTCGACGAGGCGGGCGAGGCGGTTGCTCCCGGCCGGACCGGCTATCTCACGATCGACCGCCCGTGGCCGGGGATGGCCCGGACCCTGTACGACAACGACGAGCGCTTCGTCACCGAGTACTGGCAGCGGTTCTCCGATCCCGACGCAGGGGAGTGGCGCTACTTCAGCGGCGATACCGCTCGGATCGACGACGACGGCTACATCACCGTCCTCGGCCGGGTCGACGACGTGATCAACGTCTCCGGTCACCGGCTGGGGACCATGGAAATCGAGAGCGCGATCGCCGACGTCGACGGCGTCGCCGAAGCCGCCGTCGTCGGCCGCTCGAGCGAAACCGGCGACACGGAAATCTACGCGTACGTGAGTACGGAAAGCGGCCAGGACGACGATGCGACGATTCGGCGGGCGATCCGTGACAACATCGAATCCGCGATCGGGTCGATCGCACGGCCGGCGACGGTGATATTCACGTCGGAGCTCCCGAAGACCCGGTCGGGCAAGATCATGCGTCGCCTGCTCGAGGACGTGGCCAACGGCGAAGAGTTGGGCGACACGAGCGCTCTCCGGAATCCGGAAATCGTCGGCGAAATTCAGGCCGCGATCGGCGAGGAGGGTGGAAACGGCTCGTCCGGGTAATATTTCGCGCATTCTACGATCCCGAAACGGTCCGCCTCTCGAGAGTCCCCGTATTGGCGAGTATCGTCCACGAACGCCGATTACGGGCGATAGAATTATGTTCGAGTCGCTAGAAGCAACGAAAGGAATGCCATGAGTCTCGAGGGGGATTCGGGGGCGGTGCTCACGCGACGGGCGTACGACTCCCTGTTGGATGCCGCGGAAACTTATCGCGAGGCCCTGGTGCTCCGGCTCTGTGGGGACGTCGGGCTTCGGCCGGCCGAGCTGACCCGTCTCACGATCGACGATATCGAGCAGGTGCGGATCGATCCGCCGCGATACCTGATACGGGTTCCGACCGGTGACGGCGGACGCCGCACTGCCTACCTGCCGACCCGCGTCGAACGCGAACTCCGACGCTATGCCCGCAGTAACGACCTCTCGACCGACGACCGGATCTTCACCGTGACGCCACGCCGGCTCCAGATGCTCGTCTCCGACGTCGCAGATCGGGCGGCCGACCTGTTCGACGATCCCGGTCTCACCGACGTTTCCACGAGTCGCCTCCGACAGTACTTCGCTCACACCGCGCTGGTCGAACACGACGTCAACCCCCGCGTCGTCAAGACTGCGGGTGGCTGGCGCAGCTTCGAGGCCCTCGAGTCGTACATGCCCGAACCGACTGACGGCGAGATCGTCGACGCCTTCGACGCCGTCGAGGAGCCATCGGGCCCCCGGTCCGGCGAGCCGCGTTCCGGCCCCGCAGTGAGCGACGATAGCGTCGTCCGACTGCTGTTGGCCGCGAGCGAACGCTACGCGCTCGTCCGCATCGATGCCGACGGCTACGTCGAACGCTGGAACCGGAGCGCGGCCGCGATGTTCGGCTATCGGGCCGGCGAGATCGTCGGCACCCACGTCTCCGCGTTTTACACCGACGACGCCGTCGAGGACGGTGCGCCCGAACGCACGCTCTCGCGGGCACTCGAGGAGTCCGGCTGCGAGACCGATGGCTGGCGCGTCCACAAGGACGGCTCGCAGTTCCGGGCGACCGAAGTCGTCTCGCCGCTCCGGGACGACCAGGGCCGACACCGCGGGTTCGCCGTCTTCGTCCGCGATATGACGACCGCCTACGAGGAACTCGAGTCCGTCCGCGAGCGGCGAAACGAACTCGACGGATTGTATGCGATCTCCCGGCGTCATCGGGCAGTGACGGCTGCGCTGCTCGAGTCGACCGATCACGAGGAGATCGAGACGGTGACGTGTACCACACTCACGGACGGACGGGGCTACGAATTCGCGTGGATCGACCGAACGACGCTCTCGGATCGCTCCCGCGAGAGTCGCGCGTCCAGCGGAATCGATCTCGATGCAGTCGAGGGAGTCGTTCCCGACGAGTGGCACGCGGACGAACCGATCGCTGCCCTCGGGCGGCCAGAACCGGCGGCTGACACCGACGCGACCGACCAGGTGGTCGTTGCGGGCGAGGTTACCGCGACCCTCGAGGACGGCGAGCCGTTCGAGGGGACCGTCGGGAGAGTCCCGCTCGCGTACGGCGACACCGTCTACGGGGCGCTTTCGGTCGCGACCGACCGTTCGAACGCCTTCGGCGAGGAGGAGCGGACGTGGCTCACGACGATCGGCCGGCAGGTCGGCTACGCGATCGGTGCCGTTCGCCGACGGAACCTCCTGTTGTCCGACCGGGTCCTCGAACTCGAGGTCGCCTGTCGCGACGACCGCTCCTTTTTCGTCGACGCCTCGCGTCGGCTCGATTGTCGGTTCGAACTCGATTCGCGGGTTCCGATCGGCGAGTCGACGCAGCTCTACTACGTCCGACTCGAGGAGGCATCGCCGGTCGATGTCTTCGACCTCGCCGACGCCGCCACGGAAATCGAGGACTGTCGGCTGGTCGAAACCGACGAGGAGGGGTGGCGCGTCGAGTTCGTCATCGAGGGCTCCTGTCCGATCGTCACGTTGACGGAGTACGGCGTGACCGTCCACGAGGCGGTCTTCGAGGGCGGTACCGCGACGATCAGGGGCGATTGTGCGGCCGAGGCTGACCTCCGGACGATCGTCGACGGACTCCGCTCGTCGTTCCCCGACTCCGAACTGCTCGGGAAACGCGACGCCGAACGGACCGTCCAGACGGCCCGCGAGTTCCGCGAAGGGCTCGAAGACCGGTTGACCGACCGCCAGGAGGCTGCGCTTCGGGCGGCGTATTTCGGCGGCTACTACGACTGGCCACGGGAGAGCACGGCCGAGGAAGTCGCCGACGCCATGGGAGTCTCCTCGCCGACGTTACACAACCATCTGCGGAAGGGACAACACGAGTTGCTTCGGACGTTCTTCGACGATCCGGCCGACTAGACGCGGCTATCGGGGCCGTGACGCGGAGCGAGCGATCGGACGGTACTCGCGGCCTCTCACGGTTCTGTCGCATCGATTTCGGAGTGATTATCAGTCCGAGCGACAGTCAACGTCTGGGATAGATACTAGCTCTCTAGGGCCACGCCCTGAAGCGGACGGAATCGTCCCACATACTGGGACTTCATCACGAATCGCGGCCCCTCTCACCGGCAATGGCCGAATATATCGCGGACGATGACCCTCTCTCGCGTATTAATACACTACGGATCTGCTAGATCACCCTGTGAGAATCCGATCGGTTTTGCACAACTAGAGGCCGGCTTTACTATCATGGTTATCAATGATGTGGATGGACCATGTCACAGGACGATGCCAATCTCGAGGCACGACTCGAAGAACAGGAGGCGTTCGACCCTCCCGAGTCGTTCGTCGAGCAGGCAAACGTTACGGATCCGGGGATCTACGACGAGTTCGAGGAGAACTGGCCGGAGTGTTGGGAGCGGGCAGCCGATCTGCTCACGTGGGACGAGGCGTACGACTCGGTACTCGAGGACGGAAACGCCCCGTTCTACGAGTGGTTTACCGGCGGGGAACTCAACGCCTCGTACAACTGCCTCGACCGGCACGTCGAAGACGGTGCCGGCGACAGCGTCGCGATCGAGTGGGAGGGAGAACTCGGCGAGACGCGGACGTTCACCTACGCGGAACTCCTAGACGAGGTCGAGGACTTCGCCGCGACCCTGCGAGACCTCGGCGTCGAAGAGGACGACGTCGTCACGCTGTACATGCCGATGATTCCGGAGTTGCCGATCGCGATGCTTGCGTGTGCCCGGATCGGCGCACCTCACAGCGTCGTTTTCGCCGGCTTCTCGGCCGACGCGCTGGCGACCCGGATGAACTCCGCCGACAGCGAGTACCTGGTCACCTGCGACGGCTACTACCGTCGCGGGGACGCGCTCGATCACATCTCGAAGGCCAACGAGGGCCTCGAGGGCGTCGAGCACGAGGTCTCCGACGTCGTGGTCGTCGACCGACTGGGCGACGACTTGGAGCACGACCTCGCGGATAACCAGCACGACTACGACGAGCTGGTGGCCGACCACGAGGGGGCGACGGTGGAGCCGGTCTCGCGGGACGCCGAGGACATGCTGTTCCTGATGTACACCTCGGGGACGACCGGGAAGCCAAAGGGGGTCAAGCACACGACGGGTGGCTACCTCGCGTACAGCGCCTGGACGAGCCACGCGGTGCTTGACATCGAGGCCGACGACACCTACTGGTGTTCGGCGGACATCGGCTGGATTACCGGCCACTCCTACATCGTCTACGGCCCGCTCGCGCTGGGCACGACGTCGGTGATGTACGAGGGAACGCCGGACTATCCCGACAAGGATCGGCTCTGGGAGATCGTCGAGAAGAACGAGGTCGACATCTTCTACACCGCGCCGACGGCCATCCGTGCGTTCATGAAGTGGGGCGAGGAGTACACGCAGAACCACGACCTCTCCTCGCTGCGCTTGCTCGGCACCGTCGGGGAACCGATCAATCCGCGTGCGTGGAAGTGGTACTACAAGCACATCGGCAACGAGGAGTGCCCGATCGTCGACACCTGGTGGCAGACCGAGACCGGGGGGATGATGATCACCACGCTCCCGGGAATCAACACGATGAAACCCGGCTCCGCGGGGCCGCCGCTGCCGGGGATCGACGCCCGCGTCGTCGACGCGCAGGGTGAGGAGGTCGACGCCGGACAGGCCGGGTACGTCACGGTCAACAACCCGTGGCCCGGCATGCTCCGCACGCTGTACAACAACGACGACCGGTTCATCTCGGAGTACTGGCAGGAGTACTCCGATCCGGACGCCGACGAGTGGGTCTACTTCCCCGAAGACGGCGCTAAGATCGACGACGACGGCTTCATCACCGTCCTCGGCCGGGTCGACGACGTGATCAACGTCTCCGGCCACCGGCTGGGAACCATGGAAATCGAGTCGGCCGTCGTCGGCGTCGAAGGGATCGCCGAAGCCGCCGTCGTCGGTGGCGACCACGAGGTCAAAGGCGAAGCGGTCTACGTCTACGCCATCCCCGAAGACGGCTACGAGGATCGAGACGACGAACTCGAGGAGAAGGCCATGGAGGCCGTCCTCGACTCGATCGGGCCGATCGCCAAGCCCGAAGAGATCATCTTCACGCCCGAACTGCCCAAGACGCGGTCGGGCAAGATCATGCGTCGCCTGCTCGAGGACATCGCGAGCGGGAACGAACTCGGGAACACCTCGACGCTGCGCAATCCCGAGGTCGTCGACGACATCGCAGCACAGGTCGACTCGGACTGAGGCGGTCCGGGTAGAACACCGATATTTCGACACAACGAAACGACACTGATCGACAGACGCTACACGAAACTATGCCAGATAACACCAATCACGATACGGAAGACGGTTCCCGCGACATAGCGACCGACGGCGGGATGAGCGACGTCGAGCGCGAACAGCAAATCGACTACATGGACGTCGAGATCAACCTCTTGAAGCCGGCGACCCCGTTCATGCGGGATCACCTGCGGATCATCTGGATCGGCTTTGGCATCTGGGTGTTGACGACGTTCGCGCCGATTACGGCGACGCGTCTCGCGCCCGATACGATGACGCAGTCGATGCCACTGATCGGCTTCCCGTTGCACTACTTCCTGCTCGCGATCGTCGGGCCGGGAGCAGCGCTCGTCCTTTCGGTGTGGTATGCGCGAAAGCGCGACCAGATCGACGAGAAGTACGGAATCGAACAGGGCGTCGTCGAACCGGAGACGACCGACACCGTCCCGGACGACGCGGCCGCGACTGACGGAGGTGTCGACGAATGATCGACGCTGCCCCACTGGTGGCGGACCTCGCGATCGGCGCGGCGGAATTGATGCCGCTGCAGTCGGGTTCCGAACTACTCCCGGAGAATCTGAACGTCTCGTTCAAAGCCCTGCCGGCGATCATCGTCATCGGGATGATGTTGCTGTTCATCGTTGCCGGCTTCATGTTCCAGGTCGCCGACACCGACGACATGTGGGTCGCCGGTCGGTCGATCGGGAACATCGAGAACGGAATGGCCATCGGGGCCAACTGGATGTCAGCGGCGACGTACCTCGGCGTGGCTGCAACGGTCGCGACAGCAGGCGTCTACGGCCTCGCGTACGTCATCGGCTGGACGACGGGCTACTTCATCCTGCTGATCTTCATGGCCGCCCAGATGCGGCGGTTCGGGAAGTACACCGCACCGGACTTCGTCGGCGACCGATTCAATTCCGACACCGCACGCGCCCTCGCGGCGCTCACCACGTTCCTGATCGGGTTCGTCTACGCGCTCGGTCAGGCTCGCGGGATGGGGCTCGTCGGGCTGTACATCCTCGGTGACTGGTCGGCGCTCACCGGCGGCTTGCTGACTGCATACCAGACGATGATGGTCGTCTTCATGGTCATCACCGTCGCCTACCTCTCGCTGTCGGGGATGCTCGGCGCGACCAAGAACATGGTCCTGCAGTACGTCATCCTCATCGTCGCGTTCCTGCTCGGGCTGGTCGCGACCGGCTGGGCGGGCGGCTTCACCACGGTGCTCCCCCAGCTCCAGTACGGGATGATGATCGACAGTCTCGCGGCCGAGTTCTCGGCCCCGTTCGCGGGCGGGAGCTACTACCTGTGGGTCGCGACCTGTTTCAGCCTGGTCTTCGGGACGTGTGGACTGCCCCACGTGCTGGTCAGGTTCTACACGGTCAAGAACGAACGCGTCGCCCGCTGGTCGTGTACCTGGGGGCTGTTCTTCATCTCGCTGCTGTACCTCAGCGCGCCCGCCTTCGCTGCGATCGGGACCGCGCTGTACGGCGATCAGATCGGTGCCGTCTACGGCGATCCCGGCATGACGAGCGCCGCCGGTGACGTCCTCGTCGTGTTGGCCGCACAGCTCGCCGGCCTTCCGGAGTGGTTCGTCGGCTTCGTCGCGGCGGGTGGCATCGCCGCAGCGGTCGCGACGACGGCCGGCCTGTTCATCGCCGCCTCGTCCGCGATTTCCCACGACATCTACGCGAACATCATCAACGAAGACGCGACGCAGCGCCAGCAGGTGCTCGTCGGTCGCCTGAGCATCATCCTGATCGGTCTGCTCACGATCATCTTCGCGTTGAACCCCCAGCAGCCGATCGCGGCCCTGGTCGGGTTCGCGTTCTCGCTTGCAGCCATCGTGCTGTTCCCGATGTTCTTCCTCGGACTCTGGTGGGAGAACACGAACCGGCAGGGTGCCCTCAGCGGCATGGTGACCGGCATCGTCGTCTGGTTCATCCCCATGATCAACGAGGGTAACTTCGGCCTCGTCAACGGTGGTGCGGGTCTCGGCATCGAGGCAATCTCGACGTGGATGCCGGCCATTGGCTCGGCACTCATCGGCACGCCGATCGTGTTCGCAGTGACGATCGCCGTCTCGCTCGTGACCACCGAGCCGCCACTCGAGACCAAACAGATGGTCCGGCAGTGTCACAGCCCCGATCCGATGCCGAGTGACAAGACCGCGGCGGACATCGTCGCCGAGAAGAACCGGGACGGAAACGCACCTGCGGACGACTAATCATGTACGAGCGCATACTCGTTCCGACCGACGGGAGTAAAGTCGCGGAAGCAGCGGTCGATCACGCGATCGAGATTGCCCAGCAGAACGACGCGGAGGTCCACGCGCTGTTCGTCGCCGACACCGACGCGATCGCGTACGGGCTGGGTACCGAGCAGGTCGACCGGATCCGACAGGGCCAGTTCGAGGGAATGACGGAGCTACGCGAGGACGCCGAGGAGGCGACCGGCTACGTCACGGACGCGGCCGAGACGGCCGGCCTGACTGCCCACGAGCGCCACGCCGGTGGCGAGCCCCACCGAATGATCGCCGACTACGCCGAGGACAACGACATCGACCTCATCGTGATCGGCAGTCACGGCCGCTCCGGCGTCCGGCGAGCACTGCTCGGGAGCGTCACCGAGCGCGTGCTTCGCTCGACGCACGTCCCCGTGCTGGTCGTCGACTACGAGGGCGAGGACTGACTCGGACGCACAAGAGTAACTTACGACCGACCCGATTCTTTCGACATGACACGGCCACTATCCACACGGACAGGAGGTTACCCGCGATGAGCGTCGTCGATCGCCTGCGTGAACACGTCGAGGACAACGGATCCGGCATGATCTACGACCTGCTGTTCGCCGTCGTCTGGGTCGCGCTCGTGAGCTTCCTCTTCGATTTCGTCTTTACCGACGCTCCCAGATGGGTCTTCTACATGTTCATGCTCGCAGGCGTCGTCGCCTACTTCGGCTTTTTCTTCTCGCTCAAGCAGGCCAAACAGCAGTAACGGCAGGAGTCGTTCTTGGAACCGGTGCAGCGGCGATGGGTATCGGTCGCTCGCGCCCCATACGGTCTGCTGTCCCGATGTCTCGGCGCAACCCCGAACCGCCGTGCGGTTGCGCCGTCACTGACGGACAGGAGTCCGTCTCACCCGTCCTCACGGGCCGCGATCGCCCGCTGTCGCACGCGGAAACTCAGCAGGGCGACGGCGGCGAAAATGACCGGCGTCGCCAGATCCGACGGCGAACCGGACAGGGCGGGTAGCACGCTCATTCCCGCCATCGTGGCGAACAGCAGCGCAAGTAGTCCGGCGATCGGAACGACGAATCCCTCCGTGAACGTCGACCACCGCTCCTCGCTTGGCTCGTTGCTCATAGGTACCATTGATCGTATGCTACCTAATAGCTATGCTGTTCCACGCTCGTCGGCGCGACGACCGGCGACTCCCCAGGGACCTTAGGAGGAGTATTCGGTTTCCGTCAGACGGACGACGAGCGTCTCTTCGACGTCCCGGAGGTCGTACTCCGGTCGGTCGCCGTCGACCCGCCGAACGTACAGCGGTTCGACGAGTCGATAGGTCTGCCCGGCGTCGGCAGTCGGCTCCGAGTCCGGGTCGATGCGCTCGAGGCCGTAGATCTTGCAAAATTCCGCGGTATCGTCGGGCTCGATATCGCCGTTTCGGAGCCGGATCGCCAGCGGCCGCGAGAGCCACTCTCGATCGCTGACGCTGGGCTCGGACACGAGTACTTCGTCGACGAACCGTGTGAGATACCAGTTCAGATCGTTCAACAGCGAGACGGCAGCACCGAGGCTGACGGTTCGGACGGCAAGCGAGTTCTCGAAGGGGCGCTCCAAATCGTAGGTCGAAAGCGCTTCCCGGGCCGTTTCGCGGGAAAGCAACTCGTACTGGAGGTTGGTCCCGGCCTCGCCGATCAGACAGACGCGGGTCACTACGCTGTGGTGGGACCGACGGTGTAATGTGGGTTTCGGCTTCCGGATGGTACCGGTGTCGGTGTCCGTAGATACTGCTGCCGGTCGAACGGTTCGCCCCGAATTTCGTTCTCAAACGGACTGTCTCGGGGTCTTGTTTACCTGAGTGGTCCAAAAAGGTTATAATTGCCAGCGGGTAAGCCACGCATAGAGATGGTAGCCGAAATTGCACCGCTGTTCATTCCCGGCGGCATGGGGCCTCCGGAACTCGCCATCATTCTCATCATCGCGATCTTGCTCTTCGGAGCGAACAAGATCCCGAAGCTGGCACGGTCGACCGGTGAGGCGATGGGTGAGTTCCAGAAAGGTCGCGAGAAGGTAGAAACGGAACTCGAAGAAATGCGCGAAACCGGCGAGTTCGAAGGCGACAAAACCGAGGCCGACCTCAACGAGGACGACGAGTTCGTCGATACGGAGCCCGTCACCAGCGAGGGCGAGACGAACACCGAAACGGAAACCAACTAACGTTCTTTTCGCGCTGGGCGTGTGGCCTAGCGGATAGGGCAGGAGGTTCCTAACCTTCTGATCGTGGGTTCGAATCCCGCCACGCCCGTTCTCCTGCCCCCGCTCACACAGTGGGACGCGCGTCAGCAAGCGATGGTCGGATAGTTCGAAGCCTGTCACACGCCCGCAGTGGGCTTCGCTCGTGAATCCCGGGAACGAGACCTCGAGCCAGCACGCGACCCACAGCGGGGACTCCGGCTCGAGTCGATCGTGACCCCCACTAGTCGTGACCTATAGTAGCAACTGAAACGAGTCACACACTGATCGCAACGCTGTCGTGCGATCAGGTGCGCAATGACTTTCAGTCGCTACTATACCCGATCCTTCCAGTGCGATCCGGCGAGCGCCGTCCCGATCGTCGATGCGGACCGTCGCTAGTGATCGTTCCGTCAGTGGTTCCCGCCCCGTTCGCGGTTGGGCTCACCGAAGCGGGTCAGCACCTCGAGTTCCTCCTCGGGGACGTCCTCGAAGGCAGCGCGGGCGATGACGCGGCGGTGGACCTCGTCTGCGCCGTCGACGATGCGGAACTGGCGCACCGACTCGTAGAACTCCGAGAGCGGGAGGTCCTTGCCGATGCCGTTCGCACCGCAACACTGCACCGCGAGGTCGATGGCATCCTGGGTAACGTTCGCAGTGAACACCTTGCACATCGAGACGGGGACGCGGGCCTCGTCGCCGGCGGCGATCCGGTCGGCGGCGTCGCGGATGCCCGTCCGGGCCATGTGGAGTTTCGTCTCGGCGTCGGCGATCCGGTGGCGAAGGGACTGCTTGTCCGAGAGATGGGAGTCGAACCCCTCGCGCTCGCTCAGGTAGGCTTTCGCGATGTCGAGCGAGCGCTGGGCCATCCCGGAGTAGCGCATGCAGTGGGTCAGTCGCGCCGGACCGAGTCGTTCCTGGGCGTGGACGAAGCCCTGGTTCAACTCGCCGAGCAGGTGTTCCTCGGGAACGCGGACGTTATCGTAGCGGATCTCGGCGTGCGAGGCACCGTGGCTTCCCCCGCCCATGTGGGGGACGTCGCGAACGACGTCGACCCCGTCGGCATCGCTCGGGACGAGAAACAGCGAACACCCCTCGTAGGGGTGGGCGTCGGGGTCGGTTCGGGCGAGGACGATCAAAACGTCCGCTTCGACGCCCTGTGTCGTCCACCACTTGTGGCCGTCGATGACCCACTCGTCGCCGTCTTTCTCGGCGACCGTCTGGATCATCTTCGGATCCGAGCCCGCACCCTGCATCGGCTCGGTCATCGAGAACCCGGACTTGATCTCACCTTGAACGAGTGGCTCGAGGTAGGTCTCTTTCTGCAGGTCGTCGCCGGCCAGCTCGAGGAGGTGCATGTTCCCCTCGTCGGGGGCGTCGACCCGCATCGCGATCTGTCCGAGGAGGCTGCGGCCGGCTTCCTCGAAGGCCGGCAGCGAGTCCCGGAAACTCAGCCCCATGCCGCCGTACTCCTCGGGGATCTGCGGGGCGTACACGTCGTATTCGCGAGCGGCCTCGCGGAGGTCCGCGATGGTGCCACTCGAAACGGCCATCCCACCGGCCCGTTCGCGCTCGATCGGCAGAACGACCTCCTCCATCAATGCGTTGGCACGGTCGGCGACCTCGCGTGCCTGGTCACTGTCATTGTAGCGCATAGTAGGGATTCCCCCGATCGAAGGCTAAGCGTTGGGAGAACACCCACGCGGTCGCAACTATCCCCATGATTTTTGATGGTGAACTGGAGGGACCGAACCTGATCGGTTCGAGCTGGGAGATATCGATTCCGGAGGTTCCGGAACACGGGAGACGAGCCTGTACGATTATCGTGCCGTCCAGCCGCCGTCGGCCGCGAGTACGGAGCCGGTTACGTAGCCGGCGGCCTCGCTCGCGAGGAAGACGACGGGGCCGGCGATCTCAGAGGGGTCGGCGAACCGGTCTAACGGCGTTCGATCGACGATCGATTGGCGCAGCCGGTCGTTCTCCTCGAGGTCTGCAGTCAGTTCCGTCGAGACGTAGCCGGGCGCAACGGCGTTGACCCGGACGTCGGGGGCCCAGTCCAGCGACATGCTTTTCGTGAGTCCGACCAGTCCGTGTTTGGAGGCGACGTAGGGATGTTGGCGTGGGAGGCCGACCAGACCGCCGACGCTCGCGACGTTGATCACCGAGCCGCCGTCGCTCTCGAGGAGGTAATCCGCCGCCGCGTGCGTGACCTCGTACGCGCCATTCAAATTAACGTCGAGCACGCGATCGAGGCTCTCGGTATCGACCTCTTCGGGCCGGCCGAGCGCGTCGTCGGGATTGAAACCCGCGTTGTTGACGACGACATCGACGCCGCCGAATTCGGCCGCCGCCCGATCGATGACGTCACTGACGTCGGTCGAATCCGTTACGTCCGCGGAGACGGCGACTGCGTCCCCACCTGACTCCCGAATCTCCCCGGCGACGGCTTCGATTTCGTCCGTCGATCGGGCACTCGGGACGACGGCAGCGCCTGCGTTCGCCAGTTCGATGGCGATCGCACGGCCGATGCCACGTCCGCCGCCCGTCACCACTGCAACTCGTCCGTCGAGATCGAATAGGTCGCTCATCGGTCCTCCGTTTCGGCGGCACCGTCCTCAAGCTTTGGCACAGTTCGTGGCTCGAGTGATTCTCGGCCCCTGGAGTACCATGGGTTCCCCAACGACGGCCAAACGTGGCGTAGACAAGCCATCTGCGCTCCGCTCGGCCTCGCCTCGATCCGCCGTCGAATACCACTGCGTTTCGAGTACTCGCAACTGCGACTCGGCGGAACATACCAATTACCTAACTAAACTTTGCACCAACTCGTGTCATATCGTAAAAAATAGTTGGTACGGGGATTATCAGAACTGGTAATTGGCGGATGAGTTTTTTGAAGGGGGAGGGTTAGTGTGAACTCAATGGCTATTGACGAGGCTGACCAGTCGGATGCCGGGGACTTTTCTGAGGGGGAGGCATCCGACCCTGAATCGGAAGACAAGCGCCTTAATGAAAGTAAGTTGATATCTGGTTCAGCGGTCAGAGTCGGCGAGTACACCTGGGAAGAGTTCATGGACGAGCACGGGTACGGCGACGAGGTCTCCTCCCTGTATCCCGACGACAACACGGGAACGGACGGCCAACTCGGGCTCGATACCGGCGAAGTCGGATCGACAGCCCCCAGCGGGGACGACTGGGACCGAGTCGAGTTCGATCCGGAATCGTACCTCGGCTATCACCCGGACGACCTCGAGGAGCAACTGCTGCCCATCGCCGGCGACAACGCTGCCACGCTCTACCCCATCGTCCAGAAGTACGTCGATCCGGAGACGACCCCGGTCGTCAAGGACATCTGGACCTGGGAACACTACAAACGGGAGTACGGCTACGACGACGACGCATCGTCGCTCGACAAATCGGAGGCGCTTGGCTTCGATCCCGACACGTTGACGGACCGTCTTGCCGCCGGCAACGACGCCGCACTCGCGGTCGACGACATCGTCGAGGAACGAACCGTCAACGTCCAGGAGGAACTCGACGAGGACGAGTTCTTCTCGACGGCCGCGGGTAACACCACCGTTTCCAACCGGTACGACCTCGAGAAGGCCGTTCCCTTCGAGAAGAAGTCACACTTCCGTGAGGTCGAGCGCTACTGGGTCAACAAACCCTACGCCTATGTCGTCATTTTCCACTCGGAGAAGGAAAACGAGAAGAAATACTACATGATCGAGCCCTACCAGAACGAGATCGAGACGGAACTCCAGGAGTTCCTCTCGGGCAAACTCAGGAAGGCGATCAAATACTCCGAGGAGGGAATCAAGGAGAAGACGAGCGAGGACGGCCGCCGAACCGTTATCGAGGACGAAACCCGACGGTTACTCAAACGGTACGACCTCTTCGAGGCCACCTCCGGCGATGCGTCCGAGGGTATTTTCCAGACGCTGCAGGGACTGCTCGACGACGAGGAGGATGCAACGATCGAGAACGACGGCCCGGGACAACTTCAGGGAATCGAGGTCCGACCGGAGCCGGTCATCCTCGAGGAGGACCCGGACACGCTAAGCGAGTACCAGGTCGAGAAGCTCCTGTACCGACTCAAGCGTAACTTCATCGGCTACGAGCGCATCGACGGGATCAAACACGACATCAACGTCGAGGACATCTCGGTCGACGGCTACAACTCGCCAGTGTTCGTCTACCACTCCGAGTACGAACAGATCATCTCGAACATCTACCACGGCGAGGACGAACTCGACGACTTCGTCGTCAAACTCGCCCAGCGGTCGGGGAAAGGGATCAGTAAACGGCTTCCACAGGTCGACGCGACGTTGCCCGACGGCTCGCGTGCACAACTTACGCTCGGCAAGGAAGTCTCCGACCACGGGACCAACTACACCATCCGCCAGTTCAAAGACGTCCCCTTCACCCCGATCGACCTCATCAACTGGAACACGTTTAGTCTGGACGAGATGGCGTTCCTCTGGCTCGCGATCGAGAACCACAAGAGCCTGATCTTCGCCGGTGGTACTGCATCCGGGAAGACCACCTCGCTGAACGCCGTCTCGCTGTTTATCCCCTCGAACGCGAAGATCGTCTCCATCGAGGACACCCGCGAGGTCGAACTCCCACAGCGAAACTGGATCGCCAGCGTCACCCGCCCCTCCTTCTCCGACGACGAGCAAGGCGACGTCGACGAGTTCGACCTGCTCGAGGCCGCGTTGCGCCAGCGACCCGACTACATCGTCATGGGTGAGATCCGTGGTGAAGAAGGGCGGACGCTGTTCCAGGTCATGTCGACTGGTCACACGACCTACACCACGTTCCACGCCGACTCGGTCGACGAGGTCCTCAAGCGATTCACCACGGACCCGATCAACGTCTCGAAGACGATGTTCACGGCACTGGATCTGGTCTCGATCCAGACCCAGACGCGAGTGCAGGGGAACAAGGTGCGCCGGAACAAATCACTGACCGAAATCAACCACTACGAGGCCGAACACGACGAGATCAACGTCCAGGACGTCTACCAGTGGCAAGCCGAAACCGACGAGTTCCTCAAGATGGGGGACTCGAACACCTTACAGGAGATCCAGTTCGACCGCGGGTGGAGCAAAGAGAAACTCGAGGAGGAACTGTTCAAACGCGAAGTCATTCTCGCGTACCTCATCAAGAACGGGCTCAATACGTACGCCCAGGTCGCTGCAACGGTGCAGGCGTTCATCAACGATCCCGATACCATCCTTACCCTCATCGCGAACGGCCAACTCGAGGACAGCCTCGAAGACCTCCGCGAGATGGAAAGTGTCCTGATCGACGTCGATCAGGAGAAAGAAGAGCTCGTTCCCCGTCCCGAGGCGACGGACGAGACGTACAACCTCTCGACTGATCTCCTCGAACGGGCCGAGGAATCGGTGTTCGAGGAGTTTCGCGGCGAGGTTCCAAGCGGCCTCGCGAGCGCGCTCGGCAACATCGAATCGGACGATCCGATCGAAGTCGACCGTGGTGATACGGATGACTTCGAATTCGACAGCGCTCTCGACGAGTCCGTCGACGAAGAAACGTGGGAGCTGGGCGACGGCTCGGCCGAGTTCGCGGTCGAAGCTGGCGACGGCGGGGCGGGCGGTAACGAGCCGGCATGGCTGAGCGACGACAGCGGATTCGACATCGAGAGCGACGATAGCGAGCCCACAGATACCGTCCCTGCCACAGCCGGTAGCGAATCCACTGGGGAACCAACTACTGACTCCGATTCCGGAGCCGAATCGGGCACCGCTCCGCCGGCGTCGACGGCGGACCGAGACGCCACGTTGCCTGCCGACTCGAACCGAGAAACCGGGACTGGTGACACTGCAGGATCGACAGCGGGCGACTCGACGGTACTCCCGTCCGACGACGCCGAGGACGGAGATCTCGGTGGACTGTTCGGCGATATGGGCGAAACCATCGACGAGATCGGCGATCAGGGCCAGGTGACGGCACCGACACGCGAGGGGTCGACGGCGACACGTGGATCGGACGTCGACGAAATCGATTCGATGTTCTCGGACGACGACGTCGATTCGATCTTCGATCCGGAATCGGGTGACAACGCGTCGACCGGTGACTTCAGCGAGCAACTCGAGGACGATGGAGAGCCGACGAGCGACGACGAGGAGACGGGCGAAGCCGACACTGCCGGGGAACCCACGAGCGAGAAACGGGAACCGCCGACGATCGAAATCGACGACGGTACCGAGGGGCCGCCGGACGACACGGATTCGGCAGCGGAGCCGACGACTGACGAGGTCGACGACGACGGCGAATCGATCTTCGGCGACGAATCCGATTCCATCTTCAGCGAGGACGATACTGCGGACGCGGCCGACGATGACGGTTCGATGTTCGACGGCGCTGACTCGAGCGACGACGCGTCGATCTTCAAAGACGACGCTGCCGACGAATCCGTGGCTGACGACACCGGAAGCATGTTCGACGCTGACGGAAGCGACGAGGAGAGCGACTCATGAGCCTCCAAACGCAAGACAGTGGCGGCTCGGGCATGTCCGCCAGTTCCGACGCGCTCGGTGATCGGTTCTATCCGCTGTACGAACGGCTGTTCGGTGAGGACAGCGAGTTCGTCTCCGAGGTCGAAACGAAACTGGCACAGGCCCGGATGACGGACACGGTCGAGTTGTACCTCTCTCGAGCACTCGGGATCGGCTTTATCAGCGGAGCGAGTCTCTGGCTGATCGGCCTCCTCCTGGGCTATGGCGTCTTCGCCTTCGGTCTCCTCGAAAACGAGACGCTCATCGGTATTCCGGTCGGTCACGGACTGCTCCTCGATCTCATCGAACTGCTTCGCGTTCCGGCGATCGTCTTCTTCACGGGGCTCGTATTGGGCTCGATCGGCTTTCTGATCGGGTTCGGATCGATGGTCGCGATCCCCTATTCGCGTGCGTCCGCCCGGAAACGCGAAATCAACATGCTGCTGACCGACGCCGTCTCGTTTATGTACGCGCTATCGGTCGGTGGCCTCAACCAACTCGAGATCATCGATGCGATGGCCCAGGCCGACGACACCTACGGCGAAGTCGCAATGGAGTTCCAGAGTATCGTCAAGGAGACCGAGTACTTCGACATCGACTACCGGACTGCTATCAGAAAGCAGGCCCTCGAGACCCCCAGCGACGATCTCTCGCAGTTCCTGACGGACATGCTCTCGATCGTCAACAGCGGCGGTGACATAGAGAGCTTTCTCGAGGACAAGAAAGAAAAGCACATGCGGACTGCAAAGCAGGAACAGGAGCTCACTCTCGAGACGCTCGAGTTGTTCGGCGAGATGTACATGACGCTGTCTCTGTTCCCGCTGTTGTTGATCATCATCATGGTCATCATGCAGATGATTCCGAGCGCGGACGTGTCGAATCGGATGCTGTACATGGTCGTCTACGGCCTGATTCCGATGATCGGCGTCGGCTTTATCGTCCTCGTTTCCACGGTCAAACACGACGAACCCGGCGACGGTTACCTCTCGATGGGAGCGACCGATCAGCGGACCGAAACCGGCCAGGAAGGCGGGTTGCTCAGTCTCGGGCTCATCGAGCAGTTCACCGGGACGTACAGCGTCTTCGATCGGATCAAGAACCGGGAGGGAACCTACGAGACGATGGAAGTCCTCCGGAAACCCCACTTGTTCTTTCGGGACAATCCGCTGGTAACGCTCGCGTTGACCGTTCCGACGGCACTGGTCGTCGTCGTCACGGCCATGGTCAACGGGATGGCACCGATGTCCTGGGAGGAACTGCTGGAGAAACCGATCTGGGGAACGTTCATCTATCTCTACTTGCCGTTCTATATCATCGCACTCCCGCTCGCTATCTTCCGGGAGTGGAACGTGCGGTACAGAAACGCCATTGTCAACAAACTCTCCGAGAACCTCCGGAAGCTCTCGAGTTCGAACGAAACCGGGCTGACGCTACTCGAGTCGCTCAAAGCGGTCTCCGATACGACCAGCGGGAAACTAGCCCGCGAGTTCGAGGAGATGCACACGAAGGTCAACTACGGGACGAGCCTCAAAGAGGCGCTCATCGAGTTCAACAACAAGTACCACATCCCACGGCTCGCCAGGACGACCCGTCTGATAACCGAGGCACAGGAGGCATCGAACCAGATCTCCGAGGTGTTGCGGACGGCCGCAACTGCAAGCGAGAACCACGACGACATCGAACGGGAACGGAAGTCACGAACCCGGATGCAGATCGTGATCATTATCATGACGTTCATGACGGTGCTTGCAGTGATCGCGATCCTCAAGACACAGTTCATCGATACGATGGCCGGCCTCGAGACCAGTGGTGGTGGCGGTGGCGGCGCTGACGGGATGGGGCAGGCAAACTTCAGCGAGAACGTCAACGTCGATATGCTGTCGGTGTTGTTCTTCCATGCGGTGACGCTGCAGGGGATCATTTCCGGATTCATCGCCGGCTATATCCGCGATGCAAGCATATTGAGCGGGTTGAAATACGCGATCGGCCTCTCGGCGATCGCCCTCATCGGTTGGACGCTGGTGGCCTAACATGAGTCGGAAGCGAACTCCAGATCGGCGGCAGGATCGAACGCGGGCTCGCCGGCCCCGAACGGTTTCCCTCTCGATGAGCGATCGAGGCCAGACCACGCAGGACTTCGCCGTCGGGATCGGTCTGTTCCTGTTGGCGGTCGCGTTCGTCTTTTTGTTTCTCCCGACGATCGGGACACCGTACGAATCGTCGGGCGGCGCAGACAGAGCACAGGCCGATCGAATCGCCGATCGGATCGTATCCAACCTCTCGACGGAGACGGCCAACGAGATCGATGGAAGCGGGTTCAACAGTAAATACAACGAGAGGAATTTGTCCACCCAGCTCGGCCTGCGGGCAAGCAGCAGCGACGACATCGTCTACGATCGAATAAACGTAAGTATCGAAGAGTTCGACGGAACTCCCGTCGACGAGTCCGAACTGTCGGGCGGGGATGTATATCGCAACCAATCCGCAGCGAGTTCCGCACGCATCGTAACGATCGACAATTGGACTCCGGCGGATAGCAGTGACTGTGACCCAGGATGTCGACTCGTCGTGAGGGTCTGGTGATAGTATGTTCGGAACCAACACGTCCGACACCGACCGCGGACAGGCGTACACACTCGAGGGGCTCATCGGCGCGATGATCGTGTTGATGGCCGTCCTCTTTGCCCTCCAGTCGTCCGTGATCATGTCGTCGACGGGCGGAGAGGGCGACCAATCGGTACAGGAACAAATCCAACAGGAGGTACAGGACTCGTTGGTCGTCGCCAATCAAGAGGGAAACCTTTCCGAAGTCGTTCGAAATTGGAACGCTGACGGGGAGTTCGAAAACGCGAGTCAACCGATCAACGGGACGAACACCTACACCGTATCGGAGTTCGAAAACGAATCCAAACTGGGGCAGATCCTGAACCACCGCTTCGAGGACCCGAGATACAACGTCGAACTTCATCCGGAGAACGGCCCCAAGCGCTACCTCGTCCGTCAGGCCAGCCCACCACCCAGCGCCTCGATAGCGAGCTACACCGTCACGCTGTACGATAACCAGACCGTGACATCGTCATCGGTTTCCAAGGAACTCCATGCCACCGATTCGGACACGCGAATTGTCCCACGGGAGTATCAGGACGAAACACCGGTCTACAACGTCGTCGAGGTACGGGTGATCGTATGGCGATGATGAGCGAGGATCGTGCGCAACTGATCCTCATCGGTGCGATCGCCCTCGCCTTCGTCATTCTGGGCATCGTCGTCGTGTACAACGGCGTTCTGTTCACGGAAACGCTTTCCTCCGGTGAAACGAGTCAGAGCGCGAGTTCCGCTGCCGTAACGGAACACGAACTCAACCAGAGCGTTGGCTGTCTGCTCGTGTGAGTCGAAGACGAGTCGAGTGCAGAGAACGACACGTTAGAGGACCACGCGGAGACGAACGTATCGAGGCTCAATACTGCCTATCGGAATTCGACCGTGCAGTCGACGCCGGCTGTAGTACAGCTCAGCGACATCGATGCGAACGCGAGTGGGGAGGACTTACAAAACGTAACCGTGAGAACCGAGTACGAGTCACATGCGCTCCGCTACAACCGAACTCGGACGATCGACAAAGGATGTCCCGGTGATGGAACGTGATCGCTCGACGTGCCGGTCGAGATCGTGCAGTCTCGATTACGATCACACACGTGCTCACGATCGCTATCACGACGATTCTCATAGCCATGCTATTGACGAGTGCCAGTACAATGCTCGATACCGAGACCGACCGAAGCACCGAGTCCTCTCTCGAGACGATCGGCGAACGGCTCGCCAACGAGATCGGAAACGTCGATCAGATCGCGGGAGCGAGCGACGATACCGTGGCGATGGTCGCAGACCATCCACGGAAGGCAGCCGCCTCGGGATATACCGTCGAATTACGAACGAGCTGTTCTGCATCCCTGCTCGACGGGTCGACGGACTGTCTGATACTGACGGCAAACAGCGCTGACGTCGTCGTTTACGTTCCGATCAAGACGGATCGGCCGATCGCCGACGGCAGCGATGCGGCCGGTGGACCGATCGAGATACGGTACGACAGTACCGAAATTTCGATTACGGAGGGGCCCCGATGAGGTCGAACCGCGATCGACCGGCCACGTTCACGGACTCCCGGGACCGTGGCGTCTCGGAGGTACTCGCGTTCATTCTGGTGTTCGCGACGATCATGGGCTCGGTGGCGCTGCTGTCGACGGTCGGCTTTCAGACGATGGCCGACTTTCAGGAGGGAGAACAGCTTCGAAATAGCGAACGGGCGATGATCGCACTCGCGGACAATTTCAACACCGCCTTGCATTCCGACAGTATCGAGACACGGAACAGTGAACTAGCAGTACGAGGCGGAACGGTTACGACCGGTGATGGCGGGACAGTCGTTTCTATCGACTTCGAATCGAGCGAGAGCGGGACTATCGATAGAGACGTCCCGCTGGGCGTCCTGACGTACCAATCCGGGTCGGATACGATCGCATACGAAGGCGGTGGCGTCGTCCGATCCGACGGCGACGGGAGCGTCGCGCTCAAAAACCCCCAGCTCAGGTGTACGCCGGGATCGGGCGGTTCCGATAACGGAACGGCGATCATCTCGCTCGTGGCGATCGATTCTGCCGATCGATCCATCCAAACCAGCGGGACGCTCGAACTGGAGATGAACGTAACGAACCACGAGCGAACCGTCTACGACGTTACCGGCAGCAACAAAGTAACGGTGACAACGCCAAGCAGCGACTACACTACCGCGTGGGACGGCATTCGCTCGACCGGTGGCTGGTCCGGTGGGACCTGTGAAAACGTCGATCAAGCCGCCGTCACCGTCGTCACCGTCGATATCACGTATCCCAATCCCCGGTAAGCATCGCTCGCAACCCCGCTCGAGCGGCCAGCGCCTGGACGCGGGCGGCTCGTTCCTCGACGGTCCCTGCAGTCTCGAGATAGAGGCCGTTCGAGAGCTGTGTCGACGCGGCCATCGGTGAGCCGTCGGCGTGGATCGGGTCGCTGTTCAGCACCGTGCCGTCGGCCTCGTCCGGGCTCCAGGGAACGGTGATCCCGGAGAGACCACGCTCGAAGAGGTACTCGGTTGCTCCCACGAGTGCCCCCTTCGACGTCGAGTGGCCGATCGCACCGATCGAGCCGCGGTCGTTGAACAGCCGGACGACGTACTCCCTTTCCTCACCGTCTTCGGTCCCGTTCTCGGCGTCCGTGTCGTCGTCGGGGCCCCGTTGCTCGGCGTCGTCGTCTCGAGTGGAAGCCTCCCGGTCGTTCGATTCGGTCGGGGCTGTCGTATCCGCGACCCGTCCGGTCCCAGCGTCCTCGTTCGCGTCCGTCGTGGCGTGCGGGCTCGGGTCGGTCGCGGATTCGGTTTCGGTAGTATCTCCATCGGTCGGCGTCTCGCTGGAGATCGTCGATTCGTCGAATCGAATCGAAACGTCCGCGACGGCGTTCGGTTGCTCGGGGTCAGCGTCGGTGAACGCCACGACGAGCTGGTCGAGAAACCGATCGGTCGCGGATTCGAACTCGTCGGCGTAGACGTCGCCGTGAACGGTTGCCGCCGTGAGCTGTTCGACGATCGAATCGACGAGCCGTGACCGATCGATCGCGAGCTGGCGGGCGACGTGATTCCGCGAGTGCTGTGCGAGGCGACGACCCAACGCGTCTCGCGAGTAGAGACCGACTGTCGATTCCCCGTCAGTGAGTTCCGAAAGCCTGAGTGTGTGGTACTCGATGTCCGTCGTTCCCGCGAGCAGGAGGTACTGGCGGCCGTTCGTGTAGATCGCGCGGTCGACGCCCGTCCAGGCCATCGCCTGCTGGAGGGCGTTTGCTCGCGTCTCCTTGAGGGGCTCGTCGGCTGTCTCGACGGCGACGAACAGCGCTGGAACCGAATCCACCAGCAAGACGTACTCGAGGGGGGTATCGTCGATGGTCCGATCGGTAACACACGACTCGGCTCGGAGATCCCAGCCGAGCGTTTCGAGGAAGGGTTCGACGAGCCAGGTACGGGTCTCCCGTCGTGACGCTGGCGGCGAGGAGTCGACCAGCGTCCCAGCGCGGGCGACGAACGAGCGGAGGTCGAGCGAAGGCATCCCTGGGGGGTATTCGGCGGACCGGCATGTAATACCTGGTTGTGTTCCACCCACTGAACTGGCGTCCGTCGGCGACGGGACGAGCTCAGCTCCAGGCGTTGTTTCGGGAGGTGACAATCGGCGTCCTCGCCGGTAGCTGCGTTACGATTCGGGGCTCGAGTTCACACGTCGATCGGGGCCCCCATCGTTTGGCTCCGTCAGTTCTCGCTGATAGATTCGGAGTCGGGCCTCGCGGACGGCGAAGGCCGACTGGAGGGTCGGCGGTATCGTCTCGGCCTTTCCGATGACGAGGTAGCCGTCCGTCCGGAGGGACCTGGCGATCGTCTCGAGCATCGGCTCTTTGTACGCGTTGTCGATGTAAATAAACAGGTTCCGACAGATGACGAGATCGAACCCGGATTTGGGCTCGTCGTTGATCAGGTCGTGGCGCTGGAAGCGAACGTTTCGCTGGACGTGATCGCTGATCCGGTAGGTTCGATCGTCGACGTCGACGTACTGGCGGTAGTCGTCGAGAAAGGAGAGTTGGTCGTCGAGATCGATCGTTCGGGATTCCTCGTAGACGCCCGCTCGGGCGGTCTCGAGTGCTGGTGTACTGATGTCGGTTCCGAGAACGTAGACGTTCGATTCGTCGATCTCGGGGTCGTCGTGGGCGAGCATGGCCAGCGAATACGGTTCCCGTCCGTCGGCACACGCGGCGCTCCAGACGCGGACGGTGGTCGTACTCGCGGATAGCTTTCGGAGGACAGCGCGAATCCCCTCCCAGACGTCCGGGTTTCGAAAGAAGCCCGTGACGTTGATGCTCAACGCCTCGAGCAGCGCCTCCTGTTCGGTCGGATCGGACCGTAGCTTCTCCAAGTACGCCCCATAGGTTTCGCGTTGCGTCCGACGCATCCGCGAGGAGACCCGCCGGTCGAGGTAGCTATCGTTGTAGTGGCTCGTCGCGAACGACAGCTCGTCCTCGACGAACGTAAGGAGGGCCGTGAACGCCGCGTCGTCAGCAGTCGTCTCGGCACGCCTCCGATCCCCATCGGAATCGTTGTCGGCGTCGCCGGCCCCGTTGCCGATCACAACTCCGTCACTCCGTTGGTGCCGTCGGAGGTCTTCACGACGAGCGTCCCCGTTCCGGGCGTGAACTCCACGGTCCGGCCGTACTCACCGCCGACGTCCTCGGCCTCGAGTGGCACCCCGAGTTTCTCGAGTTCCGTCTTTGCGGCGGCGATGTTTCGCTTCCCGACACCATCACCGAAGCTCTCGAATTCGAACATGTCGCTGCCGCCGGCGATCTTCGCCTCGACGGCAGTGTAGTTAGCTCCCTGTTCGACCATTCGGCGTAGCAACGCCCTGATCGCCGTGTCGGCGTACTTGCCGGGTTTCCGGTCGCTGTTATCGGCGGCGTCGCCGTCGGGAAGCATCACGTGTGCCAACCCGCCGATTTCGGCGTTCGGATCGTAGAGTGCGATGGCGAGACACGAGCCGAGCCCGTAGGACTTGAGCGTGTCGTCGCCGTCGCTGACGACCAGTTCGGAGATTCCGACCTGGACCGGCGTCGGTGCCCCCGGTTCGGTGCCGTAGGTTTTCATGCGTTATCGACTTCCTGAAACTCCGCCGTCGTCTTGGCGTCTTCGATCCGGTCGACGTCGAGGCTGTTCAGCGCCCGCTCGAGGTCCGACTCGTCGGGGATCGCGTACACTTCACAGTCGAACTCGCGGCCGTCGGCCATGACGACCGTATCGAAGACGAACGCGAAGTCCTGATTCTCGCCGAGTTGAATGATAACCGGATCGACGGCCGCAGCGCCGATATCGTGGATGAACTCCGGCGTGGAGTGGTCGATCGTCGTATCGAGCACGTTCGCCCAGCCATCGAGGAATCCGCTGGCCATGATGTTGCCCAGTTCTTTGATCGCGCTCGTTCCCATCTCGCCGAACCCGTCTTCATCGACCTCCATGGGAACCATCGCGTCGACGATCTCGTGGGCCGACTCCTCGTCGAACAGGAACAGCAGATACCCGCTGGGCATGCCGTCGAACTCGAAGGCGACTCCGACGAGTTTCTCTTCGGCGACCTGCTCGGGGATCGCCTCGAGCGAGACGAAGTTGAGCCGACGGATCTCGACGCTCGTATCGATCCCGGTCAGGGTAGTCGCGGTCTTGGCGACCTCTTCGGCACCGCGCTCTGCCATCCGATCGAAGCCATCGAGTTTGTCGTACTCGATGCCGTCGCTCGTCCGCAGCCGCTCGAGGAGTTTCGACATCGACTCGCGTTTCGGGAAGAGGTAGTGGCTAAACCCGACCTCGGTGCCGACGGTCTCGATCTGGCTCTGGAAGAGCAATGCGAGGTCGTCGTCGGCCGGTGCCTCGTCGATATCGCCGAAGAACGGTTCGGAGGATTTGCCTTCGACGAACTCCGGCGTGGAGACGTCGATGACGGTCTCCAAGACGTCGGCCCAGCCGTCGATAAAGCCGCTGTTCATGATGTGGCCGACCTCCGTCGCGGCGCTTTCGGTCATCTCGTCGAACCCGTCTACGTCGCCGACGTCGGTGTCGACATCAGCGTCGGGCCCGGCCTCGGCGAGCAGGGTTTCGACGATCCGAATCGCGTTTTCGCGCTCGAAGACGACGACCGAGTAGCCCTCGATCCCGCCGGTCAGCTTGACCCGAACGCCGACCTTCTCGGTCGAGTCCTCGAAATCACGCCGGATCTCCTGCCCTCGCATGAAGTTGAGTTTCGTCACGCCGACCTGCGTTTCGACGCCCAGCATATGGGTGAGTCGGCCCGCAGCCAGTCCCGCTCCTTCTCGAGCCATCCGGTAGAACGTGCCGAGTGCATTGACGTCGAGTTTCATGCGGGTTGGACTTCGATGCCGTTGACCATTTCGACGAACTCTTCTAAGTCGGGGAAAGCGTAGATCTCGGCTTCGATCTGATAGCTGGGAACCGCCAGGTCGGAATCGAAGAACAGGGCGAGATCGTCGCCGCCGAGACTCGCCGTCCGGGTGACGATGTCGCCCGTCGGCGCGTAGACGAGCTGTGGCGCGGCGATATCGATCGCGCGGCCGAGCACGTCGGCCCAGCCGTCGATAAAGCCACTGGCCATCATGTTGCCCATCTCCTCGACGGCGCTGCGGGCCATCTTGCCGGAGACGTCGCCCATGTCGTCGACGACCTCGCGAAGCATGATCGCCGTGATCTTCTTTGCGCTCGCCTCGGGGAAGAGGATCAGGATGTGCCCGTGGGGTGGGTCGAGCAGCCGGACGCGGACGCCAACTCGCTTGCCGCCGTCGAGTTGGGACTCGATGTCGTCGACGTCGATGAAGTTAGTTTTCGTCACCTCCATCTGGGCGTCCTCACCGGTCAGTTTGCTCATGTTATCGGCGACGCCGTTCGTCCCGACCTTCGCCATCTCGTTTATGAAACTCAACTTTCGAATGTCGACCATCATCGTCATGGATTACTCCGTAGGGTTTGGTGTTCGCGTTCGTTCATAGTGTCGTCACATCCAGGATGTTGACCACTTCCCCCCTCCCCCGAACCGTCGCACCGCTGATCCCGGGAATGCCGCTCATAATGCCCTCGAAAGGCTTGACGACGACCTCCTGCTGGCCGTGCACGTGATCACAGTGCAGGGCCACTTCCCGGACTTCGTCGCGGATACGAACGACCATCCCATCCCCGTTCGCGCCCGGGGCCGGCGTCTCGAGGACGTCGGCAAGCGAGATGACGGGGTAGTCGCCCCCCTCACCGGGAAGCACGGATTCTCCCTCGGCCGTCTCGATCGACCCGGCGGACTCGATGTCCTGGACGGCCTTGGTTGGAACGCCGAACTCCTCACCGCCGCTCTCGACGAACAGGATCTCGTCGATCGCGACCGTCACCGGGAGCGTCATCGTGACGGTCGTTCCGTCGCCCTCGTCGCTATCGATCGAAACCGTTCCGTCGAGGTCCTCGATCGTCCGTTTGACGACGTCCATCCCGACCCCCCGGCCGCTGACGTCCGTCACCTCATCGGCCGTCGAGAGCCCGGAGTGGAAGATCAGATCGTACGCGTCCTCGTCGGGCATCGCGTCCGCTGCGTCCGCGTCGAGAATCCCGGCCTCGACGGCTTCGTCGCGCAGTCGATCGGGGTCGAGTCCGCCGCCGTCGTCCTTGACGGTGATCGTCACGCGGTCGCGCGCGCGGTCGGCGTGGACCTCGACGGTTCCCTCGCGGGGCTTGCCGGCCTCCTCGCGCTCTGCGGGCGATTCGATCCCGTGATCGACGGCGTTGCGGACGAGGTGGATCAGCGGATCGCCGATTCGGTCGAGGATACTGCGGTCGATCTCGACGTCCTCGCCGTGTATCTCGAAGTCGACCTCCTTGTTCTGTTCGCGGGCGATATCACGGACGACCCGCGGTAAGCGGTTCGTTACCGTCTGGAGCGGCACCAGTCGGATGTCCATCACCGTCTCCTGAAGATCCGTCGTCAGGTCCGACAGCGCGTCGAGTTCCTTCTCGAGTGCCGTCCCACCGTCGTCGGAGTCGGCCGCGTGCCGGAGCCTGACACGACTGGTCACCAGTCCCTCGACGAGGGTCAACAGCGAGTCGACCTGTTCGATGTCGACACGGATCGACTGACTCTCGTCGGTTTCGGCGTCGGCGTCGGGCTGATCGCTCGTTTCCGGGATGGAGAGGTTCGGAATCTCTATCTCCGGCTCGTCGACGATCCGTACGACATCGGACTCGTCTTCGTCTCCCGAGTCGGCCGTATCGCTGCCGAACGATTCCGTCGACGCCTGACCCGAATCGTCGTCCGTCTCGGGGGCCGAAGTCGGCGAGTCGAAGCCGGCATCGGCGGTATCGAACTCGTCTGCCCCCCCGAACATCTCGTCGTCGAAGCCGTCGTCAGTGTCGTCGAAACCGTCGTCGTCCAGGTCGGCCCCGACCGGACCGTCGTCGAAGTCGTCGAACGGATCGTCGGCACCCACGTCGAAGCCGTCGGTGTCGTCGAACGCGTCCGTCTCGGACGACGAATCGGCGTCGCCGGTATCGTCGAACCCTGCTGTCGGTTCGAACGCCTCGTCGGCGTCCGCACCGAACGAGTCGCTCGCTCCGTCGTCGTCAGGGTCGACGGACTCGGTCGCGTCATCGACTGGCTCGGTATCAACTGAATCGGCGTCGACAGGGGTTGTCACGGCGTCGTCGCTGCTCTCGTCTCCCGAACCGAACGCATCCGATTCCGCGTCGTCATCGAGCGGATCGACGCCGTCCGTACTACCGGCGTCGGCCACGGTTGCATCGTCAGTGACGGCTGATTCACCCGTCTCGTCGTCCGAGATGGCTTCTTCTCCCGTCCCAGCGTCACCCGCGGCCGTCTCACCGTCGGCTCCACTTGCTTCGCTCTCACCGGCTGTTTCGGGGTCCGAATCGAGCGGAGCCGTTTCGGGCTCCACACCGGCTTCGGCGGCGACCGTTTCGGGTTCGCCACCCGATGGGGCATCGGCCGGGTCCTGGGCTGTCGCCGCATCGTCGTCGAAGCCGATATCGTCGGCAGTGGTCCCCTCGAGATCGGCGCTCGAGGCGTCCCCGGCGTCTTCGGCGGTCGCCACTCCCTCGTCGGTGGCGGTCTCGAGGTCGTCTTCGGCCGACTCCGACGCTTCGTCGGCGTCGGGATCGACGGTCGCGTCGTCGTCGGTCGACTCCGAATCGAACAGCACGTCGTCGACTGCCTCCTCGGATGGCTCCCCTGCGTCGAGGAAGGAATCGTCGTCGGCGTCCTCGCCGAGCAGTTCGTCCATGTCGACTTCCTCTTCCTCGTCGAACTCGTCGAACTCGAGCTCCTCGAGTTCGTCCTGGAGTTCGTCGAACCCGACCATCTCGACCTCGTCTTTGAGTTCGTCGAAGACGGCACCGGCATCCTCGACGTCCTCCTCGGCCGATTGGGCGGCCCCCGCCGTCTCGTCGTCAGCTGCCGGTTGGGAATCGCCTGCCGGCCCGGATCCCCCCTCGTCGCCTACGTCTGGCTCGGTCGGTGGGTCGCCCGCCCCGCCCTCGAGTTCGGCGACGTCCTCGTCGTCGAGCAGGTCGTCGAACGAGCCGGCCTCGCCCATGTCTTCGAACGCGTCGAGCTCTTCGTCCTCGACGTCCTCGACCATCTCGTCTAAGTCGTCGAACTCGGTGAACTCGTCGAGCAGGTCGTCGACCTCGAGATCCTGTGCCTCGTCGGCTGTGATCCCGTCACCGGGTTCGGCAGCCGCGTCCGTTTCGGCGGTCCCGGTCCGCTCGTCGACGGCGTCGAATCGATCGGTGACGGCGACGATCTCGAAGTCGCCGACCTCCTCGACCGGCTCGAGACCGGAGGCGATCGCCGTTTCGCCGACCGCAGTGGCGAAGACGGCATCGAAGCTGTCGCCGTACTCCCCGGCCTCGATCGTCTCGCGGGGCGGGTCGGTACCGATCAGATCGAACGCGTCGATCAGGGCCTCGACGACCAACTCCCCGTTGTTGACTCCGTCCTCTTTTGCGATCGCGAGACGGGCCAGATAGGCGTTGTGGCTGTCGTCAGCAGGCGGCTCGAATCGCGAACAGATGTCGTCGATCTCGTCTGTCGTCGGCGTCGTGATTCCCGTCGCCGGTTCGGCCGACTCCGACAGGTGTTCCCGAAGCGAGCCGATCGTCGCCGACGGATCGGTCTCGATCTCGCCGGCTGCGCCGACTTCCGCGACCATCGTCTCGAGTTCGTCGACGCCATCGAAGATGTCGTCCATCAGCGCCGGCGTCACCTCGAGGTCGTCACCGCGGACGGCATCGAGCAGGTCCTCGATCGCGTGGGCGAGATCGCTGGCCGGCTCCAGCCCCATCGCCCCAGCGTTCCCCTTGAGGGTGTGTGCGATCCGGAAGATCTGGTCCATCGCCTCCTCGTCGTCGGGGTCTTCCTCCAGCGTGAGCAAGGCGTTGTTCAGTTCGGTAATCCGTTCTTCGCTCTCCTGAACGAAGTCTGTCAGATAATCACTCATCGTTCTCACCGTCCGTGGTAAACGCGTCGACGATTGCGTCGATGATGCCCTCGGCGGGCGCGATCGTGTCGACACAACCCGTTTCGATTGCCTGACAGGGGATGCCAAAGACCGGGCTCGTCGCCTCGTCCTGGGCGATCGTGTGTCCTCCCACGCCTTTGATCGCCTCGATCCCGGCCGCACCGTCGCGGCCCATACCGGTCAGGACGACGCCACAGAGCCCGTTCGAGACCCGTTTGGCGGCACTTTCCATCGTCACGTCGATCGCCGGTCGGACGCCGTGGACCCGATCGCCGTCCGTGAGTCGCAGCCGGAGCGAGTCGCCGATTTCGGCTGCCACCTCGAGGTGGACGTTCCCCGGCGCGACGGCGGCCTCGCCGGGTCGGAGCCGATCCCGGTCCGTGGCCTCACGCACGTCGTACGCGCTGTGTGAGTCGAGCCGGTCGGCGAACCGCTCGGTAAACCCCGGTGGCATATGCTGGACGACCAGCAGTTTCGCTCCGAGTTCGGCCGGGAGTCGCTCGAAGAGCCGTTCGACGATCTTCGGACCGCCAGTCGACGCGCCGAGGACGATCGTCGGTGCGTCCGCAGGCTCGCCGTCGACGGTGACCGGCGTCGGGTCCTCGGTGGCGGTGGACCCGGTTCCGATTCCGGGCGGCACTCCCGGCCCGGTCCCGAGGTTTATTTGCGTGTCCGAACCGCCGGCGACGGCGTTCCCTGTCGTGGGTCCCCGCTCTGTACCGCCGGCGCGTTCGGATCGAGTCGCGTATGCTGTCGCGGAAGCTCGAGCGAGCGCCACCGACGACACGTTGGCTTCGGCGAGTTCGTCGACCTTCTCGACGACCTCGTCGGAGAGGTGTGCGATGTTTCGCGAGTCGGAGCCGTCGGGCTTGTGAAGGAAGTCGACTGCCCCACGCTCTAAGGCATCGAGCGTCGCCTCCGCTCCCTGTTCCGTGTGTACGCTGAGCATGAGAATCACGGTCGGATTCGTCGCCATGATCCGCTCGACGGCGTCGATCCCGTCCAACTCCGGCATTTCCACGTCCATCGTCACGACGTCGGGATCGAACGCAGCGACGGCGTCGACGGCGTCGGACCCGTTTGCAGCCGTTTCGACGTCGTAGTCAGCCGCCTCGAGCGCGTTGCCGATGACTGTCCGCATAAACTTCGAGTCGTCGACAACGAGTACTCGCGTCATGCAGCGACGACGTCTGAAAGGGCTTTTCTGACGCTGGGCTCTTCGAACGGTTTCGTGACGTAGCCGTCGGCGCCAGCCTTCACGGCGAGTTTCATTTTCTCACGCTGTCCGACGCTCGTACACATGATGACGCGGGCGTCCGGATCGATCTTCTTGATCGCTGCGGTCGCCTTGATGCCGTTGCATTTGGGCATCACGATGTCCATCATGACGATGTCGGGATCGTGTTCTTTGTACAGTTTGACGGCTTCAGCGCCGTTGGACGCCTCTCCCAGAATGCGGTAGTCCTGCTCTAAGATCTGGCGCAGCAAGTTCCGCATAAAATGAGAGTCGTCCACGATGAGCACCCCTGTCGACATTCAGTAGTACACCAAATTCTGGTAGCCATACAACTACCATAAATGCTTTCTCTCGATTATCAGTCGTGATAAACGTCGAATCCGCCCCAGAGAGCCCCCACAGATCCGCTCTCGTAACTCGGCCGATTACGCCGTTTCTTCGGATTGACCGGACGCCAACAGCAGCCGGTCGACATCTACCAACGCTGTTGCCTCGAGGACGATCTCCCGCGTCGACTCGGCTTCGTCCTCGTCCGGCTCGGCAGTCGTCTCCTCGGTGGGTTCGATCTCGAACGTTTCACCGATCGACTCGCCGAGTCCACCGCTCGTCCCTCGAGAGGACGACAGCGTCGCGGAGCCGGCTCCGACAACTGGACTGGCCTCGGGACCGGCCGTCGGACCGCCATCGTCGTCGAGCGGGCCGTCGCTCACTCCGGTTCCGGCACCGACGCGTGACTCCCGTTCCGTCGTCACGAGTGCGACGATCAGGGGGTGTTCGAGGACGTCGCCGGAGAGTTCGCTGGTGTCGACCGTCTCGTCGTCGAAAATGTTACTTTCGGGAACGGTCTCGACGCCGATGACGTCGTCCACCCGGATCGCAACCGACTGTTCGTCGCTCGGCCGGTCGAGTACGAGCAGTCGCTCACGCCCCGGACCGGAGTCGGTTGTGGGGAAGTGCACGCGCGGATCGATGACCGCGGTAACCTCCCCACGAAGGTCCATGAGCCCTTCGATAGCGGGGGACGAACGCGGTACCCGCGTGAGTTCTGCCGGCGGTTCGGTGATCGTCCTGACGGCATCGACCGGGAGCGCCAGCCGATGTTCGCCCACAGTGACGAAGACGAACTGGACGAGTTGTTCCTCCTCACCGTCTTCGTCGCCCGAATCGCCGGGTCGGTCGTCGTCGACGTCCATTCCGAGAAGTTTTTCCGAGAGGTCCGGGGCCATGGTCCTGTTCGTGTATCAGGTTCCACCAATAAAACGTTGACTCCACGCGTATAATCTCGTCTCCGAACAGGAATTCGACGCCGATCGGCCTCCGTGTTCGTGACCCTGCGGTAGCGTGTCGACCTCTCCGAGACCGGAAACCGGGAGTCGGTGACGGCTCCGTTCGACCCACCGACGGCGTGATCGGATACCGGTGGACGCATCGGCAAACTTATTTTTCTGACTGGAGATCCACCATCCGGAATGGGATCGGAATCGGACGACGACGGGGCCGACGCGACCGAGCGAGTTACCGTGCTCACGTTCGATCTCGAGGAAACGGGCTACTGTGTCAGGGCCGACTCGGTCGTCTCCGTCCTCGACGTCGCGGCCGATTCCGCCCTCGCCGATACCGACGATCCGTGGGATGCGGGGACGGTTACTGCCGCCGGAGAACGTATCAGAGTCGTCGATCTACCGCGAGTGTTCGGATCGTCGACCCGGATCTCGGATCGGATCGACGAGCCCAAACTGCTCGTCTTCGCCGAGACTGATTCGGACGGTCGCCACTACGGCTGGCTCGTCGACGCCGTCGAGACGACGACAACCGTCCGCGTCACGTCGCTCGAGTCGCCGGAGACGACGACCAACCACGTCAAGGGACGACTCGAAGTCGGTACGAGAGCCCTCGTCTGGCTCGACGGGCGGACGATCAACGACTGAGACGGTCTCCTGTCCGTCAGTGCCGGTGGGACCGCAGGATAGCGTGGTCCCACCGGGACATCGGGCAGCAAACCGTACGAGTCGGCGTCCTCCCGGACCCGAATCGGATCGGCTACGGAAACCCTGGCGGGCCGCCATCCGAATCGTCGTCGGTATCGACGTCGAGCCCGAACTTCTCGCGTTGCTTCCGCAATTGCTTGACCTGCCGGTAGTAGTAGCCGATTCCGATTCCACCGAGTACGGCGACCGTTCCGACGAGGCCGAGGAACAGCGGGATGTCTCGCGTGAGATAGTATCGGAGCGAAATCGTGTTCTCGAGGTCAGCCCAGGAGAGGCGTTCCCGATCGTCGATTACCTCCCGTTCGTACCCGTTTGGCGACACGTCTCCGAACAGGAAGTTCGACGTCCGATGCCCTTCGGGCACCGTCACTACGTAGGAGCCCTCGACGAACGCCGGCAACTGGAACGTCTTCCGGCCGGCATCGCCGGAGAACGCGAGGGTACCGTTCCCGTCGGGGACCTGTACCGTCGTTTCGGACTGGCCTTGCTCGACGGTGAGTTCCGATCCCGTCAGTTCGGTGCCGTTGGGATACCAGTAGCGGACGCTGTTGATGTCCAGCGGCTCGTCGCGATAGAGCGAGGAGCGGTAGAGGGACAGTTCCTCGGTCTCGTTGAGATCGTAGACCGCCCGGAACTCGCCGTCCTCGATCACGCTGCCGTCCTCGAGATCGATGGCAACGTCGGCCTCGCTGTCGCGCAGGTCGTCGTACTCCGCCTCCTGATCGAGCTGTTCGTCGGAGATCCCACCCGAGAGTGCCGAACAGCCGGCTAACGTCGCCAGCAGTGCGATCGCGACCGCCGCGAGAACGAGCCGTCGATTCATGCTATGGAACGACACACCGGAGTTCGGCCGGGAGATACTCGCCGACGCTCGCGAGCAGTCCCGGCGGATCGGTGTTTTCGGTACAGATGACGCTTTGCTCGAGCAAGCCGAGTCGCTCGACGGTCACGTAGTCCTGTGCGTGGCCCGCGCGGTTGAGCGTGGCTCGAACTTCCGCGCGCGTCGCGCTGTTGACGTTGAGTCGGCCGTCACCGCGGGTCCACTCGTAGAGGCGGTCCTGTTCGGCATCGGCGAGACGGGACGTGGCGTCGGGGTCGTCACTGTCGCCGCCGTATACGAACGCCAGCGGGAGGTGCTGGACCAGCCCGTAGCGTTCGCGGATCTGCGTCGCCGACCCCGGACCGAGCCCGAGCTCCGCGGTCGGAATCCGTACTCCCTCGCCCTGTCCCGCATCGAGGACGAACCCGTCCTCGTCCCAGGACTCGAGCGTGCCGACGTACGTTTCGCCGGCCTCGAGATCGGGGACGATTTCGCCGAACTCCTCGCGGAGGACGTTACGCGCGACGGTGGCGTCCTCGCCCTCGATCGTCACGGAGGGGAAGTCGTCGTGGCGAATGCCGATCTCGAATTCGACGTCGAGTTCGCCGATCTCGTTGGTGACGAGGGACCGAAGCGAGTCCAGCGACCGCTCGCGGGCCTCGCCCTCGACGTAGAGTTTCGTTGCGAGTACGACCATTAGGCGTCCGCGTCGATGTTGAGTTCGTCCTCGAGGGAGTCGAGGCGGTCGTCCATCGCAGTGACCAGTCGGTTGTTGTCCATCGATTCGAGCGGCGAGCCGCATTCGGGACATTCGAAGCCGAAGTCCATCGCCTCGCCGAACTCGAATCGGATCGAGCAGATCTCACAGAGGTAGAACTCGTGGTTGCGCTCGTACTCGCGGCGCTCCTCGAGTGCCTCGTGAAGCCGGTACATCTCCTCTTCGAGGTTCTCCGGAATGTTGTCGTACTCGAAGGTCCAGAGGTAGGTCAGCCAGCCCGAATCCTCGTCGCGCAGCCGTCGATAGGTGGCGAGATCGTTCTCGTAGAGAATGAACAGCGCGCGCCGCACGTCGTTCAACTCGAGGTCGAGCTCCTCCGCGAGCTCCTCGTCGGTCACTTCGCCGTCCGGGGGTGCCGCCGCGACGGGCATCCCCTTGGGACCGACCAGCTCGTGCAAATATTTCTGGATCACCGGGTCCTCGAGCAGGTCCTCAAAAGCCATTACCTCCATGTAACGCCATGGAACCATTAAAGCTTGTCAACTGACCCCGCCCGCGGTGGCGTGTGATCCAGAAACGCAAAATCACCGCAACGATGTCGGACCCATGGCACCTTCGAGCGCGACGCTTATGATGCTGGATCGGCCTTTTCGAGACAATGACTCCCGACGCTTCTTGCGGTGTCGCACGTTCCGATACTGCCTGCCCGCGGATCCATCGCCTCGAGTTCGACGTTCCCTGGCCGCCCAAACACGTCGCCGCCTATCTCCTCGAGGGGCCCGAACCGATCCTGATCGACGCGGGCGCGCCCGACGAGACGGGCGGGTCTGACCACGCCGGCGAGACGGAACTGCGCGAGGGACTCGCCGCGGTCGGCTACGAACCGGCCGACGTCGAGCACGTCGTCGTGACCCACATCCACAGCGACCACATCGGCCAACTCCCCGCGCTACGGGCGGCCGGCGCGACGGTTCACGCACCGAAAGCAGGGATCGAACGACTCGAGGACGATCTGGCCGCCGTCGAGTCGGGGCTTCGAGAGACGGCGATGTTTGCCGGCTACAGCGGCGACGCCCTCGAGACGGTGATCGAGGAGGAACTCGAGTCACGTCGTCGGGACCGCCGACTGGTCGACGGCGAGAGCGCCCAGCCGATCGATCCGACCGAGCCGTTGGCCGTCGGCGGCCGCGAGTTCGAGGTCTTCGAGACGCCGGGCCACGAGATCGACCACCTCTGTTTCGAGACGACAGTCGAGGGAACGGACGTCCTCTTCGCGGGCGACGCGCTCATCGAACCGTTTCGCGCCGGGGCGTTCCACGTCGGGTTCAACGACGGTGCCTACGACGCCGTCGATGCCTACTACGAGGCCATGGACCGACTGGAAGGGACGACCGCGACGCACGTCTTCCCCGGCCACGGCCCCGTCTTCGAGAACCCCCAGCGAGTCGTCGCGACCACGCGGGAACGGCTGGACACGCTGCTCGAGGAGACGCGGGCGGCCCTCGAGACGATCGAGCCCGCGACGCCGCTGTCGATCGCCGAAGAGCGCGTCGGGAACGTCCGCTATCACGCACCGGTACTCGACACGCTCGGGGCGCTGGGGACGCTCGAAACGCAGGGTAGGGTGTTCCACACAGCCGAAGACGGCGTCCACTACTACGAGGCGGAGTGAGATCGCTCGAGCCGACCTGTGCTTCCCAGCCGGCCGGACACTCTCGAGGTAAAAGCGGCCCAGCCGAGGACGGGAGTGAGTGTGGGAGCACCTGTTTTGCTGGAAGCAATCGTACGCGGCGTCGGTCCCACAACGACCGGGTCTGCTACGCGGCCCTCACTTGCAGCCGCTGACATCGGGTCAATCGTTGCTCGAACGTCACTAGCTGCCTACATACACTGTGCTCGCATAACGGTACGTGGCGGACTCGAGTTGCATATTATGCACCAATCCAAAGAAGACCTACCAGTCGTCATAGAGACGTCGGACGCAGTGGTACAGCATCAAGCGGGGTTCGGTGTGGCACCCGAACACGACGGCTTGGCGGCGGAGCACTTCCAACTCAGCGGGGGGACCGATCTCACGCCGCTGTTGGAAGGACTGCACGAAGACGCGTGTCAGTGCCCCCACTGGGGATACGTGATCGCGGGCGAGATCACGGTCCAGTATTCCGACGGCTCTCGGGAGGTAGACGAAGCTGGCGATCTCCTCTACTGGCCGCCAGGACACACGCTCTGGGTAGACGACGACGCGGAGTTCGTCCTGTTTAGTCCACACGAGGATCACACGGCAGTCTTCGATCACGTGGCGGCCAAGACGGACGAATAACGGCACCAGCGACCCCGGAACGGGGGCTGGTGGCCGTCTCGTGTCCGATCGATCACCGATTCTGGGCGGCTCCGTTGACGGTCGGCACTCCCATGCCGTGGCGGTCGCCGGAGAGACATCAGAGCCGCCGGCGTTAGGCCTCGTCCTCGAGTTTGTACTTCTGGACCTTCCCGCTGGTCGTCCGCGGGAGGTCCTCGATGAACTCGATCTCGCGGGGGTGTTTGTAGCTGGCGACCTCCTCGAGACAGAACTCCGTGAGCGCCTCGCTCGTCACGTCGCTGCCGGGTTCGACGCCCGGCGCGGGAACGACGAACGCCTTCGGCACCTCGTTGCGCCGCTCGTCGGGAACCCCGACGACGGCGGCGTCCGCGACGGCCTCGTGCTCGAGGAGGAGCCCCTCGAGTTCGCTGGGGTAGACGTTGTACCCGCCGGAGACGATAACGTGTTTCTTCCGGTCGACGATCTCGTAGTAGTTGTCCCGATCGCGACGGGCGACGTCGCCGGTCCGAAAGTAGCCGGTCTCGGTGAACGCGGCGTCCGTGGCATCGGGCATGTCGTGGTAGCCTTTCATCACCTGTGGGCCGCGGACGAGGAGTTCCCCCTCCTCGCCGGGGGCGACTTCCTCGCCCGAATCGTCGACGATCTTGCAGTCGGTCATTCGGAGCGGCTGGCCGATCGTCCCGTGTTGCAGCCCGAAGCTCGACCCCATTTGCGTATGGGTGGCACCGTGGGTCTCGGTGAGGCCGTACCCCTCCGAGATGTCCACGCCGGCGGTCTCCTCGAATCGCTCCTGGACCGCAGCCGAGAGCTTCGCACCGCCCTCGGAGGCCGACTCGAGGCTGCTGAGATCGTACTCGCCGAAGTCGTCGGCCTCGACCATGTCGGCGTACATCGTCGTCACGCCGACGAAGTGGGTGATCCACTCGTCCTCGATGAGTTGCATGCACTCCTGGGCGTCCCACTCGAGCGCGCTGCGGAAGTAGAGCCGGCCGCCGCCGACCAGCGGCTGGAGCGCGGTGTGGGTGAAGCCGGTGATGTGGTACAGCGGGAGCCAGGTGAGACTGCGGACGTCTTCGGGGTCGACGTCGACGTTGGACGCCGTCAAGGGCCACATGAGCTGGGCTCGCGTATTGCTGTGGGTGAGCTGGACGCCCTTCGGATCGCCGGTCGTTCCCGACGTGTAGGGCAACAGCGCCACGTCGTCGTCGGCCCGCTCGACCAGCGTCGGCTCGCCCCGTAACTCCTCGAAGGCGTGGTCCGCTGGGTCTCGGGGCCACTCCTCGCTCTGGATCGTGATCACCTCGGGATCCATCCCGGCGTCCTCGGTCGCCTCGTCGACCACCTCCCGCAGGGCCGGATGGGTGACGATCGCTTTCGCCTCCGTGTCCTCGAGCTGGTAGGCCACCTCGCGGCGCTTGTACTGTGGGTTGACCGGCGAGATCACCACGCCGGCTTTGAACGCCCCGATCGACGCGACCAGATACTGCGGACAGTTCGGCAGGAAGAGCAGGAGTCGATCGCCGGGCTCGAGGCCGATCTCGTGGAAGCCACCGGCGAGTTCGGCGGTCCAGTCGCGCACCTCCTCGTGCGTCCAGCGCCGCCCGTGGTGTTCCATCGCCTGTGCGTCCCCGTGGCGGGCCGCGGTCTGGTCGAACAGCTTCGCGACGTTTCCGTTTCGTGCGGAGCGATCGATGGCATCCAGATCCATGATTCGTGATACCGAGAGCCACGGTAAAAGTGTTCCTCACGGACAACTACCGACTGAAACGAGGGCCGGTTCGGCCGACCGGACAGCGGAACGGACGAGTAATCGGGGACTCATACGGTCTCCTGTACCGATGTACCGGGATACCGCGAACCGTCTGGCGGTTACACCGTCGCTGACTCCCAGTGGTCCGTCTCGGTCCAGTCGAATCCACGCCGAATCAGAACGTTTTCACCGGCTTACGAGCTACGCGTTCCCGTGCCTGCCGCTCTCGGAGAGGTCCCCGATAGCCGTCGCAGCTGGGTCGTGGCGTTCGTCGGTGCGGTCGCGATGGTGTTTACGTTCGGAACGCCGTTCTCGTATGGGGTGTTTCGGCAGCCGTTCAGTGACGCCATCGGGGTTTCGCCGGTCGCGCTCTCGAGTGTCTTCTCCGTGATGTTGTTTACCTTCTTTATGGGCTCGGGAGCCGTCGGCGTGTTCGCCGCGCGCCTGCCGGCTCGAGCCGTCCTCCTAGCGTGTGCGGCAGCGACCGGACTGATCGCACCGTCGCTGTACGTCGTCGACTCACAGTTGGGACTGACGGTCGTCTTTGCAGTCCTCGGCCTCGCCCTGGGATCGGTGTTCGTCCTGCTCGCGTCGATCGTTCCCCGCTGGTTCGAGGCCCGCCGCGGTGCCGCGACTGGACTCATCTTCGTGGGGAACGGGCTCGGTCTGGCCGTTCTGCCCCCCGTCTGGCAGTACGTCCTCACGCAGTTCGGCGTCGATCGGGGCTTTCTGCTCGTCATGACTGCGACCGCGATCGCGTTTGCCCTCGCCGGCGTCACGTGTCGACGGCCGCAGTGGGCCGATCAGGCAGCCGCGACCGTCGGCGACCTCCTCGAGTGGGTCGGCGGATTGCTCGGAACGCGGACGTTCCAACTGTTGTTCGTCGGGATCGGGCTGGCGTTCGCCTGGTATCAGCTCCTCGCCGCGTACGCGGTCGACCTGTTTGCGTCCCGTGGGTTGACGGAGCCAAACGCCGCGGCGGCGTTCGGGCTGATCGGCGGCGTGAGTATTATCTCGCGGATCGGGAGCGGCTATCTCACGGATTTCGTCAGCTCCGAGCGGGCCTTCCTCGGCTCGATCGCGTGTTCGGCCGTCGGAATCGCCCTGTTGTTCGTGCCACAGCTCCCGGCGCTCGCAGCGGGGATCTTCCTGATCGGACTCGGATTGGGCGGGTGTGCGACGTTGTACATCCCCGTGCTCATGGGGATATACGGCCCCGAGAGGGACACCGCGATCATCGGCGTGTTCAACGTCGCGATCGGGAGCAGCGCACTGGCCATGCCACCGCTCGGTGCCGCGAGCATCGCTTACACGGGCGGGTACACCGCCGCCCTGGTGCTCACGTTCGGCGTGACCGTCGTCGCCTTCTGGGCGACAGTCGCCGGAACGACCGCCTCCTGATACGGTTTGCCGTCCCGATGTCCCGGTGGGACCGCAGGACAGCGCGGTCCCACCGGCACTGACGGACAGGAGACCGTCTGACGCCCTCGAGGCCCGTGACGTTATCTCGATCGGATCCATGCGTCGACGATGCGCCCCGAGTTCGAGTCGCGGCTCAGATGCCGACTGTCCGAAGAAGGGTGTCTGTTCCCCGACTACGGGCGGTCGGGGCGATCGACCTCGAGTCGCTGTGACCCGGTCCTCCCTCCGTCGTCGACTACCCAAGACTCACATCGAGGTAGAGCATCACGATGGTACCGGCCATCAACCCGAGTGTGGCGATTCGCTCGTATCCGCGGGTGTGGGTTTCGGGGATGATCTCGTCGGAGATCACGAAGAGCATCGCGCCCGCGGCGAACCCCATCGCGTAGGGAAGGATGGGCTCGGCGACGCTGACTGCCAGCGCGCCTACGACCGCGAGCGGGATTTCGACGATTCCCGAGCGCACCCCCGCAAAGGCCGCGTAGAAGCGACGATCCAGACCGGCGTTGATCGCGGCCACCGAGACGGCGAGCCCTTCGGGAACGTTTTGGATGCCGATCGCGATCATGAGCGGGATCGCGTTCTCGATGTTGCCGGAGCCAAAGCCGACGCCCACGGCCAATCCCTCGGGCATATTGTGGAGCGTAATCGCCAGAATGAACAGGACGACGGGCGTCAGCCGCTCGTTATCGAGTGGCAGAGACGTGCTGGGGTTGGCTTCGTCCGGTCGCTTGCTCCCGGTCAACAGATAGTGTGCGTGTGGGACGATCCCGTCGGCCCGGTCGAGAAAGGCCGCGCCCAGTGCGACGCCGACGAGCGTGGGTATCGGATTCCCCCCGGAGTACTGCTCGATACCCGGGATGATGAGACTCGTGAACGCTGCGGCGAGCATCACGCCGGCCGCGAACCCGAGCGCGCCGTCGAGTGCACGCTCGGAGGGGTCCCGCCACACGAGTACCAGCGACGCGCCAAAGAGGTTCAGGGTCGCGATAACGATCCCACCCACGAGTCCCTGGATCACTGGATCTTCGCCGGCGACCCGAACGAACAGTTCGACTACCGAAACCACGATTCGATCCCTCTCCTCGGTGAGACGGCATCGCGTCGTCCCTTCGCTCGAACCATTGTCGTGGGATACAGTCACGACTGACAAATAAACCCACGACACGCGACGGTCGGTTTCGGGAACGACCGAACTGCCGCGGAACGTTTCGCTGCTGGCGACGGGCCCAGTGCTCTCGAGGGACTGCTGACCCCCGGTCGTGAATCCTGCACCGCTAAGTGTCCGCGTCCCCGACCACGTGGTAATGAACGGCAACCGCTTCGGTCGCCTCTTTCAGGTGACCACGTTCGGCGAGAGCCACGGGGAGGCGATGGGCTGTACCGTCTCGGGCTGTCCGGCCGGCCTCGAGCTCTCCGCGGAGGACATTCAGGAGGACCTGGATCGGCGCAAGCCGGGCCAGTCGATGATCACCACCAGCCGCGGCGAACCCGACGCCGTCTCGATCAAGTCGGGGATTCAGGACGGCTACACGACGGGGACGCCGATCGGGCTGATCATCCAGAACAAGGACGCCCGCTCGGGCAAGTACGAGCCGTTCATCACTGCACCCCGGCCGAGCCACGGCGACTTCACCTACTCCGCGAAGTTCGGCACGCGCAATTGGGGCGGTGGCGGCCGCTCGTCGGCTCGCGAGACCGTCAACTGGGTCGCGGCCGGTGCGATCGCGAAGAAGCTCCTCGCCCGCGAGGGAATCGAACTCAAGGCCCACGTCAACCGGATCGGCGACATCGAAGCGCCGGACGTGAGTTTCGAGGAAATCGTCGAACACTCCGAGGAGAACGACGTGCGCTGTGCCCACCCCGAGAGCGCCGAGCGAATGCAAGAGCGGATCGCGGAGTACCAGGAGGAGGGCGACTCGATCGGCGGCAGCATCTACTTCGAAGCCCGGGGCGTCCCCGTCGGCCTCGGCGCACCTCGGTTCGACTCGCTGTCGGCCCGGCTTGGCCAGGCGATGATGTCGGTGCCGGCGACGACGGCCTTCGAGTTCGGCCTCGGGACCGAGGCCGCCGAGTGGACCGGCAAGGAGCGAAACGACGACTGGGAGTTCGACGACGACGGAAATCCGACGCCCGTCGAGAACGACCACGGCGGCATCCAGGGCGGGATCAGCTCCGGCGAGCCGATCTATGGGGAAGTGACGCTTCACGCGCCGACCTCGATCCCCAAGTCCCAGCAGACCGCCGACTGGGAGACCGGCGAGCTCAAAGAGGAACAGGTCATCGGCCGTCACGATCCCGTCCTGCCGCCACGAGGCGTTCCTGTCGTCGAGGCGATGCTCGCCCTGACCCTGGTCGACTTCATGCTCCTGTCGGGCCGGATCAACCCCGACCGCGTCGACGACCAGCCCGGCGAGTACGATACGGACTACCACCCGAGCAGTCCGCGAAACGAGTAACTCGCCAGTCAGTACGCTATCCCGTCCGTTCGATTCTTGGATGGATACGGTAGGGACGTGTTGGAACCACTGAATCGTCTCGGATGATGTCTCTACACTGCAGCGATCCGTCTCCCGAGCGCGACCGCGTTAGTATCCCAGCTGATCGCGGATCAGGACGACGGTCGTCCGACCGTCCTCGAGTTCCTGCCGGAAGATGAGCTGCTTGGCGATCGCGGACTCGACGCCATAGGCCTCCTTTGCTCGTTCGTTCTCGAGGGGGTAGGCCACCGACTCGAGGCGGTCGAGTGCATCGTCGAGCGTCGGCACGATCTTGTTCACGCCGCTGACGATCACGACGTTGCTCGCGGCGAAGGGGTACGCGCCGATCCGACTGCCCGAGCGGTCGGCCGCGACGAGTGCACCGGTCTGGGCGATCGCGTTGATACCGCCGAGGAAGTAGTCGGCAGTCTGTGACTCTCGACGAGCGGCCTGGCGTTTCGCATCGTCGTCGATACTCCAGATCTCGTCCGCCAGGCTCTCCCACTCGTGGTCGCCCTCGGACAGGTAGTCGACGAAGCCGATCTCTTCGAGCGTCGTGGAATGGCCGTTCATCACCGACGCGTCGGCGGGGATATGCGACTGCAGCGTCGTCAGGGCGTCCTCGGCCGAGTCGGCGACGACGACCTCGAAGCCGTTGGCCTCGAGGTTTGCCACGGTCTCCTCGATGGCCGCATCGGTCGGGAGGTCGTCGAGCGCTGCGTCGATCTCGGTATCGGCTACGTAATCTGATTTTTGCTGTGACATTTGTGCTGTATCCGTACATTCGTCTGGGGCTGAGACCGACTTAAGCGCTCGCGGATACCAGGGTTAGCTGATTACACCGGTGTTACTTCCTCCATTCAGCGAACTATTCACCTCGTCTAACGGGAACGAAAAACACCGTCTCACCGCCCGCGAATCCCACGGTTCGGACGCGTTCCGCGAGCAAAACGAGTGAACTACCCCGCTCTACTCGCCTGCTTCGCAGGCTCCTCGAGGGCAGGCTTCCTGTTTCGACGACGCGACTTGCAGATACGATAACGGAATCCACAGTGGTCGCAGTTTCCACAGGCGTGGCTTCGGAGTGAACCACTCCTCGTTTTTTCGGGCCACGCGAGAGGACGTTCAACTCCCGGACGGTCCCCGAGATCAACGCCGGGCGGGCGCTGATCGACGCCACGGTCGTCCATCCGGCCGAGCCGTTCCTGACCGTGCTCCGTGACCACGACGTCGCCGTGACTGTCGGCACTGACTTCCATCATCCGAGCGAACTTCCCGACCGGGCCGACTTTCTCGCCGACTTCGTCGCCGTACTGGGGCTCGAGCCGGTTTTTCCCGACGGACTCGAGCGGTCCTCGCGGGAATGCGCGGCGCGAACGGCAACTGTGAGAGCGAACCGCGACCCGATCACGTCGGACAGCGGTCGGCAGGCACCGTAGCGAGGATGGCGTGACGAGCCGACCGGTTGCCGTCGATCACGACACGTTCTGACCGATGAACTCCACGTTTCCTAGATCGTTCATCGAGTGGTACAACCAAGTTATAAATGCTAGATATATGTGGAACGGTATCGTATCTCAAGATGGCTCATGGCAGATTTTGACCTCGACAGTGCGGACGGCCGGCGAGAGGCGTTGCGCCGGATGGTAACCATCCGGGCGTTCGACGAGGAGGCAGGTGATCGGTTCGCTGACGGCGAAATACCGGGGTTCGTCCACCTCTATATCGGGGAGGAGGCGGTCGGCGTCGGTGCCTGTGCGTCGCTCGACTCCGACGACTACATCGCGAGCACGCATCGCGGTCACGGCCACTGTATCGCGAAGGGGCTGGACCCGAAATACATGATGGCAGAGCTCTACGGCAAGGCCGAGGGCTACTGCAACGGCAAGGGTGGTTCGATGCACATCGCCGACGTCGACGCCGGGATGCTCGGCGCGAACGGCATCGTCGGTGCCGGGCCGCCGCTGGCGACCGGTGCGGCCCTGTCGATCGACTATCAGGACCGCGATCAGGTCGCGGTCGGCTTCCTCGGTGACGGGGCCGTCGCCCAGGGGCAGGTCCACGAAGCGATCAACCTCGCTTCGACCTGGGACCTGCCGGCGATCTTCGTCGTCGAGAACAACCACTACGGGGAGGGAACCCCGGTCGAGAAACAACACAACCTCGAGAACCTGAGCGACACGGCACAGGCCTACGACATCCCCGGCGTGACCGTCGACGGCATGGACATCACTGCCGTCGCGGAGGCAGTCGCTGAGGCCCGAGAACGGGCCCGTGCCGGCGACGGGCCGACGATGGTCGAGGCCCAGACGTACCGCTACCGCGGTCACTACGAGGGCGACGAGGAACCCTACCGCGACGAGGACGAGATCGAACGCTGGAAGGACCGCGATCCGATCGAATCGTTCAAAGATCGACTGATCGAGCGTGGCGAGCTAACCGACGAGGAGTTCGACGAACTCCGATCCGACGCCGAGGCGACGATCGAAAACGCCGTCGAGTACGCACAGGAGACGGACTCGCCGGACCCGACCGCGGCCTACGAGGACGTGTTCGCCGACCGGCCGCCGGAGCTCGACCGCTTTGCGAACGTCGCGCGTACCGACGGCGGAGCGAACGGAGGTGACCACCGATGACGGCACAGGCAGAACTCGAACTCGAGACCGAGACGATGACCGTACGGGAGGCGATCCGCCAGGCGCTCCGCGAAGAACTCCAGCGCGACGAGGACGTCTACCTGATGGGCGAAGACGTCGGTCTCTTCGGCGGCGTCCTCGAGGTGACCAGCGGCCTCTTCGAGGAGTTCGGCGAGGAACGGGTCCGGGACACGCCGATCAGCGAGGCCGGCTTCATGGGCGCGGCGACCGGCGCGGCGGCGACCGGCACGCGGCCGGTCGTCGAACTCATGTTCTCGGACTTCGCGGGCGTCGCGATGGAACAGATCATGAATCAGATGGCGAAGATGCACTACATGTTCGGCGGGAAGGCCGAACTGCCGGTCACCGTCCGGACCACCGAGGGCGGCGGGATGGGCGCTGCCAGCCAGCACTCGGGGACGGTCCACACCTGGATCGCACACTTCCCGGGGCTGAAGGCCGTTGCGCCGGGAACCGCCGCGAGCGCCAAGGGGCTGACGAAGGCGGCCATCCGGTCTGACGACCCCGTGTTCGTCTTCGAGAACAAGATGATCTACGAGCAGTCGGGCGAAGTCCCGACCGACGAGGACTTCACGGTCCCGATCGGCGAGGCGGCCGTCGAGCGTGAGGGCGATGATGTCACCGTCGTCGCTACCCAGCGACTCGTCGGCGAGTCCCTCGGCGTAGCCGACTCGCTCGAGGGGGACGTCAGCGTCGAGGTCATCGACCCGCGCTCGCTGTACCCGCTCGATACCGAGACGATCGTCGAGAGCGTCGAGAAGACGGGTCGGCTGGTCGTCGCCGACGAGAGCCCGCTCTCGTATGGCACCCACGCGGAGATCGTCGCACGCGTCCAGGAGGAGGCGTTCTTCAGCCTCGACGCGCCGATCCAGCGGGTCGGCACGCCGGACACGCACATTCCGTTTAGTCCGCCACTCGAGCAGGAGGTCCTGCCCGACGACGACGACGTCAGAGCCGCGATCGAGCGGATCGCATAGCGGGGTCACCACGTGGCGACTATCGGACTGCTCGTCAATCCCGCTGCAGGCCGCGACATCCGCCGGCTCACCGGCGGCGCGAGCGTCGTCGACAACTACGCGAAGCGCCGGGTCGCCGAGTGCGTCTGTGACGGGCTGACCGTCGCGGGCGAGCCCCTCGAGGTCTCGATCATGCCCGACCGGACGGGAATCGCCGACCACGCGGTCACGGAGGCTCCCGCTGACATCGAGGCAACGAGGCTCGAGATACCGATCGAGGAGAGTGCGAAAGACACCCGTCGAGCGGCGGCCCGATTTCGGGACGCGGCTGATGTCGCTGTCGTCCTCGGCGGCGACGGGACGACCTGCGACGCCGCGCTCGAACTCGGCGACGTCCCGCTGGTCGCGGTCTCGACGGGGACGAACAACGTCGTCCCGTCGGCCGTCGACGGCACCGTCGCGGGTGCGGCGGCAGCGCTCATCGCGACCGGGACGGTCCCGGCCGAAACGGTGACCACGCGACACGGGATGGTCGAGGCGCGCGCCGAGACGCCGACCGGCGAGCGACGGCTGACGGGGCTCGCGGCCGTCGAGGTCTCCTCGCGGTCGTTCATCGGGACCCGTGCGCTGCTCGACCCGACCGATCTCCGCGGCGGGGTCGTTTCGCAGGCGCATCCTGGCGACATCGGGCTGCCGGCCGTCGCAGGCAGCCTCGAGCCGCTTGCGCCCGCCGAGCCCGGTGGCGTCGCCGTTCGCCTCGCCGAGCCGGCAGACGCGCCCCGATCCGTCCGCGCGATCGTCGCGCCGGGGGTCACGGCGACGATCGGTGTCACGTCGTGCGACCGGCTCGAGCCGGGCGAGTCCGTCTCGTTCGACGTCCCCGACGGGGTCGTCGGTGCCGACGGCGAGCGCGAACTCGAACTCACGGACGCGACGGTCGAGTTGACGCCGATCCCGGAGGGCCCGCGACTCGTCGATGTCGACGCGACCCTCGAGGCGGGCGCACGGGTCGGCGGCTTCGAGGCTGCCGGGATCGACGAGCGCTAGGGAACGTCGGCCACATCCAGCCGACACAAAGTACTACTTCGACGTCGTGGTAGCGGCGGTCGTTACAATGGTGAACGATACCATTCCACAAGTAGACGTCGAGATTCCGGAGTTGTCTCAGGTCGCGTTCGTCGTCGAGGATATCGACGACGGGATGGATCGGTTCGGATCGATCCTCGGGGTCGGCCCGTGGGAGGTGTACCGGTTCGAGCCGCCGACGCTCACCGACCGGACCTACCGCGGCGAGTCCCACGAGTATTCGATGGTGCTCGCGCTCACCCAACTCGGCGAGACGATGATCGAGCTGATCGAACCCCTCGAGGGGCCGAGCATCTATACGGCCCACCTCGAGGACCACGGCGAAGGGCTCCACCACGTCGCCTGTTTCGCCTTCGACGATCCCCACGCCGTCGTCGAGGAGTTCGAAGACGCCGGACTGCCGGTCATCCAGAGCGGCAACTACGGCGGCACCGAGTTCTGGTACTTCGATACCGCCGACGAACTCAACGGCGCGATCTTCGAGACCGCGGCGAACGTCGACGCGATGCCGGGACCGGACCGGACGTACCCGGAGTAACGGCCCGCCACACGGGCCGTCCCCGCGATTTCAGAGCCGCTCCCAGGAGAGGTCGAGTTCCAGATCCTCTCGAAGCATTTGCGAGACGTGACAGCCCCGTTCGCCGAGGTCGACGAGCCGGTCGATCGTCTCGTCGTCCGCGTCGGTTGCGAGCCGGATCGTCGCCGCGATCTCCTCGACTGTCCCCTCTTCGGGCGTCGCGTCCACGTCGACTCGGATCTCGTCGACCGACATGTCGCGTTTGCTCGCCTGGAATCTGGTACTCAGCGAGAGACACGAGGCGAGACCGCCGAGGGCGACGTCGACCGGAGTCGGGCCGGTCTCGGTACCCCCGCTGGATTCGGGTTCGTCGTAGGCCCACTCGAAGGAGCCGGCCTCGATACGACCCCGCATCCCGTCGGCGTTCGTGGCGGTGACCGACCGGCCGGGCATCTCCGTCTCGGCTTCACCAGTGGTCCCGCGTTCGCCCGTTCGATCCGCCGCCGTGGCGACGTCCTCGGGAAGGAGCGGCCACGGATTCTCGACGTGGTCGACGAGCGTCTCGAGGACGCGGGCGGCGTCCGCGCCGTCGACGACCCGGTGGTCGAACGTCAGATCGAAGGGAAGGTGCCGTCGCCACTCGAGGCCGTCGTCGCCGCGGGTCGGCTGCTCGGCGATGGCGTCGACGCCGAGGATGGCGACCTGTGGCGGGTTGATGATCGGATCGAACGCCTCGACGCCGAGGACGCCGAGATTGGTCACGGTGAACGTCCCGCCCTGCAGATCGTCCATCGTGTAGTCGCCGCTCGTCGCGCGGTCGACGAGGGCTCGTCGCTCGTCGGCGAGTTCCGTCAGCGACTTGCTCTCGACGTCCGGGAGCACCGGCGCGATCAGTCCCTGTTCGATGTCGACGGCGATCCCGATGTTGTGTTCCTCCCAGAGATGGTGGACGTCGTCTTCGAACGTCGCGTTGAACGCGGGGTGGTCCGCGAGCGTCGCCGAGACGACCCGGAGGAGGACGTCCTGGACCGACACGTCGGTCTCGAGGGCTTCGTCCGCGGCGGCGGCGGCAGCTAGCAGCGCCTCGGCGTCGGCCTCGCGGTGGACGGTCACGTGGACGGCCTCGCGATAGCTCTCGCTCAAGCGGGCGGCGATCGTTTGGCGCATCCCGCTGAACGGCCGTTCGTCCGCGACCGTCCGGCTCGTCCCACCGGTCTCGGCCGCGGCCGCCTCGACGTCGTCCTCGGTGATCGATCCCTGATAGCCAGTTCCATCGACGCTCGCGAGGTCGACGCCGAGTTCGTCGGCACGGCTGCGCGCTCGCGGCGACGCGTCCGGCTCACCAGCGCCCGCACCCTCGCTGGCCGCTCGTTCGACGTCGTCCTCGGTGATCGATCCCTGATAGCCGGTTCCCTCGACGGCCGCCAACTCGACGTCCAGTTCCGCCGCCCGGTCCCGTGCGCGGGGAGAGGCTCTAACGTCGCCCGTCGCCTCGCTTCCGGCACTGGCTTCGCGTCCGCTTGCGGCCGCGTCGGTCGCGCGCTCGTCCGGTTCCGGTTCGGGTTCGGCCTCGTCGGCAACTTCGACGTTGCCCTCGAGGTCAGCCGTCGCTTCGGCCTCGAGATCGTCGATGTCGACCTCGGCCGCCGCGACGATCCCGATGGGCGTCCCCGGCGGGACCGTCTCGTCGGCCTCGAGGTAGGTCCGTCGCAACACCCCGTCTTCGCGAGCCTCGACCTCCGCGATACTCTTTTCGGACTCGACTTCGGCGATCCGCTCTCCTTCGGAGATCGAGTCGCCCTCGTCGATCGCCCACTCGAGGAGCGTCCCGCGTTCCATCTCGAGCCCGAGTTTCGGCATCCGAACGATGTAACCCATGCGATGGAGTAGCATGAAAAGAGTATAAAAGGTATCGCCGGTCGAACCGCTGGGACGTGAGCGGGCCGGACGAATGCGGACAATTATAAACACGTTTCGCTCCAATAGTAATGATCTTCCATACATATTCTTCAATGGATGTCCATTCTTCACGAAAGATCCTTGGTAATCTATAGCAAAGGCTTTAGGCCCGGTGGTCCGAAATTCCGGGTACGGTTGGCCCACCGGCCACTGATCCACCTATGAGCGACGAACTCATCTGGCGAATCGCGGGCGGTTCCGGCGACGGGATCGACTCGACGAGCCAGAACTTTGCCAAGGCGCTGATGCGCTCGGGACTCGACGTGTTTACACACCGCCACTATCCGTCGCGGATCCGCGGTGGCCACACCTACGTCGAAATCCGGGCCGCAGACCACGAGGTACAGTCACGTGGTGACGGCTACAACTTCCTGCTCTCGCTGGGCGACTCCTTCGCCCGCAATCCCCAGGAAGACGCCTACTACGGCAACGAAGAGGTCAAACCCCTCTCGGAGAATCTCGACGATCTCCGCGAGGGCGGCATCATCGTCTACGACGAGGGGCTCATCAGCGAGGAAGACGTCGAGGCGATCGACCTCCACGAGCGTGCCGAGGAGAACGACTGGCACGTCTTCCCGATGGACCTTCGGTCCCTCGCACGGGAACACGGTCGCGAGGTCATGCGCAACACCGCCGGCGTCGGCGTGACGGCGGCGCTGCTCGAGATGGACCTCGAGCACATCGAGGACCTGATGTCCGACGCCATGGGTGGAGACGTTCTCGAGGCGAACCTCGAGATCCTCCACGAGGCCTACGAGACGATCAACGAGGAGTACGAGTTCGAGCACGAACTGCGCGCCCCCACGGGCTCTCACGAGACCGAACAGGCGCTGCTGTCGGGTTCGAACGCGATCGCCTACGGTGCCATCGACGCCGGCTGTCGGTTCATCGCCGGCTATCCGATGACGCCGTGGACGGACGTGTTCACCATCCTCGCCCAGAACTTCCCCGACATGGGCGGCGTCTCCGAGCAGGTCGAAGACGAAATCGCCGCTGCCGCGCTCGCCCTCGGTGCGAGCCACGCGGGTGCCAAGGCCATGTCCGGCTCTTCGGGCGGTGGCTTCGCGCTCATGAGCGAACCGCTCGGCCTCGCCGAAATGACCGAGACGCCGCTGGTTCTCGTCGAGTCGATGCGAGCCGGCCCCTCGACCGGAATGCCGACGAAACCCGAACAGGGCGACCTCGAGTTCGTCCTCTACACGAGTCAGGGTGACTCCTCGCGGGTCGTCTTCGCTCCGGGCAACATCGAGGAAGCCTACGAACAGACACGACTCGCCTTCGAGATCGCGTGGGATTACCAGATCCCGTCGATCATCATCTACGACCAGAAACTCTCCGGCGAGAACAAGAACGTCGACGTCGAGTTCTTCGACCGCGAGCCCGAACCCGATCTGGGAGCGACGCTGACCGAGGACGAGCTCGCGGAAGCGGCCCACGACGCGAGCGGCAAGTTCAAGCGGTTCAACTACGCGGACGCCGAAAACAACGTCGCCCCGCGGTCGTTACCCGGCCAGAAGGGCGGTCGCTACCTCGCGACCGGGAACGAACACTCGCCCGTCGGCCACATCAGCGAGGATCCCGACAACCGCGTCGCACAGATGACCCGTCGCATCGAGAAGCTCGACTCCATCCGCGAGGACCTCGACGAGGAACACGAGTCGAACCAGACCTACTTCGGCGACGAGACGGCCGAGTATGGAATCATCACGTGGGGCTCCTCGCAAGGTGCCGTCCGCGAGGCCGTCGAGCGACTCAACGAGAACGGCCACTCGGTGAAAGGCATCGGCGTCTCCGACATGATGCCGTTCCCCGAGACCGAGGTGACCGAGTTCCTCCAGAGCGTCGACGAGGCGATGGTCGTCGAGATGAACGCCACCGCGCAGTTCCGCGGGCTGATCCAGAAGGAACTGGGTCGCTTCGGCGAGAAGATGACCAGCCTGCTGAAGTACAACGGCAACCCGTTCGAACCCGCCGAGATCGTCGAGGGCTACGAGGTCAACCTCGCCGACGAGGACCGCGAACCGACCGCACAGGTACGAATCGAACCCGCAGCAGGTGACTGACTATGAGTGCATTCAACGCGATCGGAGAGGAACGGGAGATCGACCGGGACGAGTTCACGCCCGGCGTCGAACCCCAGCCGACCTGGTGTCCGGGCTGTGGCGACTTCGGCGTCCTGAAGTCCCTGAAACAGGCCCTGCCGGAGGTCGGCAAGACGCCCGAAGAAGTACTGACCGTCACCGGGATCGGCTGTTCGGGCAAACTGAACAGCTATCTGGATACCTACGGCTTCCACACGATCCACGGGCGCTCGCTGCCCGTGGCCCGTGCCGCCAAACTGGCGAACACCGACCTCGAGGTCATCGCCGCGGGCGGTGACGGCGACGGCTACGGGATCGGTGGGAACCACTTCATCCACACGGCCCGGGAGAACCACGACATGACCTACATCGTGTTCAACAACGAGATCTTCGGCCTGACGAAGGGCCAGACCTCGCCCACGAGCCCGAAGGGTCACAAGTCCAAGACCCAGCCATCCGGCAGCGCGAAGACGCCGCTGCGGCCACTGTCCCTGTCGCTGACCGCCGGTGCGAGCTACGTCGCCCGCACCGCCGCCGTCAACCCGAACCAGGCCAAGGAGATCATCGCGGAAGCCATCGAACACGACGGCTTCGCCCACGTCGACTTCCTGACCCAGTGTCCGACCTGGAACAAGGACGCCCGGCAGTACGTCCCCTACATCGACATTCAGGAATCCGACGACTACGACCACGACGTCACCGACCGGCGCGAGGCCGCGGAAATGATGCACGAGACCGAGGACGTCCTCAACGAAGGGACCGTCCTGACCGGCCGCTACTACGTCGACGAGGACCGACCATCCTACCAGGCAGAGAAGTCCGCCGTCGGCGAGTTGCCCGACCAGCCCCTCGCCGAACGGTACTTCGACGACGACGCCGAGTGGGAGCGCAGCTACGACTTACTCGAGCGTCACACTTGATCTCGCGAACCGATTCGCGAGTCCCATAGCCGGCAGTCGGTCGCCGTCTCGGCCCGACTGTCGTCAGCCGTTTTTCGTTTCGTTCTACGGTGAGACGATAGTTGATACCAGTCAACAGTCGAGATCGAGGGATTCACCGACCGTGACTGCCGTTCCGTCGTCGAAGCTGTCCTCGACGAAAACCGAGTAGTACGAGCCCCCACACGACCACTGCAGTTCCGTCCCCTCCTCGGTTTCGGCGATCGTTCCCCTGGCAGTTCCGACCGGGACCGCCTCGCCGCCGACCGCGAACCGACGCGGGCCGTCGCTCGTGGTGACCGACACCGTCTCGTCGTCCGCAGTCCGGTACTGGAGCGACACCTGCGTTCGATTCTCGTCCGGGAACTCGTATCCCGTGATCGAATCGAGTTCGACGCCTGCTGGCAGCGCGCCCGCCGGCGGTTCGGCAACCGTGAACGGAACGGCTTCGTCGGCCGCTGTGAGGGTTTCGTAGTCGTCGATCGATGGCAGTGCGATCGACTCGACGTCGGTCTCGGTGCCGCCCACGGCCGCGGGATCGAAGTCGAACCGCTCGTCGTCGATTCCACCGTCGATCGAGAGGTTTCGGTAGGTTCGTTCCAGTACGACACCGTCGCCCTCGATCGTCTGTTTGACCGGGAACAGCGTCTCCTGATCGTACCAGACCTCCACGCGATCGGCCCCGCGTTCGGCGTGTTCGACGTCGCTGGTCGCCAGCGGGATGACGTACTCCGTATCCTCGATCGATACGCTGATCGATCGTTCGATCGTCTCGTTCGCCGGCGGGTCGAACGTGACGTGGTAAGTGTCCCGGCCATCGACCGCTTCCTCCTCGACCGCCGTCATCTCGTACGCCTCGAGGTATCGTTGCTGCTGGACGTACAGCCCTTCGAGGATCGACAGCGCGGTCGGGTCGGTCTCGAGCCGAGTCACCCAGTCGTGAGTGACATCGTAGTGCCAGCGCTGGGTCTCGTCGTCGACGATGACCGTACCGACCCCGCTCGATTCCGTCTCGATCCGACTCCGTCCATCCGCACGGAGCCAGACCGCCTCGGTAGTTCGGATCGTTTCACCGTCGACCGTCCGGGTACTGACGACCGTCGCAGTGACCTCGTCGGGCGGGGCGGCCGCGGCGACCTCGTCCTCGAGGGTGGCTGGATCGGGACCAGCACTCGGCACGGAGACACAGCCTGCCGTCAGGAGGACGACCGCGAGCGCTAGAACCGAGAGGACGGAGCGGCCGTCTCGATCGCCGACAAACATGTATTCTCACTCACCTATCGTGTAAATTTAATATATCGGTCCGTTCGATACCGCCGCCGCCGAGATCGTGCGTCAACTACTCACGGCTACCGAATCCGCCGGCGAACAGTTTCGAAACGTAGCTCAGGACGAGCAGGGCAACGATCAGCCCGGCGAGCAGGCGCGGTTCGAAGCCGTAGCGCATCTCGCGGACGCCATACGCCACGACGAGCACCCCCATGAGCAGGCCCGTCCCGCCGGCCCACCGAGCGGCGTACGTCGGGTCGACCGACTCGTCGTAGTTCGCGTGTAGTTCCACTCGGCCACGGACCGCGATGAGCCAGCCCAGACCCACGATCGCGAATCCACAGATCATCCAGACGGCACCGCTAACGAGATTCGGATCGACCATTCAGTGTCCGAACAGGCCCCAGCGAGCGATAAGTCCGGCGGTTACGACTGTCGGTATCCGACCCTCGAGACGGCCGTCTCAGCGCGCTTCCGTTCGGATATCCGTCGTTTTCGGATACAAAAGATATTTTTCCGCCGGAGCAAAACATACTCTCATGAGTACCCAGGCGACGGAAGATCGTATCCTCGAAGTCCTCGAGGAGGACGCACAGGCGTCCTACGCCGAGATCGCCGAGCGGGCGAACGTCTCGAAACCGACGGTCCGAAAATACATCAATCAACTCGAGGAGGAGGGCGTCATCGTCGGCTACTCGGCCGACGTGGACCCGAAAAAGCTCTCGAGCCAGACGATCGCGCTGGTCGGACTCGACGTCGCGAGCGAACGCTACGTCGAGGCGACACAGGCGATCAAGGATCTCGCGGAGGTCGAAGCACTGTACAGTTCCAGCGGTGACCACATGCTGATGGCCGAAGTGCGCGCCGAAGACGGCGACTCGCTTGGCGAGATCATCTCCGACGAGTTGCTCGAGATCGACGGTGTCACTGCGGCTCACCCGTCTTTCCTGCAAGAGCGGCTGAAGTAGGTACTCGGGACTCTCCGTCGCCACCGGGGTTCGGGTCCGTGGCGTTCGCCGTTTGGGACCCATGTTTTCACGTTGGCCGCCCTAGGAGACCACGTCATGCCGACCTACGAACGCGAAACGACCGTCGACTCGCCGTTCGAAGACGTCTGGGCGTTCAACTCCCGAATTTCGGGGCTCGAGGCGGTAACGCCCGACTGGATGGGGCTGCGGGTCGAGCGCGTGATCGGCTCCGAGGGCGAGTCGGACCCGGACGTGCTCGAGCCCGGGTCGGAAATCGCGCTGTCGATCCGCCCGTTCGGCGTGGGACCGCGCCAGCACTGGACGTCGGTGATCACGGCCCGCGAGCGCGACGATGGCTCGGCGTACTTCCGCGACGAGATGGTTCACGGCCCGTTCGACCACTGGGTACACACCCACACGTTCCACGCCGACGGCGACCGGACGGTGATCCACGACCGTGTCGAGTACGAACTGCCGCTTGGCGGACTCGGCGACGCGGTCGCACCGCTGTCGAAGGTCGGTTTCGAGGCCATGTTCCGGCGTCGTCATCGCCTCGCGAAATCGCGCCTCGAGTAGCCGATCCGGAGCCGGGAGCCGATGCACGGACCGTCGCATTCGATAGCTGAACCAGGTCGGTTTTGATCGGTGGTGCCCTAGAGGCGGGTATGAGTGACGACGAACTCGAGCGGCGGGGGCTACTGGGTGCGCTCGGGGTCGGCGTGGCCACGGGTATCGCGGGCTGTCTGGGCGGTGTCCGACCTGGGAACGACGGGAACGGCGACACCGACGACGAGCCGCCACCGCAAGTGTACGAGCCCACGATCGAGAACGTCGAGGACGGTCCATTCGAGTTTCCCGAGGGGCACCGCTGTGCGGTCTGTGGGATGCCAGCGACCAAGTACTACGGCAAGGGCCAGCTCGTCCACGAAAACGGGCTGGCGGCCGTCTTCGACTCGCCGGGGTGTCTGTTCGCCTACAAAGTATCGTCGACGCCGGACTCGCCGATCGCCGGTGCCTGGACGACCGACTACGAGACCGCTGACCTTATCGACGCGACCGAGGCCCACTTCGTTCTCATCACCGACAAGGAAGCGGCGGAGGACCCGATGGGGATCGATCCCCGTCCCTACGCCGCCCGCGAGGATGCCGTCGCCTTCCTCGAGGGGTGGGAGGCCGAGGACCTCTCGCCCGAGGAGGACATCATCGTCGGTCTGGACGACGTCGACCTCGAACTCGCGTCGATCTACCGCGGGACGCGGCTGCCCGACGAGTAGGGTGCCTGCTTCGTTTCGGAATCCGTTTAGTTTCCCGGCCCCGTCGACACCGATGTGACCGTCGATTTCGAGGCCACGCCGACGCTCGCGCTCGCCGTCGCGGTGGTCGCGACGAGCACGAGCGCGATTCTGGTCCGCTGGAGCGACGCCCCCAGTTCGGTCGCGGCTCTCTATCGCGTGCTCTTTACGACGGTACTCGTCGCCCCGCTCGCCGTCACCCGTCACCGCGGGGCCTTCGCTGCCCTCTCGCGTCGCGACCTCGCGGGGGCCGTCCTCGCCGGCGTCGCACTGGCCGTCCACTTCGCGGCCTGGTTCGCGAGCCTCGAGCGGACGACCGTCGCCGCGAGCGTCACGCTCGTCCAGAGTCAGCCGATTTTCGTGGCGCTCGGGGCGGGACTGTTCCTCGGCGAGCGGATCGGCCGCGGGACGGTCGCGGGGATCGCTGTCACGATCGTCGGAGCCACCGCGATGTCGCTGGGGAGCGTCGGGCGGAGCGGCCTCGCCGACGTGACGCTCCGTGGGAACGCGCTCGCGGTACTCGGCGCGATAACCGTCGCCGGCTACGTCCTGGCCGGTCGTTCGATCCGCCAGCGCGTTCCCGTGTTGCCCTACGTGACCGTCGTCTACGGCGTCTGCGTCGTCACGCTGTTCCTCCTCGTCGGCGTCCAGGGCCATTCCTACGTCGGCTACTCCCTCCGCGAGTGGCTGCTCTTTCTCGGCCTGGCCGTCGGCCCCGGCATCGTCGGCCATACGGTGAGTAACTGGGCCCTCGAGCACCTCGAGTCGGTCGTCGTCAGCGTCGCCTGGCTGGGCGAGCCCGTCGGTGCGACCCTCCTCGCGCTCGTCTTGCTCTCGGAGGTCCCCGACGCGATCACGGTGATCGGCGGGGTCGTCGTGATCGTGGGAATCGCCGTGACGACGCTCGAGCGGGAGTCATCGCGAGGCGTCGACGTGAGTCGGTCCTAGTCCCGTTCTACCCGTCGACTGCGGGGTCGGTGGGGCACGCACCGCCGGATTCGACCCCCCAGTGGGGGCGTGGACCGCCACTAGATCCACTTCACGCCGACGTCGTGCATCCCCTCGTTGTACTTCGCGATGTTGATGACCAGCGGCGTGACACTCTCGACTTCGGCGGCGTTGGCGAGTGGCCCGGCTTCGAGTGCGCGCAGCCCCTCGATCTCGTTTGCGACCGACAGGACGGTTTCTTTGGCATCGTCGTCGTCGGCGACGACGAGCGTGTCGAGGTCCAGGTCGTTGTCCAGATTCGATAAGGCGTCGGCCGCGAGGTTGTGGAAGGCACCGACGACCGGTACGTCGTCGGGAGCCCGCCCGGCGACGAGCTGGGTGACGCTCCCGGCGTCGGGCGGGTGGTAGTGGAGTCCGTCCTCGTCGCCCTGCATGCCGACCGCAGGGGTGACCAGAATCGAGTCGGCATCGAGGCTGTCGGCGACCGCCTCGACGGTGTCGCCGGCGTAGTACGGCGGGACGCTGAGGACGACCACGTCGGCGCGGTCGGCCGCCATCTCGTTTCCGAAGCCCTTGATCTCCGCCTGGGCACCGCGCGTCTCGAGTTCGTCCTCGTACTCCGCGACCGCGTCGCGGGCCTTCTCGGGATCCCTCGAGCCGATGAGGATCTCGTGGCTCGTGTCGCGTGCGAACCGAAGTGCGAGTCCTTCGCCGATGTCGCCAGTGCCGCCAAGTAGTGCAATTCGCATACGTCCCCCTCGGGACGGCACCCGAATAAAGGGGCCGGAGATCGGCCGATATCGCCGGCTCCTCCGACGGAATCGACAGTGGACCGCCGGTCACGGAGACGGACACGTCGAACGACGTGTCTCTCCGCCCGCCGGAGCCCCATCATGCGATGGTGTCCAGCGTTCGCGACCGTGGGCGACGCCGTTAGCCGCCGTTCGGACCGCTATTAGGGGGCGTCGTCCTCGGCCGGGTTCATCGCCGACCCCAGCCCGCTGTCGTAGGCGTCGCGCTGCTTGACCTCGCGGATCCGCTGCTCGAGTCGAGTTTCCAGTTCCTGTCGCCGCTCCTCGTCCACGTCAGGGTTGTTCGCCAGATCCCGGACGTCCTGTCGGGCCGTTCGCAACACCGAGACTGCCTCAGCGGTCTCGAGGTCGGCGGCACGATCGAGGGCGCGTTCGACGTCCCCAAGGGTGGGCTCGGTCATACCGGACGGTCACGGAGCAGACGCATCAACGACTGGCCGGGAGACGCCACGTCGCCGACTCGTCCGTCTCCGGAGCTTCCATTAGTCGGCCGGTCGTCGACCCGCTATGGTCCGTCCCGCCGTCATCGCACACCGCGGCTACGCCGGCGTCGCACCCGAGAACACCGTCGCTGCCGCCCAGCGGGCGGCAGCTCACGAGGAGACCGCGATGCTCGAGATCGACGTCCAGCCGGCGGCCTGCGGGACGCCGGTGGTCGTCCACGACGAGCACCTCGCGGGGAGCCGTGACGGGCGAGCGCTCACCGACGCCACCGGACTCGTCTGGGAGACGCCCCTCGAGGAACTACGGGAGACGCGGGTGCTGGGAACCGATGCCACGATCCCGACGCTGTCGGAGCTACTCGCGGCAGTTCCGGAGACGGTCGGCATCAACGTGGAACTGAAGACCCCCGGGACGACGGACCTGCGAATCGGCGAGTCGCTTTCCCCGGACGAGCGCGCCCAGCGACGGGCGATGTGGCAGCCGTTCGTCGAGCGCGTCGTCGCCGACTGTGGGGCCTTCGACGGCGACGTCCTCTTTTCGTCGTTTTGTGAGGGGGCAATCGCGGCGTTCCGGGAGACCACGACCGCGTACGCAGCCGCACCGTTGCTCTGGGACGACCTCGAGGCCGGCCTCGAGATCGCGCGTCGCTACGACTGCGAGGCGATCCACCCGCCGCGAAACGCGATTGCCGGGACGGAACTGACCGCGACGGCGTACGCAGGGCTGTCGGACGGAGCGCCCGAGGTCGACGTTCTCGCCGCGGCCCACGACGAGGGGCGGGCGGTCAACGTCTGGACGGCGACGAACTGGATCCAGTTCGACGACCTCGCAGCCGCCGGCGTCGACGGGGTCGTCGCCGACTATCCGGGATTGGCTGGGCGCTCGAGCGATCGGTAACGCCGGCGGAGGGGATGTCGACGTCGTATCGTCCCGGGAGACGGGTCTGAGGACTGTTACTGGCTATCTCCTGGATTCGAGACGGACCGAACCGTCGAGTACTGCTTGCAAACGCACCGGACATCTTGATACGGCAAATCGTGATGAGGATGTGTTGAGTATGGTTTCAGTCGTGTCTTCGACGAGTCGTCTCGACCGGTGGGACGTCGGCCGCTCCGACCCGGCATCGTTCGGAGACGACGCCGACTCGAGACGCCGACCAGGGAGGGAGGTGGCCACCGATGAGTGAGTTGCCCCCACGGACGACGATCAAGCGGTGGCTGGTGACGACCAACCACAAAGACGTCGGGATCCTCTACCTGGTGACCGCGCTGTTCTTGCTCGTGGCGGGCGGCGTGCTGGCACTGGTGTTTCGCCTCCACCTCTGGGAGGCCGGTGGTACCGGACTGCTCACGAACACCGAGTACAATCAGGCGGTTTCGGTCCACGGACTCCTGATGGTGTTCTGGTTCATTTCGCCGCTTGGCTTCGCGTTCGCGAACTACGTCGTCCCCTTGCAGATCGGGGCGAATGATCTCGCATTTCCGCGGCTAAATGCATTGAGCTACTGGTTCTACCTGTTTTCGGGGATTCTCGTCTTGCTCTCGTTCTTTCAGGGAACGTCGTGGGCCAACGGCTGGTACATGTACGCCCCGCTGAACGTGCCGATCTACAATCCCGGCTATTCGCTGACCATGGGCGGGAACACGACGATCCTCGCCCTGACGCTGTTCGTCATGTCGACTACCCTCAGTACGGTGAATTTCCTGACGACGATACACACCTGTCGCGCCGAGGGACTCGGCCTCTGGAACATGCCGCTGTTCACCTGGGGGACGCTGCTGACCGTCTGGATGATGCTGTTTGCCTTCGCGGCGTTGCTGGCCGCATTGATCCTCATGCTCACCGACCGTATCCTGCTGACGCAGTATTTCTCGTCGACGGGGCAGGGTTCGAGCCTGCTGTGGGGGCATCTCTTCTGGTTCTTCGGCCATCCGGAGGTGTACATCGTCTTCTTCCCCGCGCTGGGGATCATGCTCGAGACGGTACAGACGTTTACCGGACGCCGACTCGTCGGTCGGAAGTGGGTCATCATCGCGATGGTCCTAGTGGCGGTGCAGTCTTTCCTGGTCTGGATGCACCACATGTTCCTGACCACGATCAACCTCCCGATCAAGACGCTCTTTATGGCGACGACGATCGGGATCTCGTTACCCTTCGACCTGATGGTCTTCGCGATAATCTATACCATGGTCAAGGGTCGCGTCCGGTTTACGACGCCGTTTCTCTTCACGCTGGGTGCGCTCGTGTTGTTCATCATCGGCGGCATTACGGGCGTCTTCCTGGGTGCCGTCGTCCTCGACTACGAGTTCCGTGGCACCTACTGGGTCGTCGCTCACTTCCACTACGTGATGGTCGCGGGCGTCACCGCGCTGATCGGCGGGCTCTACTACTGGTGGCCCAAGATCACCGGAAAGATGTACTCCGAGCGGCTCGGTAAACTCAGCTTCGCCGTCTACTTCTTCGGGTTCAACCTGCTGTACTTCCCGATGTTCATCGCCTGGGAGACGCCCCGGCGTGTCTTCCACTACGGCGAGGGGGCACAGCTCTACCACCAGCTGGCGACCGTCGGGGCGTTCGTCCTCGGTCTGTCCGTCCTGCTCGTCTTCGTCACGCTCGCGAAGAGCCTGGTTTCGGGCCCCGACGCACCCGACAACCCGTGGGCGTTTGCCCGAACCGCCGAGTGGGCGACCACCTCGCCGCCACCGCTCGAGAACTGGCCCGATCGGCCCAGCTACGCCACCGGCCGCCTCGAGTTCGTCGACGATGCGACCGCGACCGACGGCGGGGCGACCGGCCACGAGCGAGTCGACCACCCCGAGCCCCTCGAGGCGGGCCACGAGGATCACGCGAGTATCTGGCCGTTCGGAATCGGGATCGGCATGTTCGTCACGTTCCTCGGGCTGTCGGGGCTGACCCCGTGGGTCGCCGAGTTCGCCACCGCACGCGGGGCGGAGGTTTCCGGCGTCGGTTCGACCACTCTAGTCTATCCCGTGCTCTCGGTCGTCGGTGTCGGAATCCTCCTGGTCACGCTCTTCGAGTACGGTCGCGAGCGGTTCGACGCCCCCGAGATGGCGATCGCCGAGCGGTGGCCCTTCGAGGGCGTCGGAACCACGAAAACCGGCGTCTGGTTCTTCCTCGCATCCGACGTCGTCGTCTTCGGTGCTGTCATCGGGGCGTACGTGTTCATGCGGCTCCACACCGGCTGGGGCGAGATCGAGCCCGTCCCGCCCTCCGAGGTGATCGGTCTCGTCAACACCTACGTCCTATTGACCTCGAGTTTCACGGTCATCCTCGCACTGGTGATGGCCCAACGCGAGCACAAGCGCGGCCTGCTGGCGTCGCTGGGGGCCACGCTGGTGCTCGGGCTCACGTTCCTCGGAATCAAAGGCTACGAGTGGGGACAGGAGTTCGCCCACGACATCTACTGGTTCACCGAACTCCAGTACTCGATGTACTTCGTGACGACGGGGCTGCACGCGCTCCACGTCATCCTCGGCTTGCTCATCGCCGGGTTCATGATCTACCGCGTCGTGTCCGTCGACGCCTACCTCCGGGACCACCGGCCAGTCGAGTACTTCGGGCTCTACTGGCACTTCGTCGACATCGTCTGGGTGATCCTGTTCCCGCTGTTCTATCTCATGTAGCACGGTCGTGATTTCTACGCGTGAGAAGCGAGCCACACTCGAGGCCGTCGTACGACCGGCTGAAACCAGCCGATACAAGGAGATCCCCGGTCAACGAGAGGTATGGAACTCTCGAGGATCGTCGACCGACTCGACGAGGAGCTTGGAACCGCCGACTACGCCGACCTCGACGCCAGCGCGAACGGCCTGCAGGTCGGGCCGGATGAGGGCGAGATCGAACGCGTCGCCGTCGCCGTCGACGGCGTCCGCGAGACGTTCGAGAGGGCGATCGAGGCCGACGCGGACCTGCTCGTCGTCCACCACGGGCTCTCGTGGGGCGGCTTCGATCGCGTGACGGGACGAACCTACGACCGGATCGCCCCCCTGATCGAAAACGACCTGGCGTTGTACGTCTCACACCTCCCGCTGGACGGCCATCAGGAACTGGGCAACGCCGCCGGCGTCGCCGACCTGCTCGGCCTCGAGGATCGATCCCCCTTCGGCGAACTCGGTCCCGAGTACGTCGGCCAGCGCGGGCGGGCAGCCGACCCCTCCGCGCCCGACGAGGTACGCGAGCGACTCGAGGCCGGCCTCGACACGGGCGGCCAGCCCGTCCAGCACCTCGATTTCGGCCCCGACCGGATCGAGGACGTGGCGATCGTCACCGGCAGCGGCACCGACTGGCTCGACGACGCCGTCGCGGCCGACGCCGACGCGCTCGTCACGGGAGAGGGGAAGGGGAAAGCCTACCACGAGGCCCAGGAGGCCGGGATCCACGTCTTCCTCGCCGGGCACTACGCGACGGAGACGTTCGGCGTGCGGTCGCTCCAGGAACTGGTCGGCGAATGGGGCCTCGAGACGACCTTCCTCGACGTGCCGACCGGACTGTAGCGATCGGAGCCGCGCCGACGCCCGATATCGGAACGTTCTCGGACGTGGTCGCCCTACGATGGGGCGATGCTCGAGGTACGAGTCGCGGAGAACGAGGCCGATCGGGGGGCTGCGTTCGCGGTTCGTCGCGAGGTGTTCGTCGAGGAACAGGGCGTCGACGAGGCGCTCGAATACGACGACCACGACAGCGAGGCGACGCATCTGGTCGCCGTCGACGGCGACGAAGCGATCGGAGCCGCGCGGCTTCGACGCCTCACGGACGTCGCGGATCTGGAGGAACCCGAGGCGATCGACACGGACGGCGCAGGCGACGTCGGCAAGGTCGAACGCGTCGCCGTCCGTCGTTCACGCCGGGGTGAGGGGGTCGGCCAGGCGCTGATGGACGCCGCCGAAACGTGCGCCGAATCGCGGGGTCTCGGACTCCTCGTGTTGCACGCTCAAACCCGCGTCGTCGGGTTCTATCGAGAGCACGGGTACGAACAGGTTGGCGACGAGTTCGAGGAGGCAGGCATTCCACACGTCGAGATGCGAAAACGACTGCAGTGATCGACGAGGGGACCTGCGGACCGCCGTTGGTCCCTGGCTCACCGATACCCCAGTCGAGAGGGCGTCTGTCGTCCGTCTGACTGAAGTTCAAGTCCGTGCATCTGGTGTCGCCGGTATGGCACAGGCGATTTACCTTCCCACGAAAGCGGCGTCGACAACGGCAGCTGCGGTCCGGAAGACCCTCCGTATCGCCCTTCCCCTCGGGCTCGCGGTCGCGATTACCGGCGTCGGGCTGTTCGTCTTCTTCCAGCTGGTAACCGCGCTCCTATCGTAGTCACCGAAAGTCATTGCACACCTGATCGCACGACGGCGTTGCGATCAGTGTGTAACTCGTTTCAGTGACTACGATAGTGTGACGGCTCGAGGCTGCTCGCCCGATCAATCGGACTGCCAGCTCGGGTTTTCGCGTGGCGGGCTGAAGATGTCGATCCCGCGGACGGTCTCGTCGCCCCGGTTTTCGGCGGCGTGGGGCTGGTCGCCCGGAATCGCGTAGGAATCGCCCGGTTCGCAGACGAGTTCCGTTCCGTCGACGAGAAAGACGAGTTCGCCCGCGACGATGAAGCCGGTTTGCTCGTGTGGGTGGCTGTGCTCGTCGACGACGGCACCGGGCTCGATCTCGAAGTGTTGGACGTTCATCGAGTCGGTGCCGGCCATCAGTGCCAGGTGGACGCCGTCAGCCGCTTCCGACGGCTCGCAGTCGTCGAGCGAAACGCGTTCCATACGCAGTTCCGACGGGGGCGACCGACATAATTCCGCGGATATCGGCGGCTGCAGCCACACTCGGTCGATCGTCTCGTGGGTTCGGTCCGCATCACGTTTCGAAACAAACATCAACTTTCTATGACTATGGCGTCGTATGAATCCGTACGCCATCCTCACCGGAGCGATCCTCTCCGAGCTGTTGGGAACGACGGCGCTCAAACTCTCCGAGGGCTTCTCGCGGCCACTCCCCAGTCTCGGCGTTCTCGTCGGCTACGGCCTCGCGTTCTACCTCCTCTCGCTTACCCTCGAGGAGTTGCCGGTCGGCATCGTCTACGCGACGTGGGCCGCACTCGGTATCGTCGGCATCGTGTCGGTCGGGGTGGTGGCGTTCGACGAACGGCTCGATGGAGCGGCCGTCATCGGCGTCGGCCTCATCCTCGCGGGCGTCTACTGTCTGAACATCGTCTCCGACGTCTCCGCGCACTGACCGTCCCGGTTTCTCGGCGGCGATACTCGCGGGACGGTCGTCGACGGAACCGACCAGTTTCACTCCGCGTGCCGAACGTTGAACTATCCCGAGGGACCACTCCGAGACATGTACGCCGTCGTCGGCTGTAGCGAGTGTTCGAACCTCTGGATCATCGAGGGCCGATCGGAGACGACCCAGTGTCCCCGCTGTGGCTCACGCCGGGCCTACGAGAAGCGCAAGAAATTCGTCGAGACCGACGACGTCGCCCACGCTCGCGACGTGCGCGCATCGATGCTCGCGAACCGGCAGGGCGAGGGCGAGGCCTTCGCCGAACTCGATTCCTTCCGTGCCCTCGAGGACGACGTGGCCGACGGCGTCGTCGACGACGACGAGTACCTCGAGGAAGCCGGACTGGACGTCGACGAGATCGACGCGGCCGGTGACCGGGATCCGCGCGGGCCCACCCGGAGTGGCAGTAAGAAAGAGATCGTCGAGCGCGCACTCGAGCGCCTCGAGGAACCGACCGAAGCCGACGTCGTCGACTACGCCGCCGAACGTGGGGTCGGGGCCGACTCCGTCAGAACGATACTCGAGAAGCTCACGCGACGCGGCGTCGTCAGCGAGAGTCGCGGACGGTACCGACTGCTCTGAGTCGCGGACAGTACCGACGGCGTTGCGGTCACCCGGCTGCTCTCGACCGGGCTGTTTCGACTGCATCGACTGGATCGTCGTTGCTGTTCGGATCGGTCGCTCGGGGAAGTTCCACGACGAAAACCGTGCCCCGAGGGTCGTTGTCCTCGATCCGTGCCGTCCCGCCGTAGCCGTCGATCAGGGTGCCGACCAGCGAGAGCCCACCCGTGGATCCGTCCGCGCTTGTCTCGAAGATCGCTCCCTTCCGTGCGTCGGGAATCCCCGGTCCGTTATCCCGGACGGACAGTCGGACCGTCTCCGATGCGACCGTCACCTCGACGTGGATCCGTGGCTCGTCGGCATCGTTGTGTTCGGCGGCGTTTTCGAGGACGTTGTCGACGACCGATCGCAGTCCGGGGTTGGCGGTGACGCAGGCCCGCTCGGGGAGGTCGGTCGTTACGTCCACCTCGAACGTCTCGTCGACTCGAGTGGCCATCTCGGCGGTGATCGCCGCGAGATCGATCGGCTCGAAGTCCGGATCGCCGATCAGAACGTCCGCGATCGCTTCCGTCGTTTCGATACGGGTGAGCGCCTCGGCGGTCTTCTCGAGGATGACTGTTGGGTCGTCGGCATCCGGTTCGGGAGCCGTCGCCATCGAGTCGGCGTAGCCCTGGATTACGTTCAGGTCGTTGCGCAGATCGTGACGGATGAGGGTATTGACGAACACGAACGCGTCGGTCACCCTTTCCGCCTGCCGGGCATCCGCCCGCGCTCGAGCGTTGTAGTAGCCGGCGACGCTGCCCGCGATGGCCCCTGCTTCGACTGCGACCAGCAGCGGGAAGACGGGTTCGGCGATGGTCCGCCCCTCGAGCGTCCGTACGAGGACCGTGGCACCCATGACGGCCCCGATCAGGACGGCTCCGGCGAGACACCAGAGCCACACGGTCCACCGGCCATCGGTCGAGAGATCGCTATCGGAAAGCCGGTACCCGACGAAGACGAGGCCCAGTGCCGGGGCCCCATCGAGAACCACTGCGAGGATCGGCCCCATCCCGTCGTGGGTGGAAAACTCGGTCGCGTGGTGCCCCACCGCGAGCAAAAACAGCGCCGTTCCGAACGCGCCAACGAGGCGGGCGGCGTTCGTCCGGAGCCAGCGCTGAGCCATGGAAATAGTATGTTCTCATTACGCTTATGAGTTCTGGCAGATTGACTGTTGGGCCCCCTTGTACCTGCCGAATAAAGTGCTCTCGAAGCAACCAGTTCTATCCGAACAAATATTGGATATATGATTACTACTGGTGGAGTTAATCTATTGACGGCCGGCGTTCCCCGGAGCGCGTCCGTAATGGGATAGCCTGCCTCTGAACCCGACTCCTACCGCCCCAGATCCTCGTGGGCGCTCGCGAGGTGTCGCGAGGACAGCGCACCGAGCAGGGAGAGTTCGCCGGCGAGCGCGCCGACGGCGATGATCTCGGCGAGTGCGTCGGCGTTGGACCCCGGCGGATCGCCCCCGCCGCGGAGACCGAGGATCTCGAGCGCTTCGGACTGCGTCGACAGCGTCGTCCCGCCACCGACGGTGCCGACCTCGAGGGAGGCAAGCGAGACGCTGGCGTAGAGGTCGGTGGAGCCGTCCTCGCGCTCGCGAGCGTCCATCGTCGTGATCGTGTTGGCCGCTTCGACGACCTGGGCCTCGTCCTGTCCGGTCGCGAGGAAGGCCGCGCCGACCACGTTGGCTGCGTGGGCGTTGAACCCCAGACTGCCCGCCTTGGCGCTGCCGATCAGGTTCTTTCGGGTGTTGGCCTCGGCGATGGCGTCGGCGGTCGTGTGGAGTCGCTCCTCGAGGAGGTCGCCGGGGATCACGGCGTCGGCGGTGACAGAGCGGCCCCGTCCCTCGACGGCGTTGACGGCCGCGGGTTTCTTGTCCGAACAGAGGTTGCCCGAGAGCGCCACGAGCGAGGCAGGGGTTTCAGCCTCGACGAGTTCGCAGGCCTCGCCGGTCGCGATCGTCGCCATGTTCATCCCCATCGCGTCCTTGGTGTCGTAGGCAAACCGGAGGTAGACCGAGTCGCCGACGACATAGGGCTCGATGTCGAGCAGTTCGCCGTGGCTCGTCGTCGATTCGGCGGCCTCGCGCAGGGCCTCGAAGTTCGCTTCGACCCACTCGACGGTCTCGGCGGCCTCGACGACGCCCCCAACCCGAAAGACCGGCGCTCGAGTCATCCCGTTTTTCGTGACGCGGGCGTCGGCTCCGCCGGCCGCGCCGATTACCGAGAGCCCGCGGTTGACCGACGCCAGGAGCGCGCCTTCGGTCGTCGCGAGCGGCAGGTAGTGTTCGCCGTCGGCCGCGCCGCCGTCGTTCGCGGAACTCGGGGAGTTCTGCGAGGTCGGTGAGGTCCCCTCGCCGTTGACGGGGACGGGACCGACGACGCCCATCGGTACCTGTGCCGCGCCGATCATGTTCTCGATGTTCGGATCCGCCTGCTCGGCGGGGAAGGCGTACTCCCCGATCGCTTCGAGCTCCGTTCCCGTTTCCCGTTCGATGAACAGTCGGCGAGCCCGGGCCGCGGTGTCGTAGTCGGCGTGATCCTCGAGTTCGTGAATGCGGAGGTCGCCCTCGCGCACCCGTTCGGCGAGTTCCTCGGGGTCTGTCATGGATGGGCCAAGAGGGTGGTGGGCCCTAACAGTTGCTGATCGTCGTGGCTCGAGCGCGGTCGACCGGGTTCGAGAGCGTCACCGACTGGACCCGCTCCGTGGTTCCGCTGCCGTCGCGTCCCGATCGCCCGCGCCGAGTTCGGAGCCGTTCCGAGACATCGTGCCCGAAACCGGGATCGCGTCGGTCACGCACCGATACTGCGACCCGACTACGAGAGACCGATCACGGGGCCGTCGCTGGCGGCGCGGTAGTCCGCGAGGACTTCATAACAGAGCAGTCCGAGGAGCGAGGCGGTGCCGATCGTCGCGATCAGGAGATTGTAAAGGCCGTCGGCGTCGGCGGCGAACGCGACCGCAAACGTGGCCGTGGCGACCGCGACGAACCGGAGCCTGCTTCGTGGGGACAGCCCGCCGTCCGTGACCGCGAGATACAGCTGGGGGAGTGCGACGGCGACGCCGGCAAACAGGAGAAACGACAGCAACGGCCGCTCGGTCAGCGCGATCCCGAACTGGCGATCGACGACGCTCGAGCCGGCGTGCGCGAGGACGAACAGGAGCAACGAGCCGAACACGATGCGGCTTTCGCGATCGATCATAGGAGGACAGTCCACGAACGGCTACGTCAACCTTGTGCCCGGATCGCGTTTGTAGGCCGGCGTTACGTCCGTATTTCGGCGTTTGGCGTTCCTTACACTCGAGCTGCCACTCGCCGAGGCGCGTCCAACCGATCCGTTCTCGGTCCCAATTCTTTTGCTACTCGACCGCGGGCTCACTCCCATGACGGAGGCCGCCGATCGCTTGCTGATCGACGCGGAGGTCCATACGCTCACCGAACCCGACAGCGTCCACGAGGCAGTCGCGATCCGCGATGGCGAAATCGTCCGGCTCGGAGCCACGGACGAACTCGAGTTCCTCGCGGGAGTCGAAACCGACGTGATCGACTGCGGCGGTCGCGTCGTTCTGCCGGGGTTCATCGACGCGCACACGCACATGGAGCAACTGGGACAGCACCTGGTCCACGCGGACCTCTCGACCGCCGCCTCCGCCGGGGAGTGTGTCGATCTGCTTCGGGCAGACGCGGACGACGACCCCGATCGCGAATGGGTCCTCGGGTTCGGCTACGACGAGAGCGAGTGGTCGGCGGCGGATTCGACGCCGCTCACGCGGACGGAACTCGACCGCGTCAGCGAGGAGCGGCCGGTCGTCGCGATGCGAGTGGACCTGCATACCGCGTCGCTGAACACGGTCGCTCTCGAGCGCCTCGCGGACGACCTTCCCGACGCCGACCTTCGACACGAGGACGGCGAGCCGACCGGCGTCGCCGTCGAGGATGCGGCCACGGTGGTCAGAGAGCGGCTCACGGCCGACTGCGAGGAGATGCGAACGCTTCTCGCAGCGGCGACGGCGGACGCGGTCGAACGCGGTGTTACCGGCGTCCACGACAAGGTTCGTGGCTCCGTCGCCCCGCGCGTCTACCGCGACATGGCCGCCGACGGCGATCTCCCGTTGCGCGTCCGGATCGACTACTGGAGCGACCACCTCGAGGCACTCGTCGAGGTCGGAGTGGGGACGAACGACGGCGACGGGCGCGTCCGGACCGGCGCGATCAAGTCCTTCTCCGATGGGAGTTTCGGGAGTCGGACGGCGAAGTTGCGGGAGCCGTATGCGGACGCCGGTCGCGACGACGCCGCCGAACTGGCAACTTCCGACGACGCGACCGACGAGCGTGGGCAGTGGGTCGTCGACCCCGCCGACCTCGACGACCTCGTCGAGCGCGCCGACGCCGAGGGATTCCAGCTTTGCGTCCACGCCATCGGCGACGACGCGATCGAGGAGACGCTGTCGGCCCTCGAGTCGACCGCCGATCCCGACTGCTCGCGCCACCGGATCGAACACGCGGAGCTGGCGACCGACGACCACCTCGAGCGCATGGCCGAGGCCGGGATCGTCGCGTCGATGCAGCCGAACTTCCTCCGCTGGGCGGCGGCGGGTGGGCTCTACGACAGGCGGCTGGGCGAGGGCCGACGCGATCGGACGAACCGGTTCCGCCGAGTCCTCGAGGCGGGCGTCACCCTCGCGTTCGGGTCGGACTGTATGCCTCTCGACCCGCTATTGGGGGTCCAGCATGCGGTGAACGCGCCGACGGACGCACAGCGACTGTCCGTTACGGACGCACTCCGTGCCTACACACAGGGCGGGGCCGAGGCCGGTTTCGACGGCGATCGGCTCGGGGCCCTCGAGCCCGGCACGCGTGGGGATCTGGTCGTGCTCGAGGAGTCTCCGTGGGCCCACTCGGATCGGATCGACGAGATCGAGGTCACGATGACGCTCGTCGACGGCGATGTGGTCTTCGACGACCGACCGACGTGACCGTCGCCCCCTTCTGGGGAGTCGATTTTTGTCGCTGGGGAGCAACGGCGGGAGCATGGACGTTGGACTCATGGTCACGTCGTTCGGCGACGTGAATCTCGGGGATATCGCCGTTCGAGCCGAATCGCAGGGATACGACGCCGTCTGGGTCGGCGAGCTCTGGGGCGAAAGCGGCGTGGTGCAGGCAACCGAGATGGCCTGCCGGACCGACGAGATCGGCATCGGCACCGCGATTTTGAACGTTTACTCCCGGTCGCCGGCCGTCCTCGCGATGACGGCCACCTCGCTTGCCCGTGCCTCCGAGGGACGGTTCACGCTCGGGCTCGGGACGAGTACGGCGACCGCAGTCGAGGGCCTCCACGGAATGGCGTTCGATCGACCGGTACGGCGTGCTCACGAGACGATCGAGCTGATTCGCGAGTTCACCGCCGGTACCGGCGAGGCCGTCGAGTACGAGGGCGAGGTGCTCGAGGCGGCGAACTTTCCGTCGGTCGAAACCGATGTCCCGATCTACCACGCCGGACTCGGGCCGGCCAACCGGCGCGTCGTCGGCCGACTGTGCGACGGCTGGATCCCGCACAACATCCCCTTCTCGCGCCTCGAGGACGCGTTCGAGGAGGTCGCGACGGCTGCGCGGGAACGCGATCGGGAGCCCGACGAGATCACGATCGCACCCTACGTTCCGTCGGCGGTCAGCGAGGTGCCGGCCGACGCTCGCGAGACCCTGCGACGGCACGTCGCCTACTACGTCGGGAGCGGTGAGGGGTACCGCCGGGCCGTCGCGACGGCGTTTCCGACGGCGGCGGATCGGATCGCCGAGGCGTGGCGCGAGGGCGACAAACGGGCCGCCGCGAGCGCGGTGACCGACGACATGATCGCCGATCTCGGCGTCGCCGGCACGCCCGAGGAAGCCCGCGACCAGCTCCGGACGCTCGTTGCCGAGACGGGGATCGACCACCCGATCGTCGTCGTTCCGGAACCGGCCTCGAGCGAGGTCACGGAGACGACGATCGAGGCGCTCGCGCCGGACCGACTGTAACGTCCGCGTCGGTGCGATCGTCGCGTTCGTATCGGCAGGGTCGGCGCTGACACCGACGAACAGTCCTTGCGAATCCACGGCTAGCGCTTTTGGGGTGGTCCCCCGCACCGTCGATCACTGGCGACTCCCGTGAGCACGAGCGACGCTGATTTCATCGGCGAAGGACAACACAGGATCGAGACCGGCCGGCAGGCCGAGGCGGTCCACCGGATCGAGGCCGTCGTCGATCCCGTCAGCGAACGGGTTCCCGGCGGGGAACTGGCTCACGCGGAAGCGCGGTTGCCCGACGAGTTCGAGGGGTTGTTCGCGTTCGTCGACCTCGAGACCAAGCCCTGGGAGGCGGCCTGACGGTCCGCGTGGGTGGTCCGACGAACGACTCGAAACCGCGGAGCGCGTCGAAACGACCGACGATGCCTGCGACTGTCACGAGAGGCCCAGACCCGCCTCGATGATCGGGACCCGACATCTCGGGAGGAGTGAGGGGCCGACGCCGATTCCGTCGCCGTTCACCGACGATCGTAGATCTGGACTGCCCGGTCGTGTCGCTCCGAAATCCCGTTGGGATTTCGCTGGGTCGATCGATCGGCGTATCGGGCCCGGACGCCGTCCCACAGCCCACGGGCGATGTTCGTGACCACGTCGGTCCCGTCCGACACCCAGCCCGTCGGCGTGGCGTCGCCGGACGCCAACCGATAAACGCCGCTGAGGCCGTCCCGGAGTGCGCTTCCGGCAGTTCGAGCGAGGACGCTCGGTCGCGGGCCGTAGTTTTTCGCGAGCCGATAGGACAGCGACCGGTAGGTCGCCCCCCAGTCGGGATCGGCCCGACCGCCGTCGGTTCCGACCTCACAGCGGGCGGCCATCGACTCCGACCACGTCACCTCACAGCCCATCGTTGCCACGCGATGGGCACAGTCGCGTTCGCTTTCCTCCGCGAGGTACTCGTCGAACCCGTCGATGGCCTCGAGGACCGATCGCTCGAACGCGACGTTTTCGCCGTGGAAAAGCGTCACCGTCCGTCCGGCGATCCGCTGTGAGGACTGGTCGGCCGTTCCGACCGGGCCGCCGGTGACGGGCCCGGTAACGATCGCCGTCTCGGTGGTGATCGCGTCGTCGATGGCCGAATACCAGTCGGTATCAATCGCGTACTCGCCGTCGAGGAAGGCGATGACGTCTCCGGTCGCGACCTCGAGGCCGGCGTTCCGAGAGACGCTGCGGTTTCGCTCGGAAATCTCGACGAGGACGTCGACGTCGTCGCGCTCTCGGACCGTCCCGGTGGTTCCGTCCGAGGAGGGACCGTTGACGACGATGATCTCCGTCGACGACGGCGTCCGGTCCGCGAGGGCGTCGAGACACGACAGCAACTGCTCCCGGTCGTTGAGCGTCGACACGACTACCGAGAGCTCCATACGAGCCAATAGGGGGTCCGAATAGTAAATAGGTGGGTTTCAGATCGACTCCATCGTTCGGTTCGGTCCGGTCATCGAACCCGCGCGTTCCAGTAGGAGACCGACGCGAAGTGGTCGGCGATCGGGAGCTTCCCGACCGCCTCGTCGAGCGCCCGGAGCGGTGACGCGAACCCGTTGGGGATCGAGCGGTAGAGCCCGTACGGAAGGAGGAAGTCGTCCTCGACGTCGACGAGCGTGAGGTCCGTCTTCGCGAGGAGCACCGCGACTTCGCTTTTCGAGTAGAGTCGCGATCCCATCGGGAGCGCCCAGTTGTAGACGCTCCGCGTCGAAAACCGGTTGAACGTATCGAAGACGATCTGGTCGCGGGAAACACGGCGCATCTCCTCGAGGAAGCCCTCGGGATCGTCCGCGAGATGGAAAAACCGCATCGCGACGACGGTATCGAAGTGATCGTCCGGGAACGGCAGCCGACCCGCGTCGCCCCGGAGGAACTCGAGGCTGCCCGCGAGCTCGGTATCCTGCGTTTTGCGTCGTCCTTGCTGTAACATCGCCGCCGAGATGTCCAATCCGACCACGTCGGCGCCCTGGTGGGCCAACATGACCGTGAATCGCCCGGTACCACAGGCGATTTCGAGGACCTTCCGGTCTTCGACGGGCATGATGGCCTCGAGGACGGCCTCCTTTTCGCGGCGGTCGATCAGCTGTCCGCCCCGGGAGAACCGCTTGTCGTCGTATTCCTCGGCGATATCGTCGGCTTGGTACCACTCCTGTCCTTTCACACTGGGCGAATCTACTATTGTGAGAGGATAAAACGATACTGGAGTCCGCCGAGGGTCGCTGGCGAATTCGCCCGACCGTTCCGCAATCCACGCGCCGGGACCCGGCGAACGCGCCCTTTTGATCATATGTGTTAATACACCATTCATACCCCTTATACAAACTACAGTATTCGTATCCACATATAGGGAAGCTTTACCATCGGCGATTCCGCTCGAGTAGGTATGAGCATGAGTACAGCTGAGGATCGTGCCGCTGCCGCCGAAGATACCCTTTCGAAGGACGAATACCGCGACCGTCTCCGTGAGCTGCCACCGAGTGCGAAGCTCGTCGCGAAAGTGCTCGAGACCGACTCGCCGCTCTCGCAGGGCCAACTCGCCGAGGAATCGCTCCTCCCCGACCGGACCGTTCGCTACGCGCTCAACCGCCTCGAGGACGTCGGCCTCGTCGGCTCTCGATACAGTTTCCGGGACGCGCGCAAGCAGGTGTACTTCCTGAAACACTGAGTCGAGAGCGAATCGAGTCCGTCGGGTACGCGACGCGGGCAGGTCACACCGGTCGCTGACGCGTCCGATTCGATCACGGGGCATCCACCGGCTGCCGACATACACTTTTTCCCTCGGTGTCACGTCGAGGTATGGACGTCGTTTCCCGCTCCGTCCCAGTTGCGACACGCGCCCCCAGTGGCGAAACGAACGCCTATCTACTCGGGGCGAATCCCGCGATCCTCGTCGATCCGGCGGCCCGAACCGACGCGCTCGACCGACTGGTTGCCGAGCGCAACGTCGAGCACGTCCTCCTCACGCACACGCACCCGGATCACGTCGGCGGCGTCGAGTCCTACGCCGCGGAGACCGGTGCGACCGTCTGGGCCCGGTACGGTCGAAGCGACCGATTTCACGACGCGACGGGGTGTGAGCCCGATCGGACGTTCGCGCCGGGGACGGCGATCCGACTCGGCGACGAGCGCGTTCGAATCCTCGACGCGCCCGGCCACGCGCCCGATCACGTCGCGCTCGAGGCCGGCCTCGACGGCCCGATCCTCTGTGGTGACTGTGCCGTCCGCGAGGGCAGCGTCGTCGTCGGCGCACCCGAGGGCGACATGCGCGCGTACGTGACGACGTTGCGCCGCCTCTGGGCGATCGATCCGCCGGCGCTCTATCCGGGCCACGGGCCCGACATCGACGCTCCGCGAGCGACCCTCGAGCGACTCCTCTCCCACCGGGCCGAGCGCGAACGACGAGTCAACGAGGCAGTCACTGCGGGTGCAGAGACGCTCGAGGAGATCGTCGACGCGGCCTACGAGAAGGATCTGTCGGGCGTTCGTGACCTCGCGACGGCGACGGTGGTCGCCCATCTCGAGAAACTCGCCGTCGAGGGAGCGCTGGCGTGGGACGGTGACCGCGCGACGGCGACCGCGGGCGAGGGCGACTGACTTTTCCGCGTCGCCGCGTAGGTTGTGGTGTGCAATCGCTCGAAGCCGACCTCGAAGAGGCACGCCAGCTCGCCGTCGACGACCTCGCGGACGTGATCGAGTCGATCGGCTTCGAGTGTACCCGCTGTGGGGCCTGCTGTCGGGGCCACGGTGAGGAGGACCACACCGCGACGGTGTTTCCGGACGAAGTCCGCGCTCTCGAGGAGGGCGAGAGCTATGACGGCGACTACGACTGGCGCGACGTCGCTCGACCCATGCCGTACGGGCTCTCGGAGGGTGACGACGGGCTCGAGGGCGAGACCTTCGAGTGGGCGCTCCAGACCGACGGCTGTGGCGACTGTACCTTTTACGAGGAGGACGAGTCGGGGACGGGAGCCTGTACCGCCCACGAGGACCGCCCACTGATCTGTCGGACCTACCCCTTTAGCATCGCGCTCGCCGGTACCAGCCAGCCGATGGGTGAGGCTGTCGACAGCGTTGCGCTGGAAGCGCAACGGGAAGCCGGCGAAGCCGGCGACGAGGCGGGGATCGTCCGCGCCCACGAGTGCGAGGGACTCGGTCGGGACATCTCCCGTGCGGACGCCCGGGAACTGGCGCGAGCGCTGAAGGAACGCGCCGTTCGGGAACTCGAGGAAGCCATCGCGGTTCGAGACGAGTACGAACCCGCCGACCCCGACCCCGGCGAGGTGGTCGTCCACGACTCCGAGGGTGCGAAACGGATCGATGGGACGCCCCGCGAGGAGTGACGGGACGACAACCGATCGCGGGTGCGGTACACAAAAGCCGATCCGGAGCGTCCACTCGAGTAGCCATGTCCGTCGACTACGAGGGAATCACGTTCGAACGACTCGGCCACGCAAGCATTCGTCTCGAGACCGACGACGGCCTCGTCATCTACGTCGACCCGTGGGGTGAGGTACTCGCGGACGACCCGAGCGACGGCGACGTCGTGTTCGTCACGCACGACGATATGGACCACTACGATCCGGACGCGATCGAGGCCGTCGCGGGGCCGGACGCGACCGTCGCCGTCTACGAGGCGGTCGACACCGGTGACCTCGCGTTCGACGTGATCGACCTGCCCCACGAGGGCGAGGCGACCGTTGCGGGGCTCGACGTCCGGACGGTGCCTGCATACAACGACCCTGACGGCGACCACCTCGACGAGGACGGAGCGCCGTTCCACGCCGAGGGCGAGGTGATCGGACTGGTGGTGACTCTCGAGGGGACGACCGTGTTCGTCCCGTCGGATACCGACTTCCTCCCCCACCACGCGTCGATCTCGGCGGACGTGTTCGTCCCACCCATCGGCGGCCACTTTACGATGGACCGTCACGAGGCGGCCGACTTCGCGCGGAGCGTCGAGCCCGATCTGGTCCTCCCCGAGCACTACGATACGTTCGAGCCCATCGAGACCGACGCCGAGGCGTTCGCCGACGACCTCGCAGACGACGGGATCCGCGTCGAACTGTTCTGAGAAGCGGGCTCGAGGGCCGGCGTGACGCCGGACTCCTCGCTCACCGTTCGCGTAGCGATTCGGTTCGCGGTGGCGTTTCTATCGACCGCTCACTTCCCTCGGCTCTCGACTCGCTCGTATCGGGTCTCGTGACGACCGCGGAGTCGGTCCCGAGAGACGACGATTGCGGTCCGAACGGGACTCTCCGAGTCGTACCGCTCGGTGCATCTCAGTCGGTCGTTGCGTCCATTTCGTCGGTCGTTTCCACAAGCGTCTCGTCGCCGGCCATCGCGTGGAGGTGTTCGAGCAGGAGTCCGAACCCCTCCGGCTTGACCCAGGTCGTGACCGCGCCTTCGTCTTCGACCTCCTCGAGGACCTGTTCCTCGTCCCGGACCGGGACGGAGAACTCGACCGGCTGGTCGAAGCGATCCTCGTTTTCGGCGATCAGGTGCTGTACTTCCTCGAGTTCGCGACGGACGTATTCGAACGAATCCATCGACTCGGTGTCGTCGCCGATGACGAACCGACGGGTTTGCCCGTCGTCCAGGTCGAGTCTCACGACGCCGCCCTCGATGCGGTCGTCCTCGAGATACTCGGTCAGGACGTCGTCGAAGAAGTCAGTCGTCATCCGGTCGCCTCGCGGTTTCGACTCCGTACTGTCTGGCGTCATGTGTATATGTATCGATTCATTTATAAATGTTTGTACCGCCGAATCCTACGCGGTGGGAACTGTTGCCGATCGGGTTCGGCGGCAAAAATCGGTGTAGCGCTCGTTAGGGTGCGGTATTTCGCAGCCACGGATATCGTGTCGGACCGACGGAAAAAACCCCCGACGAACATCTTCCCGTGACCTCTCACGAACTCGAAACGTTGCTGCCCGGTTATACGTGTATGGTCCAGAGCCTCATCCGTAGAGGTGCCCGAAATGTCACAATCCGAGTCAGCGGCCCAGTCGATGGCGGACCACGAGGAACGGATCAAGCGCCACTTGAGCGCTTCGAGAGAGATCGCGAAGAACCTGGAGTTCGACGACGAGCTCCACTTCGAGATGGGGCTCCCGAGTCCGGGTCGTCGGACGTTCCTGAAGACGAGCGGCATCGTGGCGGCGTCGGCAGCACTCGCGGGCTGTGCCAGTAACGAAGACGACGATTCGCCGGGGCCGACGGACGACGACGAGGATGGGGACTCGTCGAACGAAGGGACATCGGACGCACAGCAAAGCGAGACCGTTCAGTTGTCGGCACATCAATACGAGTTCCAACCCCAGGAGATCCGAGTGGCTCCGAACACGGAACTCACCATCGAGTTCACGGAGTCGACCTTCGAGCAGAACTCGGACTTCAAATTCCACACGTTCTATCTCGAGGAGCCATACGACGTCGGGCCGGTCAATCTGCCCGAGAACACGGACGACGAGGTGATCGATTCGGTCACGTTCGTCACCGACGAAGAGGGGACCTTCGACTTCGAGTGTAACATTTACTGTGGGGACGGACACGCCCAGATGAACGGCCAACTGTACGTCGTTCCCGAGGGCGAGTCCGTCGACAAGGTCGACTTCACCGACATGGAGACGCTGAAAGAGCGTCACGAGGTCCTCAAAGAAGAGAGCGAACTGGCCCAGGAGCCCCAACACGACCTCGATCTGCGGGACATCATGGTCGTCACCGAGCGCAACAACGCCTCGGTCGCGATGATCGATACGGTCAACGACGAGCTCATGGAGCGGGTCGAGAACGTGGGGAAGGCGATCCACGTTCACGACTTCCATCCCGAACTGCCCGAGCAGACACGCGAGGGTGCGTACGTGTATACGCAATCGCGCCAGGGGGAGATGTACAAGATCGATCTGTTCGACTTCGAACGGGTCGCGGTCGCCGACGCCGGGACGGACGCCCGGGACATCGCCGTCTCCAGAGACGGCAACTACGTGATCGGCGGGTTCTACAACCCGAACCACCTCGTCATCTGCGACGCAGACACGATGGAGCCGATCAAGCGGATCCCGACCCACACCGTCAACCCCGACGGCGAGAGCCTCGGGAGCCGGGTCTGCTCGCTGTACGACGTTCCCCACGAAGGGCTGTTCCTCGCGGGACTCAAGGAGGGCGGCGAAGTGTGGCTCATCGACTACACGCAGGAGGAGTTCCCGGTCGTGGCGACCATCGAATGCGGTCGAACCCTCCACGACGGGTTCTTCACGGACGACGGTCGCTACTTCATGATCGCCTCGCAGACGGACAACCAGATGGACATCATCGACACGCAAGAACGGAGCCACGTCGCCGCGATTCCGATGGACGGGGTGCCACACCCCGGTCCCGGCGCGCTCTACCCCGACGAGGACCTCGCCTTTACCACCCACGCGGGCGCGCCGAGCGTCGGCGTCTGGAACACGGAGACCTGGGAGGCCGAGCAGATGATCGACGTCAGGGGCTCGGGACTGTTCATCCGGAAACACGAGAACAGCGACTACGTCTGGGCCGACGTCATCCTCACCGACAGCGAGGACGACGCCTACGTCTACACGATCGATCCCGAGACCCTCGAGGTCGACCAGGAGATCGACTGCAGCCAGTGGGGTGCCGCCGCCGCGATCCACCCCGAGTTCAGCCGCGACGGCGAGAAAGTGTACATCAGCGTCTGGATGGGCGAGAACGAATCGATCCTCGTGTTCGATCCGAACACGGGCGAACTGCTGACCCAGATCGAGGATCTGCTGGCACCGACCGGGAAGTTCCTCGGCGTCCGCGCTGAGGGGCACTGATCGTACCCGACCGTTCCCACAGGCACATGTCCGACACCCACACCGAAACGACGGCAACGACCCGGCACGCACGGGGGCCGCTCGCGCTCGTCAAGCACCTCCGCGGAGCGGGGTTTACCGTGATCGATGCGGATAGCCACGAGCCGATCGGCCGAGTCGGCGAGGGACGCCAGCCTCACGCGCTCGCAGCCCACCCGGGCGGACGCTGGGCGTACGTCCCCTACATGGCGTCGAACGCGCTCGAGGTCGTCGATCTCCGGACGCTCTCCGTCGCGGACCGCGTCGAGACGGTCGGCACTGCGCCGGTGGGAGCGGTCCTGACCCGGACCGGACGGTACCTGTTCGTCAGCACCTACGGAGGGCTTCCCGGGGACGATCGGCCCGGACTCGCCGTCTTCCGTACGGACGGCGAACAGGTCGAACTGGTCGCGGAACTCCCGACGGGGAAGGCCGCCGGGCTGACGGTCGACGTCCGGAACGACGTCTGGGTCGCGCTGAAAGACGCCGACGAGGTCGTCCGCATCTCGGGGACGCCGCCGTTCGCGGAGCGCGACCGGTTCGCGGTCGCCGGTGGTCCCCAGGACCTGGCGTACGACCCGGCGTACGGACTGCTGGGCGTGAACGACGTCGACGCTGGAAGCGTCACGTTCGTGGACGCACTCGAGGCATCGGTGCTCGGCTCGGTTCCGGTTCCGAACCCGCGAGGGGGGACGGCCGTTCCGGCCAGCGATCGGTGGTTCGCCGGGAACACCGACGGAGACGGCGTCACGGTAGTCGACGTGAACGCGGTTCGACGCGACGACACCGATTCGACGGCCGTCGAACACGTCCCGCTGGGAACGGCCACCGCCTTTACCGACGCGACCCCCGACGGGGCGCTGGTCGCCGTCGACGCGTACGACGACGACCGCGTCACGTTCCTCGAGCCGGCGACCCTCGAGATCGTCGCGCGGGTCGAAACTGGCCCGACGCCCCGTCATCCGCAGTTCAGCGCGGACGGGCGGGTCTGTTACGTTCCGAGCGTCGACGGCGACGCGGTGACCGTCATCGATGTCGACGCGATCCGCTCGACGGGTGATTCCCCCCACGATCCGATCGTGACGAAGATAGATTTGCCCGACGGGGCCGGGCCTGCGGGCTGTTTCCGTACCGACAGAGGGAGATATCCATGACTTTCGATACCGATAGCGCAGCCGTCGCGACCGAAGGATCGTCCCGCACGCCGACGATCGTCAAGAACGCCGCGAGCAGCCACTTCAGCGCGGTCGCCCTCTCCGAGGGTGAGGTCCTCGCAGCGGTCGGCGAGGGACGGTACCCGCACACGGCGCTGTTCCATCCGGACGCACCGGTCGCGTACCTGCTGTACATCGCCAGCGCCCATCTCGAAGTCCTCGACCTCGAGCGCCTGGAGACCGTCCAGCGCGTCGACCGGCTCGGAACGATGCCCGTCGGGAGCGCGCTGGGCCCCGGCGGCGACTCGCTGTTCGTCGGGACTGCGGTCGACCTGCCGACGGCGTCCGATCCGGGCGTTATCGCGTTCGATATCGACGAGGACGGCCGACTCGAGCCTGCGGGCACGCGGCCGCTCTCGCGGAGTTCCGGCATGCGGATCGGCCCGGACGACCGCCTCTACGTGGGCCAGAAGATCGAGGACGAAGTCGCCGTGCTCGGCGCGGACCCCCGGCTCGAGGTCGAGGCGCGGATCCCCGTCGGCGCGGAGCCACACGACCTGTACGTACTCGACGACGACGGGCTCCTGGTCGTCAACCACGCCGGCGGCTCGTCGGCCTCCTTCGTCGACGCGGCCGCCGAGCGGGTCCGCTGTACCGCCGAGACGGGGACGAATCCGCACGGTTTCGCCGTCGCGGACGGGCCCGAGTATCGGTACGGGCTGTTCCCGGCCCGCGAGGACGACCGCGTCGCCGTCGTCGATCTCGAGGCGGCCGCGGCGGGCGAGGCGTCGTCGACCGAAACGCTGCTCGACGTCGAAACGACGACCGGTTTCGCCGGCGTGAGGCCGGACGGCCGCTACGCCATCGTCGACTCCTACGACGAGCAGTTCGTGACGATCCTGAACCTGACCGACCTGTCCGTCGCCGGTCGCGTCGAGATCGGCGGGGAACCGCTCCACGTCGTCTTCGGCCCCGACGGCGAGGAGTGTTACGTCGGGAACATGGAGCGGACCGACCTCGCGGTGCTCGACACGCGACCGCTTGCCGACGATCGTCCGGCGGACGTCGCAGTCGGCCGCCGAATCGACGGGTTCGGGGAGAAACCGAGCGGCATCTTCCGCCCGGAGGTGGACCAATGATCGATCTCACACGACTCATCAGAGGACTCGACAACCGACCGGAACAGATCCGTTACGAGAAGCGCCGCGCGAGCGACGCCCTCGTCCCGCTGGTCGTCTGGAATACGACCCCCGCGTGCAACCTGCGGTGCAAGCACTGCTACTTCGGGGCCTGCGACGAGCGCGACAGCGAGGAGCTGTCGACCGCCGAGGCCAAGGCCTTCATCGACTCGCTGGCCGCGGTGAACGTGCCGGTACTCGTCTTTAGCGGCGGGGAACCGTTCTTCCGCGACGACATCGCCGAACTCACCCGGTACGCCTCGGAACGGGGATTGCGTCCGATCGCCTCGAGCAACGGGACCTTCCTCACCGAGGAACGCGCCCGAGACGTGGCCGACGCGGGGATGCAGTACGTCGGCGTCTCCCTGGACGGCGTCGGGGCGACGAACGACGAGTTCCGCGGCGTCGACGGGGCCTTCGAGCGAGCCCGCAACGGACTCCGCAACGCCCGTGACGCCGGGATGGGGACGGGGATCCGGTGTACGATGACCCAGGGAACCGTCGACGACGTCCCCGCGGTGATCGATCTCGCCGTCGAGGAGGGGATCGACCGCGTCAACCTCTTTCACCTCATCTACTCCGGACGCGGCGGCGACATCACCGACGCCGACCTATCGTTCGAGCGCACGCGTGAAATCGTGGACTACCTCTACGAGCGAACCAAAACGCTCGCCGAGACCCACCCCGACATGCAGATCCTGACTGCCGGCAACTACGCCGACGCGGTCTACCTCTACCACCGGATTCGAGAGGACATGCCGGCCCACGCCGAACGGGCTCGGGAACTCCTGTTCGACGACGGCCCCGGTCGAGTGGTCAAGAACGGCGACGCCGGCCCGAAGGTCGTCAACGTCGACCACCGCGGCGACGTCCACCCGAGCATGTTCCTCTCGCAGTACACGCTCGGGAACGTCCGCGAACAGTGCCTCGACGAGATCCTCGCCGAAAGCGATCTCTGGTCCGAGCTGGCCGAGCCGACCGACCACCTGAACGGGAAATGCGGCCGCTGTCCGTGGAAGGAGGTCTGTGGCGGCAACTCCCGTGCCCGCGCCGCCGCGGTCTACGACGACCTCTGGGCCGAGGATCCGCGGTGTTATCTCACCGACGCCGAGTACAGGACGGCGGAACTCCCGCCCGAACACACGCCTCGGGTCGACGCGCCCGTAGTACTTGAGTAGACAGATGCACGCACCCGACTTGGCACCCACCGACGCGAGAACCGACCTCGACTCGGCGACGGTCGCGACGATGCCAAAGAGCGTCCGCCGGCTCGCGTGTTGCCGGGTCAGTTGCGCCACGCACTCGACGGACGAGTTGGGAGCGATCCGGCCGGCCGAACCGCTCGAGGTTGCCCGTCGGATCGCAGGACACGACCGCGTCACTGAGGCGGTCGTCCTCTCGACGTGCAACCGGGTGGAGGCGTACTGCAGCACTCGGACGCCGGCGGATCGGGACGAGGGGCTTCGCGTCGCACGCGAGGCGCTCGGCGATCCCGACGGCGCGCGGACGGAGACGGGGCTCGACGTCGTCGACCACCTGTTCCGCGTCGCCTGCGGACTCGAGAGCACCGTCGTCGGCGAGGCTCACGTCCTCGGACAGCTCCGTCGAACGTTCGAAACGGCACTCGAGGCGGGGCTCGCCGGCGGCGTGGTGACGCGGACGGCGGACGCAGCCGTCTCGGTGGGACGGCGCTGCCGCGACGAGACCGACATCAACGAGGGGACGGTCAGCTACGGGAGTGCGACCTGTGAGCGACTCGAGGCTCGCGGCCGAGTGCCGGACCGCCTCGTCGTCGTCGGCGCGGGTGAGATGGCGACCTCGGTCGCGAAGGCAGCCACGCATCGATGGGAGAGTCGCGTCGACGTCGTCAACCGCTCGAGCGCGCCGGAGATAGTCACGGCGGACGGGAAATACTGGCCGCTCGAGTCGCTGGGAGCGGCGATAGCCGACGCGGACGCCGTCGTGACGGCGACGGGCGCGGCGGACCCAGTGGTGACCGCCGAAACGATGCGGGAACTCGAACGCGAGACGGTCGTCGTCGACCTGGCGAACCCGCCGGACGTCGCCGAGGCGGTTCGACACTCCGCCGTTCCGGTCATGGATCTCGACGAAATCCAGGCCGGGATCGAGGCGGCCGTCTCGGGTCGGCGGGACGCGATCCCGGCAGTCGAAGCTGCGGTGACCGACGCGGTCGCGTCGTTCGTCGATCGGGAACGCGAGAACCGCGCCGAGGACACGCTCCGGGGCCTCCACCGCACTGCGGCGACGATTCGTGAGCGCGAACTCGAGCAGGCGCGGACCCGCCTCGAGAACGGGGACGACCCCGAGGCCGTCTTGGACGACTTCGCCAGCGCGCTGACCGGGTCGCTCCTCGGGACGCCGACCGAACGCCTTCGGACGGCTGCACGCGACGGCGACGATGCGATCATCGAGGCCACACACCGACTCTTCGATCTCGACGCCGACCTCGAGGAGTCGTGAGCCGGCGACCGCGTCTCCGGGACCGTCGTCGGCTGCAGCGACGAATCGACCGAGGAAGTCGCTTCGACGGCCACGACGGGCTATGGTCGAGCGACCGTCGGCTGTCGTAAGTCGACTATTGAAACTACTTCTGGTTTACTCCCCACAATACTGGAACCAATACCAGTTATATTTATACCAGGAATAGAAAGGGATGGTATGGATACCCACGACGGTCGCGGTCGGAGTCCCTCGAGGAGCCGTCGGGAGTTACTCGCTGGTGCGGGCGGCCTCACCGCGGGACTCGTCGGGACTGCGGGTTGTCTCGGCAGCACCGACGGGGTTCGGGTGCTCGCTGCGGGCAGCCTTGCTATCGCCCTCGAAGAGCGGATCGGCCCGGCGTTCGAAGCCGAGTCCGACGTCCACTACGAGGGCGAATATCACGGGACCAACGCGGTGTTGCGGCTGGTCGAGGACGGAACGAAGTATCCGGACGTCGTGATCGGAGCCGACATCGAACTCCTGCGGGATCGACTCTACCCCGACCACGCCGACTGGGACGCCTCGTTCGCGGCCAACGAGGTCGTGATCGCCTACGAACCGGAGACCGAGCTGGGGGCGTGTCTCGAGACCGATCGCCCGTGGTACGAGTGTTTCGGCGACGCCGACGAGGGGGCGATCGCGATCAGTGATCCGGATCTCGACCCGCTTGGCTATCGGGCGCTCCTCCTCTTCGAACTCGCCGAACGGGAACACGGGCTCGACGGGTTTCGCGACGCGATGGCCGACACAGTCGCTTACGTTCCCGACGAGACGCAACTGCTCGCCGATGTCGAGAGCGGGAATCGCGCCTGTGCGGTCGCCTACAGCAATATGGCGGCCGAGCGTGAGGTCGCCGTCCGCCGGCTCTCCGACGCGTACAACTTCGGTGCGCCCGCCGCCGCCGACCGGTACGCGCAGGCGAGTTACACGACCGCTGATGGCCACACTGTCGAGGGATCGCCCGTCGTCTACAACGCGACGGTCCGTACCGACGCGGACGATCCCGTGGCAGGACGGGAGTTCGTCGCGTTCCTCCTCGAGAACGACGACCTGCTCACCGAGTCCGGACTGCGCGTCGACGACTCGTTGCCGCGATTTCACGGCGATCCGCCGGAGGCGATCAAGCCGTGAGCAGCTCCAGTCCTGAGGGCCCTGATGACCATCGTCCCCGTTTTACTGCTAGCTTCGAGTGGCTCCCGACGGGGCTGGCCGTCCCGGCGCTACTCGGCGCAGTATTGCTCGCGTACTTCGTCGTCCCCGTCGCCGTCTTTCTGCTTCGAATGCGGGCGGTCGATCTCGTCGCCGGGCTCACGGATCCGACGATTCGGGACGCGATCAGAACCTCGCTGGTGACGGCCCCGGTTTCGACGACCATCGCGACCGTCTTCGGCGTCCCGCTGGCGTACGTCCTCTCGCGGGGCTCGTTTCGCGGCAAGCGGCTGGTCGAAGCGCTCGTCTTGCTCCCGCTCGTCGTCCCGCCGATCGTCGGCGGCGTGATGTTGCTGACCATCGTCGGTCGATACACGCCGATCGGCGCGGCCGCCGTGGCGCTCGGGATGCCGTTGACGGGAAGCCACGCCGGCGTCGTCCTCGCCCAGACGTTCGTCGCCGCGCCGTTTCTCGTCGTTACCGCCCGCGCGGGCTTCGACGGCGTCGATCCCCGCCTCGAGGAAGCCGCGCGGACGATGGGGTACGGGCCACTGCGAACGATACGACTGGTGTCGCTGCCGCTCGCGCGCAACGCCATCGCCGCCGGGATCGTACTGACGTTCGTCCGGGCGATCGGCGAGTTCGGCGCGACGATGATGGTCGCGTATTCACCGCGGACCATGCCCGTTCAGATCCGCGTCTCGTTTATCGCTCGTGGGATCGACGCCATCGTCCCCATCGCGCTCGCCTTGCTCGCGATCGCCGTGATCGTCGTCGTCGCCGTCCAGTTGCTGGTCGGAACGCCCAAGCAACACTGAGACGGACCGCATGATACGTCGTCGTGTGGCGCTTGTCGTCTCCTCCCTCGAACCCATCAAAACGCGTGTAATTCGCTCTGAGCGGTTCTAAGTGCTTTGGAAGTGGGGTTATGGAGTTCGTCGTCATATCCATGGGTGAGACTCATGACATCCATCGCAGACATCGAGATCCCGGCTGACGGAACCGGAACGGGCGAGCTGTTCGCGGCTGTCCCCTCCCTGACGTGCGAAATGGAACGGGTAATCGCCTCGAGCGGCCACGGGCTCTGGCTGTCGGGGCCCTCGCGCTCGGAGATCGAAGCGGCCCTCGACGAGGCCGCCGCGATCGGCACGTATTCCCGGATCAGCAGCGACGAGGACCGGTGGCTGTACGATATCGAGTTCGAACCCGACACCGTCGATCCGTTCGAGCTCACCCTCGAGGAAGGCGGGACGGTACTGAGCGCCGCCGCGTCGAACGGCACGTGGCTGCTCACCGTCCGCGTGGTCGACCGCGAGAGCGTGAGTTCGCTGTACGACCGCCTCGACGACAACGACGTCACGCCGACGATCGTCCGGCTTTTCGATCTCGCCGAGGAGAGCCACTCCCAGTGTGGGCTGACGGCCCGCCAGTACGAAACGCTGGTCGCAGCGATCGATCACGGCTACTTCGAGATCCCCCGCGAGGTCTCGATGCAGGAACTGTCCGAGGAACTGGGTATCTCCCACCAGGCCCTCTCCGAGCGACTGCGCCGGGCCTACCGCGCACTCGTCACGTCCGAACTCAACGTGACCGAAGAAGAGACCGCCGCACCGCCGATCCCGTCGAACTGAGTGCCCTCGAGGGAACGGCGTTCGTCCGACGGTCGAAGCGATGGGTTTCGCCGGTCGGTCCGTTGATCGCCGATCGGTCGACTGAACGAACTCGACACCGTTGTTCCAGAGGGGAAGTCTCCAACAGTTAATATCCGGCCGACCAACACCTGCGGCATGGAGATCAACAGCGACGACGGCGTGTTGCGACTGGCGTTCGACCGACCCGCTGCGCTCAACGCGCTCACGATGGAGACGGCCGACGAGCTAGCCGACGAGATCGAAGCCGCCACGCCCGAGGCGTACGACGCGATCGTCATCACCGGCAACGGCGACGCGTTCAGCGCCGGGGGCGACCTCGAGTCGATGGCGGAAACGCCCGACTCCTCGAAGGCAGCCTACGAGCGGGTCACCGAAACCTTCGGCCGCGTCGTCGAAGCGATGCTCGAGTGTCCGGTTCCGATCGTCGCGAAGGTAAACGGCGACGCCATCGGTGCCGGACTCTCGATCGTCGCGCTCGCGGACATCGCCTACGCCGCCGCCGACGCGACGTTTTCCTGTGCGTTCGTCAGAGTGGGCCTGATTCCCGATACCGGCGGTACCGTCATCCTCCCGCACATCGTCGGACTGCGGGCCGCAAAGCAACTCGCGTTCACCGGCGAGTTCTTCGACGCCGAGCGTGCGGCCGACCTCGAGTTGATCAACGAGTCGGTCCCCGCCGACGAACTCGACGATCGCGTCGCCGAAACCGTCGCGGGACTTGCCAGCGGCCCGACGGCCACAATCGGCATGATGAAACAGGCCATGCACGAGAACATGGGTCGCGCCTGGGACGACGCGCTCGACTACGAGAACCTGCTGCAGGCACAGGCCCGGACGTCGGACGCCCACGAGGAAGGTGTCACTGCGTTCCTCGAGGACCGGGAGCCGGAGTTCGAGTAATCGCCTCCTCCGACTCCGTTTCGGCACCGAGACTCGAGTCCGACCGCCCGGTCGCAAGCGCGCGCAAGCACCACGACCTTGCGCGGCTCGACCGTCGATGACACTGTAATGACCCCACAATTTACCGACGACGACGTCGGCAAACGCGTCGTCAACGCCGGCGGTGACGAGGTCGGAATGGTCGCAGCCGTCGAACACGGGACGGCTCACGTCGAACCGGACCCCGGAATCACGGACTCGATCAAGGCAACGCTCGGCTGGAGCGATAGCGGGGCCGATACCTACCCGCTTCAGGAAGAGGCGGTCAGTCGCGTCACCGACGACGAAATCCACCTCGAGGGTGACCTCTCCGGTGTCGGCGCGTCCGGCGGGACCGGCGAGATGGACACCGGGACCGGCACGGCCGGTTCCGGGACGGGACAGGATCGCGGTATCGACCGGGACGACGACGATATTAGCGGCTCGGACGACGAGGGGCTGATCCGCGACGACGATGACGACGACCTCCTCGGCGACGACGACCGAAGCCGGTAACACCGTTTCGAACCTCTTTCGGCGACGCCGCATCGAGTTCGAGGAGCGACGGTTCGACGGCCCGAGTCGGCATCGAGTCCCGCCTCGAGCGGCGGAACGACGCGGATCGTCGATCGGACCGGCTGATCAGTCCTCCTCTTGCTCCTCGTTTTCGTCGCTGTGGTCCAGTTCGGACAGTCCGTGCGTGTCCTCGCTTTCGCCCGTCTCGTCGGCCCGATCCATCTCACCGCCACTTCGGCCCTCGGGTAGCTCCTCGCCAGCCTCTCGAGAATCTCGGGCTTCCGACCGTGCACGCTCCTCCTGGTGACTCCGTGCAGTCGGTCGTCCTCCCTGCTCGCGGTGTTCCGTCTCGATGCGCTGTGAGTACTGGTCCGTAACCCGTCCCTGACCGGTCGTCCGTGGCTGCGATGACGCCCCCCGTTGCGGTGGCTGAGACGATTCCCGTCCCTGCATCGGTTGTCCGTACTCGCTGGCGCGTCCGCCCTGTTCACTGCCCCGAGGCTGGCCACCCTGCTGGCTCTGGGGTCCCCGTTGCCCGGACCGTGGCTGTGGTTCCTGCGAGTGACGCTGCGGCCGCCCTTCCTGGACGTATTGCCCGTGCTGTTCGAACTGGCCGGTCGTGTGTGTTCGATCCGACTCCTGTGGCGGGCCGCCGGATCGACTCCGTTGGGACCCACCCAGCCTGTCCTGCTGGCTCCGACGCTCCTGAGGGGTGGTGTCCGACTGTCCCGAGCGTGTCTGCACTCCCGTCATCGGTCGTTGCTGGAAGCCGGCGGCGCTCGCCGATTCGCCGCCGTACTCCCGTGGTGAGACCCACTCGCCGATCCCAGCGGAACGTTGTGGCTGCGATCGCTCGCTCGAGGCACGCCCCTCGCCCGGCTGTGGCCGTGGCACGTCGCTCGGTCGCTCAGTGCTGGTCTGTTCCCCGGCAAGTTGCTGTCCGCCGGCCTGCTGACTCCGCATCTGCTGGTCGGCCATCCGACCGCCCGTCTCGTGTCGGCGTGGTTCCGCTTCGCTGGCCCGACCCTGTCCGATCGGCTGCGAGCCCATCTCCTCCATCTGGGGCTGTGTGGCCGCCTGCATGCCCTTTTCCATCGCCCGCTCCATCTCCGGCACGACGGCCTCCATCCCCTGGAGATAGCTCTGGACCATCGATTCGGTGAACTGCGAACCCGGCGCGCTCTCGAGGATCGTTTTCGTCATTTCGAGGCCCTGTCGCTGGGCAGTTTCCTGCCACTCGAGTGCACTCAGCGTCATGCGGGCCATATTGCGCTGGAGGTCGATCAGCTGTTCTATCGTCTGCTGACCCTGGTTCATCGTCGACTGTGCCATCCGCTCCGTGTCCCTGTCCGTGTTCCGGGACTGCTGCCGTTGCTGGTCTCTCATACCACTCACCTGAGGATCCGTCGCCGCTGTCGATCCTCGGTTACGACTGAGCCCAACCGAGACGCAAATAAAGGGAGTCGTCGGTTCCAGTCGGTAGTACGTCACCAATTCGCCGTAACGAGCTGTCGCTCATCAGTCAATTGGCGAGACGATACCGGCGTCCCATCCCGGAGTAATCGATGCTGTCGCGGCGTCCGACAGCGTAATTACTGCTTGGGGAGCCGGCATCGAACCGAGAACCGGACGACGGCCGAGGCCGCGGTCAGCCGTCCGAGTCGGACGCCGGTTCGCCGTGTGTCACACCCTCCCGTTCGTCGGCCCGCATCCGGCGCAGCGCCGCGCGCCCGTTGCTCGCCTCGTAGCCGAAGAAGACCCCGTTGGCGTACTCCTCGGCGACTTCGGTCGCGTGGATCAGGTCGTCGACATCGACGTTTACCGCGTACAATTCGATATTAAACGGCGTCTCGAGGGCGCTCTCGAATCCCTTTGCGATCGTCTCGAGCCAGTAGGTCGTCCCGTAGGCGGTGTCGTAGAGGGGGACGACGAACTCGTCGACGTACTCCTCGATGGCCGCGAGGTCGATGCCGGCGCGCTCGTAGAGGTGGCCGGGATACGGATCGGGATAGAGGGTCATGTAGACCGTTCCGGGGATGTGCTCGACCGCCTCCGCGACGAAGTCGGTGATGACGCTCGCACGCCATTCCATGCGGTCGTCGTATCCGCTCGCTTCGAACTCCTGCTCACAGACGCCACAGCGACAGTATTCCGCGCGCGGAAACCCGATGTCGTCGAGGCGTACGTCCTCGTTTTCTTCGACGCAGTCGTCGATGACCTCGAGCAGTCCCTCCCGGTAGTCAACTCGAGTCGGACAGATGTACGCCCAGTCGAAGTACGACCGCTCCCGATCGGCCGGTCGGCCCATGTCGTCGACGGGGACCAGCGACGGATCGGCGTCGGCCGCGGCGTTGTCGCCGAAACAGGAGATCATGTTGACCCCGTCGGCGATCGGTTCGGCGGACCGGCCGGTCACGTCTTTGACTTCGTAGAACCCGCGGTCGAACTCCGGCCACCGTACTTCTTCGGCGTTCCGAGTGACGACGCCGTACATAACTCAGTGTACGACGCCGGCACCGTAAGCCGTTCGGAATCGTGCGTTATTCTTCGGTCGGTTCGTAGTCGACTTCGACGTCCGACGAGCCGCCAACGGTGAGTTTGTAGAGGACGGCGACGACGAACAGGGCGAGTACGATTTTGACGGTACGTGACATGTCCGTTGGAGCGTTCGGTCGGAACACACTTAGAGATTCTGGATAGTCGTCAGTCTCGGAAAAAAGCGCGCTCGCCGTGGCCCCACGTATCGATCAGCGACGCGATCTCCTCTCGAACGATCGTCTCACAGTACGAACAGCGAACGCCATCCTCGAGCACGGTAAAGCGGGACGTGACCGGTTCGTCGCCGGTCGTGATACAGCCGGCGTTCGGACAGGAGAGCACGCCCTCGACGACGTCGGGTCGTTCGACGCGGTGTTTCTCGACGACGTCGTAGTCCCGAACGATGTTGATCGTCGCGTCGGGCGCGATCAGCGAGAGGACGTCGACCTCGTCCTGGCTCAGCTCGCGCCCTTCGACCTTGACGATGTCCTTGCGTGCGAGCCGATCGGAGGGGACGTTCATCCCGACGGACACCTCTTCGCCCTCGCTGCCGTCGATCCCGAGGATCGCGAGGACGTTCAGCGCCTGCCCGCCGTGGACGTGATCGATGACGGTGCCATCGCGGATCTTGCTCACCCGCAGTTCGTGGTCGTCGTTGCCGTCGTGGTGATCGTGATCGTTACTCATCGTTATCACCGCCGATACGCTTGTCGTCGCTCAAGAGCAGATCCAGCAGCGCCATTCGGACCGGAACGCCGTTGTGTGCCTGTTGGAAATACGCGGCGTAGTCGGTCTCGTCGATCTCGGGCGCGATCTCGTCGACTCGTGGGAGCGGATGCATCACGGTTAACTCGTCGCTTGCGGCCTCGAGCGTGTCGGCGTCGATCTGGTACTCGCCGGCGACCTTCTGGTACTCGTTCTCGTCGGGGAAGCGCTCGCGCTGGATCCGCGTGACGTAGAGCACGTCGAGCGAGGGCAGGACCTCCTCGAGGGAGTCGTGTTCCTGAATCCCCGTGCCGTCCTGTCGCTGGTGGAGGTCGTAGACGACCTCGCGGGGCAACTGGAGGCTTTCCGGGCTGATGAAGTGCTGGCGGGTGTCGAAGTTCGTCAGCGCGTAGGCCAGCGAGTGGACGGTCCGACCGTACTTCAGGTCGCCCATGATGCCGATCGTCAGGTCGTCCAGACCGGCGTTCTCCCGGATCGTGTAGAGGTCGAGCATCGTCTGTGTCGGGTGGTGGCCAGCGCCGTCCCCGGCGTTTACCAGCGGGACGTCGACGAACTCGCTGGCCATCGTCGCCGCTCCCTGCTTGGGATGGCGCAAGACGAGCGCGTCGGTGTAGCCTTCGATGACCCGGACCGTGTCGGCGAGCGTTTCCCCTTTCTTCACGCTCGAGGACTCGATGGATCCCATGTCGACGATGTCGCCGCCGAGCCGTTTCATCGCGGTCTCGAAGCTCATCTTCGTCCGCGTGCTCGGCTCGAAAAAGAGCAGGCCGAGCAACGTTCCCGCGTGGCGGTCGGCGACGGTCGACGGGTCGGCGTCGATCTCGGCTGCGTAGTCGAGGACGGTCTCGATGTCTCCCCGAGAGAGTTGTTTGCTCGTGATGAGGTGATCGTGGCGCATTCGTTCGTGTAGGCTGTGGCGTGCCCCTTGAATCTCTCCATTCGGCACGGCGAACTTCTCGACTTCGAATCACCGATCGGCGGAAAATCATTGCATCCAGCTAGAGTGTATTGAAAGCAAAGAGTTATACAGCCGCTACAATAATAAGTCGTAATCGTATGGTCGGCCGGCTAGATACGGGAATCGACGTGTTGGACCGGAAGCTCGACGGCGGGCTCCCACCGGGGTGTATCGTCGCCTACACCGCCGAGCCAGCCAGCCAGTCGGAACTCCTCCTGTACGAACTCACGGCCGCACGCGGGACGCTCTATCTCTCGACCGAACGCTCCGACGACGCCGTCCGCCACGCCATCGACTCCTCGCCGTCGAGCGTCGGAAGCCCGACGGTCAGACACGTCACGAGCGACATGCCGCTCGAGGAGGCGACCCAGCTCATCGGTGCCTTACCCGACGGTGCCAACCTCATCATCGACACGATGGACGTTTTAGAGCGGTGTGACACCGACGAGTACGTCCGCTTTCTCAACGACCTCAAAGACAGGATGCTCGAGACGGGAAGCATCGCCGTGTTACACTGCCTGAAAGGCGACGACGAACCCCTAAACCGGGCACGGACCTACCACGCTGCCGACGCCGTCTTCGATCTCCGGACCGAGGTCGCCGGCACCGAACTCGAGAACCACCTGACGATCCCCAAGTTCCGCGGCGGCAGCCAGCCGACCGACGCGATCAAGCTCGAACTCATCGAGGAAGTGGCGATCGACACGAGCCGCGACATCGCGTGAGGAGCGTCGCCGCTCCCCCGGTACGGTCACGGCCCTTGCTCGGGCGTCGTAAACGGCGTAATCGCGGCGGTCAGCTCGGTTACCGTCGCCGTTCGCAGGATGGACGCGAACAGCAACGCGAGGGGGAAGACGCCCATTGCGACGGCCGTCGGAACGAGGACCACACGGATCGCTTCTCCGGAGGGCGGACCCCCGCGCGGTCATGGCGAACAGCGCAGCGATGGCGGTGTCGACGACCGGGACGCCGCCGTAGCGGACGTATCGCGAGAGCCGGGAACGTTCGATCCGCGGAGAGACCGGTTTGAAGTACTGGCCCGGTGCGGCCGCTACGTTCCGCGGGGGAAAAGGGAAGACGCACACGTCCGTGGTCGTCGTCAGGACGCGACAGAACGGCCCGCGATCGCTGGGGTTACTCTTCCGCGCCTTCGAGCTCTTCGACGATCTCGTCGGCATCGACGTCGGCGTCCTCGAGGGCCTCCTCGATGTCGCCGCCGCCCATACCGCCCATGCCGCCCATCATACCGCCCATGCCCATGCCACCCATGCCGTCGATGACTTCCTGGACGATGACGCGGTCGACGCCGACCTTCTCGATGATGTCCTGACCGATCTGCTGTTTGCCCATCATCCACTGCTGGTTCATCGTCATCTGGGGCGTGGCTTCCAGATAGAGCGTCTCCTTCTCGACCGTTTCGGTCTCGAACTCGGGTTCCGCGTCCTCGTCGGCGTCTTCGTCGGGTTCGACGGGAACCTCTTCCTCGACCTCGTCCGTCTCGATCCAGAGGTCGGGCTCCATCCCGAGGTACATCTCGAAGAGGCCGGCGGCCTGCTGTTCGCGGTCGTCGACCTCGTCGGCGACCGTGTACTCGTACTCGACGTCCTCACCAGCCAGCGGGTGGTTGAAGTCGACGCGGGCGCGGCCGCCGATGATCGTGCTGATGTAGCCCTGCTGGCCGTCGATCTGCACGTTGGCACCGGGATAGCGGTCGTCCTCGTCGATCTTCTCGGCGCTGACGGTCTGGACGTCGTCCGGGTCGTACTCGCCGAAGGCGTCCTCGGCGGGAACGGTCACGGTGCCGGAGTCGCCAGGTTCGGAGCCGATGACCGCCTGTTCGACGGCCTCGAAGATGTGGCCCTCGCCCAGAACGATCGTTCGCGGCTTGAACTCCTGGCCCTGGTCGTCGACACCCTCTTCCTCGGCGACCTCGGGGTCGGTCGTGTCGACCAGCTGTTCGTCCTCGGTGGTGTACGCGGTGTACTCGAGTTCGACGAAGTCGCCTTCCTGCAGCCCCTCGGCTTCGTCGGCGGTTTCCTCGGCTACTTCTTCGTCGACGTCATCGGCCTGCTCCTCGAGCTCGGCCTCTTGATCCTCAGTCATACGTTGTACGTCCCGCCGTCGACATTTAAGTACGACGTTTTCGAGCGAGAGCGACCGATACTTATTATAGCTCTACCTCCCCCCGAGCATGTACGAGGTCGAAGTGAAGGTCCCCGCCGATCTCGAGACCGTCCGAGACCGCCTCGTGGCCCTCGAGGCGACGCCACGGGGTGCCGTCGTGCAGGTCGACACCTACTACGACGCACCCCACCGGGAGTTCGCCGAAACCGACGAGGCACTTCGGATCCGGTCTGAGCGACCCGAGGACGGCGAGGCGGAGACCCGCGTCACCTACAAGGGACCACTGGTCGACGAGGAGTCCAAGACCCGCGAGGAAGTCGAGACCACCGTCGGGAACGGAGAAAAGACGGACGAGATCCTGACGAACCTCGGCTTCGAGCCCGCCGCGACGGTCCGCAAGGACCGCGAGCGGTTCGCGCTCGAGGAATACACCGTCACCCTCGATTCGGTCGACGACGTCGGCGAGTACGTCGAGGTCGAGACCGACGTCGAAGCCGAGACGGATCTCGAGGCGGCCCGCGAGGGGGCCTACGAGGTTCTCGAGCGACTGGGACTCGATCCAGACGACCAGCTCCGGACCTCCTATCTCGGCTTGCTGCTCGCCGCCGACGATAGTAGCCACTGACAGTCAGTGCAGACTACTCGCGCGACGGCGTTGCGAGTAGTGTGTCAATCGTTTCGGTGGCTACTGGAGGCTGTCCGCCGATCGCGACATAACCTGCAGGCATTTTCTGTCCCGTATCTGTTTCCGCAAGTTATACGAACTCGCTCCGTCAAGTCCCGACAATGAGCGAGCGGAACATCCGGATCGAGTCCATCGACCGGCAAGCGGTCGAGGACCAGGAGGTCGAGATCGTCGAACGAAAGGGTATCGGACATCCAGACTCCATCTGTGACGGGATCGCCGAGAGCGTCGCCGGGGCGCTCGCACGCGAGTATCTGGACCGCGTCGGCGAAGTGTTACACTTCAATACCGACGAGACCCAACTCGTCGCGGGCGAGGCCGCGCCCGCGTTCGGCGGCGGTGAAGTCGTCGATCCGATCTATCTGCTGATCGTCGGCCGCGCGACGAAACACTACGACGGCCAGACCATCCCCGCCGAGACGATCGCGCTGCGAGCGGCACGGGAGTACCTCGAGTCCGAGATACCCCAACTGACCGTCGGCGAGGACATCGTCGTCGACGTCAAACTCGGCGAGGGCAGCGGCGACCTCCAGGAGGTCTTCGGCGAAGACGAAGTCAGCGTCCCGATGGCAAACGACACGAGCTTCGGCGTCGGTCACGCGCCACTGACCGAGACCGAGCAGATCGTCCTCGAGGCCGAACGGCGGCTGAACGGGGAGTACGCCGACGAAAACCCCGAACTCGGACCGGACGTGAAAATCATGGGCAAGCGCGAGGGCGACGAGATCGACGTCACCGTCGCGGCGGCGATGGTCGACGAGCACGTCGCGGATCTCGACGAGTACGTCGAGGCCGTCGAGTCCGTCCGGGAGTTCGTCGACGGCGTCGCACGCGAGTACACTGACCGCGCGGTCGAGGTCCACGTCAACACGGCCGACGACTACGACGAGGGTTCGATCTATCTCACGGTGACCGGAACCTCCGCCGAACAGGGCGACGACGGCTCCGTGGGGCGCGGTAACCGCGCGAACGGCCTCATCACACCCAACCGGTCGATGTCGATGGAGGCGACCAGCGGGAAGAACCCGGTCAATCACATCGGAAAGATCTACAACCTGCTCTCGACGGAGATCGCGGAGAGCGTCGTCGACGAGGTCGACGGCATCCGCGACCTTCGCGTGCGCCTCCTCTCCCAGATCGGTCGCCCGATCGATCAGCCCCACGTCGCCGACGTCCACGTCGTCACCGACGACGGGGTCGCGGTCTCGGACGTCGAGGCCGACGTCGAGGCGATCGTCGACCGGGAACTCGCGGACGTGACCGGGATCACCCGCAGCGTGATCGAGGGCGAACTCTCGACGTTCTGAACGAACACGCCGCGTTTTCTTCGACTAGCGTCGCGATGGACGCCAGTGGGAATCGAACCAGCGAGTGACTGCACGTGCCCGACTCGAGTTCCGAATCGACTGCCAGATCCGTCGTCTACGCCGTCGTCGCGAGTACCTTCTTCGTCGGCTTCGGCGGCGGCGTCGTCTTCCCGATTCTCCCGAACCTCGGCGAAGTACTGGGGATTTCGGCGTTCATGGTCGGCGTCATCCTCTCGGCGAATCGCTGGACGCGACTGGTGGCCAACGGGCCGGCGGGCGTGCTCGTCGACCGGATCGGGACCCGGAAACCGTTCGTCGTCGGCCTGGCGATCGAGGGACTCGCGACCGTCGGCTACGTGGTCGCCATCCGGTCTTCGATGCCCGAACTCTGGTTCGTTCTCGCGCGAATCACGTGGGGCATCGGCAGCGCGCTCGTGTTCGCGACGGCGTACACGATCACCGCCGACGTCAGCGAGGCCAGCTCGCGTGGGACGAGCATGGGCATCGTCCGAGCCGGGATCACGTTCGGGTTCCCCGCGGGCATGGTGCTCGGCGGCATCGTCAGCGAGGTGTACAACAACGCCACGGCGTTCGCCATCGCGGCCTCCTTCGCCGGTCTGGCGAGCGTCATCGCCTACTTCATCGTCCCCGAAACCCACGTCGAGTCGACCGACTCGTCGATCAACCCGCTGGACTTCGAGACGACCCTCCCCGCACTGACCGTCGGCCTCGTCAACTTCGGGCTCTACTTCGCGTACATCGGCGTCCTCTTTTCGACGCTCGTGTTGTACCTCGAGGCCGAGTCACTGACGCTCTCCGTCGCGTTCGCGGGGTACGGTATCGACTACGGCGAACAGGGGACGTCCGGACTGCTGATGGCGGTGTCCGCCCTCTCGGGAGCGGTCTTTACGATTTCGGGCGGGAAGATCAGCGATTCGGTCGGCGCTCGCATGCCGGTCTTGCTGGCCTTCCTCGCGACCAGCTGTGCCGGGTTCGTCGTGCTCACGCTCGCACCCTCCTTCGGTGCCGTCGTCGTCGCGTGTGTCCTCATCGGTGCGGGGCAAGGTGGCGTCGGCGGTCCGCTGACGGCCCTGCTCGCGGATCTCACTCCCGAAGAGCGGATGGGGAGAGCGATGGGAACCAACAACATATTCGGCGACGTCGGCGGCGGCCTCGGCCCCCTCGTCTCGCTGCCCGTGGCCAGCGCGGTCGGCTTCGACCTGTTGTACGCGCTCAGCGCGATCGTTCCCCTGGTCGCCGGTACCGTGCTCGTCGTCGGTATCTACTCCTACACGGGCAGTCTGAGCCCGACGGTCGAGGAATCGTTCGTTTGACCGTTCGCCGTGGCTCCGCGAGCTCGATGGACCTCGTAACCCCCTTATAGCCGCGGCCATCTATCACAGCCCATGCACCCTCCGGGAGCCGACACCGTCCTCGTCCGCCACGGGGACCTCAACACCAAGAGCAACACCGTCAAGCGGTATATGGAGGGGCTTCTCGCGGAGAACCTCGAGGCCATGCTGGCCGACCGCTCGATTCCCGGCACGATCGAGCGCCGGTGGAACCGACCGCTGATACACACGAACGAGGCAGCCGTCGCGGCCGCGACCGCGGCCGCGACGAACACCTTCGGGGTCGTCTCCGCGAGCCCGGTTCTGACCGTCAGCACCGAGAAAGCACGGATCCTCGAGGCGCTGGCGGCGACCGCCCGCGAGCACTACGACGGCGGGACGTTCGCGGTCGACGCCCGCCGGGCCGACAAGACCCTCCCCTACGATAGCGAGGATCTCGCCCGCGAGGCCGGGACCGTAATCTGGGAGGCTGTCGAGGACGAGTTCGAACCCGAAGTCGACCTCGACGAGCCCGACCTCACCTTCGGCGTCGAAGTCCGCGAGGACGTGGCGTTCGTCTACCTCGAGACGGTCGACGGACCGGGCGGGCTCCCGCTTGGCTCCCAGGAGGCGGTGGTCGCGCTGGTCAGCGGCGGCATCGACTCGCCGGTCGCGGCCTACGAGATGATGAAACGCGGTAGCCCGATCGTCCCGGCGTACGTCGACCTCGGCGACTACGGCGGGATCGATCACGAGGCACGCGCGATGGAGACGGTTCGGCTCCTCTCGGCGTACGCACCCAACTTCGACATGCAGGTCTACCGGGTGCCTGGCGGCGAGACGGTCGACCTGCTGGTCCGGGAAATGGAACAGGGACGAATGCTCTCCCTGCGGCGGTTCTTCTATCGCGCCGCCGAGACGCTCGCCGAACGCGTCAACGCGGACGGCATCGTCACCGGCGAAGCCGCCGGCCAGAAGTCCAGCCAGACGATCCGGAACCTCGGCGTCACGAGCCGCGCAGCCACGCTGCCGATCCACCGGCCGCTGTTGAGCCGGGACAAACAGTACATCGTCGCACAGGCCCGCGAGATCGGCACCTTCACCGACTCGACCATCGACGCCGGCTGCAACCGCGTCACCCCCGACCAGGTCGAGACCAACGCCCGCCTCGAGCCGCTGCTGGCGGCCGAACCGGACGACCTGCTCGAGCGCGCCGAGGCGGCTGCCAGGGACGCCGAACTGGTCGATCCCTGACTCCGATCGCTCCGTGGATTCTCCGTGCTACCGATCGGTTGTGACTCGCGGAAGCTATCGATTTTCGTCGTTTCGAACCTCCTACTCGTAATCGAACTGCCTAGATAGTATAGAGTGCGAGCGCCCCGTCATCGGACCACCGTTACCGGCACCGATGCCCGCTTGACCACCGTTTCGGCAACGTTTCCGACGAGGAACTGGCGTGCCGTGCGATGCCAGTCCTCGCCGTGACTCCCGAGTACGACCGTGTCGTAGTCGTCAGCACGATCGATGATCGTCCGGGCGGGATGGCCGACCCCCACCTCCGTGTTGATATCCCGGTCCCGTTCGGCTGCGACTGCGCGTGCGCGTTCGAAGACAGGTTCAGCACGTTCGGCAGTTGCCTCCTCAAAATCGTCCTCTAGGCTCAGACCCACCGCACTTCCCATCATCATGGAAGGGACGCCGACGATGTGTAGAACGGTGATGTCGGCGTCGGGATGATTATCGAGCGCGTAGGCGAGCGCACGTTCGGCCGGCTCAGAGTCGTCCATCGGAACGAGAATCCGAGAGAGCATAGGTACCGTTTCATCGTCCGCGCACATAAGGCCGTGTGCGCTCGGAGACGATCAACAACTCGCGAAACGAACGGAAGAGACGGGCGAGCTCTGCGTCAGATCGAGACAACCAGTGCGCCCGTTTCGTTCACGTACCGTCGGGGATCGCCGCGAAGAACACCGACGTCAAAATGGTGGCCAACGTCGGCCCGATACGCCACATCGAGACAGACGGTATACGGCCCGCGGGTTGAAGAGACCCCTCCTGAAGCACTTCCGTGGACTCTTCTTCGCCGATCAGCGGTGCTTTTTCACCCTCCTCTCGGGCAACTGTTCGTTCTGAGGGGGCAGTAGTCACGAACGGGTGTCGGTCACGAAAGGTCAGACCCACGGCAAGCGTCTTTTGAGCGGGCTATCAACGACATCACCAGCGCGAGCGAGAATGACTGTTCGGTCACTCCGATGGACGACCGTCCGCGGAACCGAACCGACGAGACGACGGTGTAAGACCCCTTGGCGTGTTGCTCCGAAAACGATCACGTCGTGGTCGATCGCGACCTCTACAATCGCCTCGGCTATCTCGTCACCGTCGTCGATCGCCGATTCCACCTGTATGTGGGGACCAGGCGCTTCTTCGAGACTCAGTTCTGCACGTGCGATGTACTCGCGTGCTGTCTCGGGATCCGTCTGGGAAGCGTCGACTGCAAAGACGTGTACGGTGGCGTCGTTGCGAGCGGCAATCGCTTTCGCGACGGACGCTGCCGGACGGACGTGCGGGCCGCCAGCCACGGGCAAGAGGATGGAATCGACAGTGTTTGCCTCTTGACCGATTCGTTCGACGTAGAGGTCACACGGTGCTCGCTGGATAAGTCGATCGACTGTCGTACCGAGGACAGCGTCCGTTCGGCGTTTCCGCTCTTGCCACCCCACTACGAGTGCGCGCGCATTGGTCTGTCCGACCGCTGTGAGCACACCGTCGGCGATCGATCGCCCGACGATCGGCTCACTCGTTACCGTGACATCGTCAGGGGCGACTCTCGTTGCTTTGTCGAGTATTTTCCGGCTGGTTCCCGCATACTCCTCGAGGATCGTCTCATCAGTGTACAGGGAAAACGGTGAGTTGTGGGGCTTGGAAACAACGGAAACGATCTGTATGCGGCCGTCGGTCACCCGGGCGAGGTCGCCAGCTGTCCGGACCAACTGCTCGACGTGGTCGGGGTTCCCAACTGCGACCAATATCGGTCGAGAGTCCGGGTCGTCTCCCATACGTGTTACGACGTGGCACAGTGGTGAATACCCTTGGGTCGACGTACGACCTCGAAACCCCCGTTTCGATAGTAGCAACTGAAACGAGTTACACACTGATCACAACGCTGTCGTGCGATCAGGTGTGCAATGACTTTCAGTTGCTTATAGTCGATCGTGGGAACGAGACGTTGCACACGAGAGAGTTGAGCGTGTCGTAGACCAGTGAATATCGCATCTGGGTACGGAAAGCCTCGCTGTCTACGGCGAAGTGGATGTCACGAACGTGTGGCGTATACGCCTGTTCTCATCGGATCCCGATCCAGGATGAGAACTCATGACGATATGCTGACGTCCGAGAGTTGGTTCGATACGACGGGTTCGCTCGTGTCATCGTTGCGCCGACGAACCACCCGTGACACGGATCTGCGCAGTGAGCAGTGGTTGCAGCCGAAAGCGGGAGCAAGTATATACGGTATTGTTCCTGTTGAACGACTATGGGGTCCGACAGTCTTCCCGCCGAACTCCTCACCATGGGGGAGAAGCCGAGTACGATTCCGGTACTCGTCGGTGTTGGTCTCGGTATCGGAAGTGCCGTCCTCTATATCCTCCTCAAAGTAGGATACGGTAGTGGGTCTCTTGACGTGGCGGCATACGATTTTTGGGCGGGAGTCCATATCTGGGGCAGCATAGCCGCTGGTATCGGCTTGTCCACGGCTATGGGGTACGCTGGCGCGAGTGTCGTTCGAAGCGTCTCGCTTGGAATTATCCCAGTAGTCGGGCTTATCACCGGTTCGGCAATAACTGTCGTCGGTGGATTGGGGCGCTACGATTCGTCCCCCGTCGTCCTCGGTATCGGCCTCCTGCTGGGCTCCGGAGTGCTCTGTGGGGCCGGGTGGCTCATCGGCTACGCTGTTCGCTGGCAACTCCACTGACGGCTCACGAATCCGCTCGCCTCCGCCCAGAACTGCTCGCTTCGCTGCGCCTTTCTGGTCTAGTTCAAATCGCTTCAGTTCCGTTACTGGTGACTCACGGAATTGTTCGTCGTCAGAAAGCGGGCCGGGCGCGATTTGAACACGCGACCGTCTGATTAAGAGTCAGACGCTCTGCCGGACTGAGCTACCGGCCCTGTGCTACCGACTTTCCCTCGGTCGTTCAAATACGTTTCCCTTGGCGGGCTCCGTGACAGCGATCCACGCGCGAATCGCTCCCCTCGAGGCGCTCGATTCGACCCATCAGTCTGTACCACTCTCCGGGAGCGTTAAGTACGGTCGGTCCGACCACTCGGGCATATGAGTACGGGGGTTACGATTTCGTCGATCTCTGACTACGCTATCTTGGGCTGTGGGAGCGTGGGGTACGCCGTCGCGGAGGAACTCGTCGAACAGGGCAAGGACGTCTTCATCGTCGATCAGGACGACAGCCGGGTCGAATCGCTCCGCGATCAGGATCTGGACGCCCGACGAGCGGACATTCGGGAACCCGAAATCACCGAACTGGTTGCCGACCGGGACGTCGTCCTCATCCTCGCGTCGGACGTCGAATCGAACAAACGCGCCGTCGAACACATCCGCAACGGCGACGACGATCAGTTCATCGTCGCCCGCGCGAGCGATCCCGTCTCCGGCGACGAACTCTCCGAACTCGGGGCCGACATCGTCATCAATCCGTCTTCTGTCATCGCCGAATCCGCCTTGCGAGCGCTCGAGTCGGGCGAACTCGAGTACAACGCGGGTAAACTCGCCGACCTGGTCGAGGAGACGTCGACGCGGCTCGCGATCATCACCCAGGACAGCCCTGATCCGGACTCGATCGCCAGCGCGGCGGCCTTACAGGCGATCGCGGACCACCTCGGGGTCGAATCCGACATCATCTATCTGGGCGACGTCGGCCACCAGGAGAACCGCGCGTTCGTCAACCTGCTCGGCATCGACCTCGTCCAGTGGGACGAGATCGAGGATCACTCGGTCTACGATACCGTCGCCCTCGTCGATCACGGCACCGCGGGCGAGATGGAACTGCCGGTCGATATCGTCATCGACCACAACGAGTCCGAATCCGAGTCCGAGCCCGAGTTCGTCGACATCCGGCCCAACATGTCCTCGACGTCGACGATCATGACGAAGTACATTCAGGAGTTCGATATGAACGTCTCCGAGGAGGTCGCCACGGCCCTCCTCTATGGCATCCGTGCGGAGACCCTGGATTTCAAACGCGATACGACTCCCGCCGACCTGACCGCCGCCGCCTACCTCTATCCCTTCGCCAATCACGATACCTTAGAGCAAGTGGAGTCGCCGTCGATGTCCCCCGAGACCCTGGACGTGCTCGCGGAGGCGATTACGAACCGCGACGTCCAAGGCAGTCACCTCGTCTCCAACGCCGGCTTCGTCCGCGACCGCGAAGCCCTCACGCAGGCGGCCAGTCACCTGCTGAACCTCGAGGGGGTCACCACGACCGCGGTCTTCGGGATCGCCGACGAGACGATCTTCCTCGCGGGCCGCTCGAAGGACATCCGTATCAACATCGGGAAAGTGCTCGCGGACGCCTACGGCGAGATCGGCGAGACGGCCGGCCACTCCACGCAGGCCAGCGCGGAGATCCCGCTGGGGATTTTCACCGGGATCGAAATCTCGGAGGACACGCGGGACACGTTGCTCGACTTGACCGAAGAGGCGGTCAAACGGACGCTGTTCGACGCGATGGGCGTCGAGGGAACCAGCAATGAAGGGTCCAACGGCGGCTAACTCAGGCCAGTAGCTCGTCCTGTTCCTCGTCCGGTTCGCGAACGCGTTCGACGACATCGTTGATGAGGATCACGTCACCGACGGCACGGACCCAGCGGTAGGGAACGATGATCCCCTGGCCGCTGCGGGCTTCGTCCGCGAACAGTTCGCCGTTCAGGTTCGCCAGCGCCAACCCGGTGACTGCTTCGCCATCGATGTTCAATCGGAGGTCTTCGACTTCGCCGACGAAGACGCCGTTGTTCGAGTACACCTCGCGGCCGACGAGAGACGTGATCTCCTGGGGAATGTCGTCCATAACTGGCTTCATGCGTGGCGGACTCTTTAATCTTAGTCAGACGTGACAGTCGTCGAGAGCGGCCTGCTCAGTCGACCGTCGGCGGACACGTCCTCGAGCGACGCCGACGAGTTCGATCGCCGCCTACCCCAGAATCGAGTCGACGGCCGCGTGATCGGACAACAGCTGTTCCAACCGATCGACGGTCTCGACGTCTCGAGTCCGCCCGCTGTGGACGATATCCTCCGCGCGCTCGACGGTGGTGAGCGTGTCCGTCTGAACCGAGAGGATTGGGACCCCTTTCTCGCTGGCCTGCCCGAGGATCGCTCCCGATGGTCGGTGGCCGCCGGTGAGGATGAGACAGCGGATGCCGGGGGCCTCGAGGGCGGCGGTATGGATCTCGGCACGATCGCCGCCGGTGATGACGGCGGCGTCTTTCGTCCGCCGGAAGTGTCGGAGGGCGCTGTCGGGCCCCATCGCACCGACCGTAAAGCGCTCGACGTAGGCGTCCTGGCCCTCCTCGACGAGCATCGACGCACCGAGTTCGGCCGCGAGGTCGGCGACGGTCACGCCCGCGAGGTCGCGTTCGCTCGGGAGGACTCCGTGAACCGGAACGTCCCGCCCCTCGAGGAACGGGATCACGTCCGTCTCGAGGCCGTCGTATGCCGCGTCGGAGACGTCGTTGAAGACGACGCCGGCGAGGCGATCCCCGAACGTCTCGGCTGCGGCGAGCAGGTCGTCGATATCCGCCGGGATCTCGTATGGTGCGACCAGCAGGACGCGCGCATCGAGCAACTCGGCGATATCGGCGTCCGTGAGTTCGACGATCCCGCCGATGTCGTACCGGCCGCCGCCCTCGACGAACATCCGATCGTGAGCCCCCGCGAGCGTCGCGAACGCTTCCCGGACGCGCTCGCGGAGCGCTGCGGGGTCCTCGCGGCCGCGGATCGCCTGTTCGATGAACGTCGGCGAGTAGACCACCGGCTCGAGGTCGTGTATCTCCGCGTCCAACTCGAGCAGGTCGCGGGCGAGCAGCGGATCCTCGTCGAGGGTCTTCCCGACGTTGCTCTGGAGCCGGGTGCCCTTCGGTTTCATGTAGCCGACGCTGTCCCCGTCGGCGGCCGCGAGCCGGGCGAGCGCCAGCGTGATCGCCGTCTTGCCGGTGCTCTCCTCGAGCGAGCTGACGAGCAGCGTCTCGGTTCCGCCGTCGGTGGTGTGGGTGCTTGGCTCTTCGTCGGTGTCGGTGGTCGTGGAGTCGGGTGCTGAATCGGTGTCGGTCATGGTTCCTCCGTGTCGAGTTCGTTCGGATCGACGGTGAGTCGCAGATCGATCGCCTGTACGCCGTCGGGGCCCGCCACGAGCGGGTTGACGTCGAGTTCGAGGATCGACGGGAAGTCCGTCACCAGCTGCGAGAGTCGCTGGATCGTCTCGACGACGCGCCCGACGTCCGCCGGTTCGCGGCCGCGAGCGCCCCGCAACAGCGGCGCGGCCTTGATTTCGTCGACCATCTCTCGGGCCTCGCCCTCCCCGATCGGGGCCACGCGGACGGCCGTGTCCTCGAGGATCTCGACGAAGATGCCGCCGAGTCCGAACAGCAACAGCGGGCCGAACTGCGGATCGCGGTTCATCCCGACGATGGTCTCGGTCGCGGTCTCGAGGTCGAGCATCTCCTGGACCTGTACGCCGAGTATCGTCGCGTCGGGCTGGTAGTTTCGCGCTCTCGCGACGACGTCCTCGTAGGCGTCGTAGACGTCTTCGTCGGCGACGCCGACCGTGACGCCGCCGATGTCGGACTTGTGGGAGATATCGGGGCTGACGATCTTCATGACGACGTCGCCCTCGATTCCTGTGGCGACCTCGCGAGCGCGGTCGGGGTCGTCGACGATCTCTCCCTGGGGGGTCGGAATCCCGTAGGCCTCGAGGAGGTCCATCGACTCGACGCCGAGCCGGTTGTCGTCGCGTCGCGTGGCACGCGCCAGGATGTCGCGAGCACGCTCGCGGTCGACGTCGAAGCGCTCCGGCTCGTCGGTCCGCAGCTCGCGGATGTCCCGGAAGCGAGCGAGCGCGTCGAGTCCCGAGACCGCCCGCGAGGGATCGAAGTAGTTCGGAATCCCCGACTCGCGCAGCGTCGCCTCGGCCTCGCGGGCTCGTTTGCCGCCCATCAGGCACGTGACGACCGGGGTCTCGTGTTCCTCGAGCTTCTCGATGACCGTCTCGGCGAGGTCGTCGTAGGAGAGGACTGCCGTCGGCGCGGCGACGACCACTGCGCTGCCCACGTTCGGGTCCGCGAGTGCGATTTCGAGGGCCTCGCCGAATCGCTCGACGTCGGCGTCGCCGATCGCGTCGATCGGGTTGTAGACGTTGGCTTCCTCGGGCATCGCCTCGGCGAGCGTCTCGATCGTCTCGTCGGCGAACGAGGCCATCTCGAGCCTCGAGTCGCCGACGGCGTCGGTCGTGAGCACGCCGGGACCGCCCGCGTTCGTGACGACGGCGACCCCGTCGGACTCGGGTTGGGGCAAGCCCGCAAGCGCCCGCGCGTAATCGAACAGTTCCTGGACCGAGCGGGCGCGGAGTACGCCGGCCTGGTCGAGGCCGGCCTCGTAGGCCCGTTCGCTGCCGGCGATCGCGCCGGTGTGAGAGGAGGCCGCCTGCGCGCCGGCGTCCGTTCGGCCGGATTTGACGAGGACGATCGGGGTATCGGCAGTGACCTCGCGAGCGGCCTCGATGAACCCCTGCCCGTCGTCGATGTCCTCGAGATAGCCGATGATGACGTCGGTATCGGGATCCCCACCCCACTCGCGGACGAAATCCGTCTCGTCGAGCACCGTCTTGTTGCCCAGCGAAACGACGTCCTGAAAGCCGATCCCCTGTTCGTTGGCCCAGTCGAGCACGGCGGTGATGAACGCCCCCGACTGGCTCATGAAGGAGATCGATCCCTCGAGTGCGTCCTCGGGGCCGAAGGTGGCGTTCATGCCGTTGGGCGTGGCCATGATGCCGAGGCTGTTCGGCCCGACGACGTTGAGGTCGTGCTCGTCGGCGAGTTCGCGGAGCTGCCGTTCGCGTTCGGCCCCCTCGCTCCCGGTCTCGGCAAACCCAGCCGTAATCACGACCACGTTCTCGGTGCCCGCGCCCGCGAGATCTCGAATCGACTCGATGACGATATCGGGCGGTACGACGACCACCGCCAGATCGATCGGCGGTGCGCTCTTCGCGTTCTCGTAACACTCGAGCCCGAGTACCTCCTCGCGCGAGGGGTTGATCGGGACGACCTCGCCGGCGAACCCGTCTCGCAGGTTCTCGAGGATCGCCCGGCCGACTGCGCCCTCGCGGTCGGTCGCGCCGACCACGGCGACGGTCTCGGGGTCGAAGAGTGCGGATAACCGTCCCATCGGTCGATCGTTACTCGGGAAGCGAGTTAAGCGTAGGGCGTGTTCCCGCCGTCCGACATCGTGGACGGTGACACACCCATTTAGCTGCTGGAGACGGCCCTCACTCGGTGGACGGACGTTCCGACCGGGGAGTACGGTCACCGGATCCTCGTCGCCGGAACGCACCGATCGCCACACCGAGAGTGAAACAGACCAATAGCGCGCCGTACAGGAGGAAGTGGACCGGACTGTCCGTCGTGAGGACGGACTCGATGAGCGCCATTCCGGCCGCGTAGGCGATCACCCCGCCCGCGACGAACTCCGCGATCGAGAACTCGAGAAGGGTACCAGCCACGAGACCGACGCTCACGGCTAGCAGTCCGACGAGCGCGAGGGTAAGCGGTTCGCCGATGACGCGTGCGACCCCCTCCCAGTAGACGTGTCCGGGCGGCCAGAGGGCGTATCCGACGACGAACGCGAGGAGACCGCACACGAGGATGCCAGTCGATCGTCGACTCATACCGGGGGTGTTGACTCCCGGACACGTAAGCGGCAGTGATCGTAGTCGAAGATGGAATCGAGAGACGACGCTTTCGGCTGAGGAAGGGACCGAGAGACGACCCCGTCCGGGTGCGTGTCGCGGTCGAATCGGGCGTCTGACTCCCGCCTCGAGCGGTCAGCGGGTCGAAATAGCGGCCGTGGAGCGACTCGAGGCGAGGATCGCGAGCAGGTAACAGGCGATGGCGACGACGACGATCGAGCCGCCGGTGGGAAGGCTCTGAGAGATCGAGACGACGAAGCCGCCGATAACCGCGACCTGTCCGAAGAGAATCGAGAGGAACAGCGTCTCTCGGAAGCTGTGGGCGATCTGGGTGGCGGCCGCGACGGGAACGACGAGCATCGCGGCGACGAGGATCACGCCCAGGATCTGGAGCGCGCCGACGACGACGACGGCCGTCATCACGATCAGTAGGGTGTTGTACCAGGTGACGTTGAGGCGGGCGACCCGGGCAGCCTGCTCGTCGAACGTGATGAACAGCAGTTGCTTGTAGGTCGCGACGACGACGAGGACGACGAGGACGCTGAGGACGGCCATCAGTCGCGCCCCGGAGGGGGTGACGACGGAGATATTGCCGAAGAGGTAGTCTCTCACGTTGATCCCGCTCGTTCGGTCTAAACTGATGATGAGCGTCCCGACGGCGAAACTGCCGGTTAGCATGATCGCGATCGGCACGTCGCCGTAGGTGTCGGTCCGTTCGATCAGCCACTGAACGCCGAGGGCACCGAGGACTCCCACGACCAACGCGACGACCATCAGCGGGCCATCCCAGCCGGTCATCGCGTTTACGAGGAGACCGATTGCGACCCCGGCGAAGGCGGTATGGGCCAACGTCTCGCCGATCAGTGCCATCTCTCGGTGGACGAGATAGGTACCGACCAGCGGTGCGACGATGCCGATCAGGATTCCCGTCGCGATCGACCGCCACATGAACGGATGAGCAAAGACGTTCGTTCCGAGCGCGTGGTCCAGCAACTGGCCCGCGAGTCGCGCCTGATCGTACACTCCGCCTGCGACGGGGACCGACCGCAGTGCGTCGACGGCGAGCAAGCCGACCATCGCGACCGCGAGGGCCGCGGTCAGACCGATCCCGACGTGCTCGAGCCGTCGACGGAGGGAGGTGCCGTGACGCATCGGTTTCAGTGGTGGTGATGGACGACCTGGCCCGTCGCGCCGTAGGCCTCGGTCAACGCGTCGCTTTCGACGAACGATTCCGTGTCACCGTGGTGGTACAGCTCCGTATTGATGCAGGCGATCCGGCTCGCGCGATCCGTGACGACGCCGATATCGTGTTCGATCAGGATGATCGTGATTCCCGACGCGTTGAGCGACTCGAGCAGTTGATAGAACGCGTCGCGGGACTCGGCGTCGACCCCGACGGTCGGCTCGTCGAGCGCCAGGAGGTCGGCCTCGGAGGCCAGCGCCCGGGCGATGTAGGCCCGCTGGCGTTGGCCGCCCGAGAGCTGGTTGACCTGCCGGTCGGCCAGTTCGGTGATACCGACCGTCTCGAGGGCCTCGTCGACGGTCACGCGGTCCTCGTCGGTCAGTCGCCCGTGACCCGCGTGGGCGAACCGACCCATGGTGACGGCCTCGCGGACGGTGACCGGCATCGAACCGCCGGCGCTGGTCGCCTGCTGGGAGACGTAGCCGATCCGTTCGCCGTCGTCGAACTCGGAGACGGGGGCACCGAATAGCTCGATCGAGCCGCGATCCGGACTGCGCAATCCGAGCATGAGATGCAAGAGGGTCGTCTTGCCCGAGCCGTTGGGGCCGATCAGTCCCAAAAAGTCGCCCTCCTCGACAGTCAGCGAGACCTCCTTGACCGCCGGCTGCTCGCCGTAGGCGAACGTCACGTTTTCGAGATCGACGACGGTCACTGTGCGTCTAGTACCTCTCTGAACGCGGGCAGGTTTATTTCTTCCATTTGCTCCCGGTAGCCCAATCCCTCCTCGTGCCACTTCGCGAGGGTCCCGGACAAGTGCGTAATCGGCATCGCGTCAGTGGCATTGCTCCCCTCGAGGATGTTCTCTACCATCTGATACGACCCGTCGGTCGCTTTGAACGGGTTGTAGAGGATGGTCTCGATCCCCTCCTCGTCGACGAGGTCGATCGTCGCTGCCATCGCGTCGGTGGTAACCTGCGCCTGCGCGGAGACGCCAACTGGCGTGTGGATTTCGAACCCGTATCGCTCCTGGAGGTACGTAAACGAGTCGTGGCCGGCGAAGACGGCGACGCGCCGATTCGCCGCGTCGATCAACTCCTCGAACTGCTGGTCGAGGGACTCGAGGTCGGCGGCGTACTCGGCGGCGTTTTCTTCGTAGGTCTCGGCGTTGTCCGGGTCGGCGTCGGCGAGCCCGTCGGCGATGGCCGTAACCATCTCCCCCGCGAGCACGGGATCGAGCCAGGCGTGTGGATCGACCGACGACGGGTCGTGATCGTGCCCGTCGTGCGCGCTTTCGTGTTCATCGTCGTGTCCGTCACCGTCATGGTCGTCGTGTCCATCGGTCTCGTGGCCGTCGTCGTCGTGTTCGTGACCGCCGGTCTCCACCTCGTGATCCCAGCCGAGTAACTGATCGTCGAGTCCCTCGAAGCCGTCGATCACGGCGACGGTGTCGTAATCGCTCTCGAGGGTCGCTGCGATGTCCTGTGCCCACGAGAATTCGGCGGTATCTAGATAGACGAAGGCACCGGAGTCGGCGATGTCCCGGGTGAGATCGCCACTCGGCGACCAGCCGTGGCCGGCCTCGCCCGTGCCGACCGGGTTTTCGAACTCCATGGCGTCGCCGCTGATCTGCTCGGCCCAGTCCCAGAGGGTAAAGAAGGCGGCGTAGCCCGAATCCATCGTCGCGGTTGCGCTGCCGATGTCGTCGAGGCAGCCCGCAACAGCGCCGGTCGCGAGCGCGCCGGCCCCCGTTTTCACCAGCGTGCGCCGTGTCAGGTTCATATCTGTGACTAGTCCCTCCCGTGTATAAGAGTTATTATCTGGATAGCGTATTTTATTAAAATATCGTCCACGATATCTTCGCTGTTAACAAGAACTGACGGTATAGCGCGCCGAATTATTATCGGTCGCTGGGCCGGGGGGCGCGCTCCGGCGGAAATCTCGGACGCGCGCTGGTTCGAACAGAACGCTATTCGAGTGCGATCTCGAGTCGGGTCCCCTCGAGGCGACGGTAGGTCGGTGGCAGTTCGGGATCGTCGTCGCGAACGACCTCGAACACGTCGAACCGAATCACGAGGCGGCCGGGATCGATCGTCGCCCGGAGAACGGGGCCGCGGCTGGTCACGACGACGTAGGGCGGTCCCGCAACGGGACGGGCCTGGAGGTCGTATCCCGTCGCGTCGACCACGTCGGCGAGCACGCCCGGGAGCACCTCGCGTAGCCCGGTCTCCGTGAGGGATCGTTGCAGGCCGTCGACGACCGCGTCGCGGTCGGTCGTTCGGGCGGTATCCCAGGGCTCGGCGATCGCGTCGGCACAGGCGTCGATCCCCTCGATGACCGACGCGTGGTTGGTCCGTATTCGACGCCGAGCGGCCCGGACTGGATGGGACACGGTCGTCGGTGGGACGGGGGCGCACTAAGAAGTCTCGACTCGGATCGTGACACGCCGTCACCGAGTTGCCCTGTCCTACTCGTTGCGATTCTCGACGACACCGACGTTCAGCGTCCGCACCCGCCTCAACACGCCGCGTAGCCGCCGTCGCCACGACGACCCCTGCCGAGCCGCGAGTTCGTTGCGGAGCCGTTCGTTCTCCGCCTCGAGCCCGTCGATCCGCGCCTCGAGTTCGTCGACGCGGTCCTCGAGCCGGTACCGGCGGGTTCGCTGGGCTCGACGATCGTGTTGTAACTGGTCGCGCTCCCGCCGGAGTGCCGTGAGTCGACGCTCGAGACGCTCGCGTTCGCGCTGGCCGGTCTCGACGACGGGACTCCGATCCGAGCCCTCGGGGATTCCCGCGATCGATCCCGACGCCGTCTCCTCGCGGGCGACGTCGATGTGCCCCGAGTGGGTGGCGTTGACGACGGCACCGACGAGCAACACGAGCCCGCCGAAGTACAGCCAGGTCAACAGGAGGAGGATCGCGCCGATCGGTCCCGCCGACTCGGAACTGCTCGAGACGGCGACGTAGACCTGAAACAGCGACTGGAGGAGCGCCCAGCCGACGGCGGCGACGACGACCCCGGGAACGACCTCGCGGACGGAGACGTCGACGTCGGGGAAGAAGTAGTACATCGGGAGGAAGGCGAGTGTCAGGCCGACCACGAGCAACAGCGGGTTCACCAGGCCGATGAAGAGACTGTCGGGGAAGAACGCGAAGACGATGCTGGTCGCTCCCGCTGCCACGAGCGCGACCCCGATGGCCCCGAAGACGACGATCCCGTCGCGCAACTGGTCGACCAGCGAGTTGTCCTCGGTCGACGCGTAGATCTCCGAGAACGCGGTGTCGAGTCCACGAAAGATCTTCAACGACCCCCACAGGAGGACGAGCAGGCCGATGATCGACGTTCCCGCGCTCCCGGTCGTCCCCTCGATCCCGTCCTCGAGCACGACCCGTCCGCTCTCGGGGAGGAACCCTTCGGTCGCCGACGAGACCTGCGTGGCGAGTCCCTCGTCGCCGACGAACGAGACGAGAAAGAAGACCAACACGAGGAGCGGAATCAACGAAATGAACGCCTGGTAGGCGATACTGGCGGCCATGAACGTCACGTTCTTCTCCTGGATCCCCGTGGCGACGGACTTCGCGAAGGGAATCGTTCCACGAACCGGAAACCCCATACGGGTTCGTTCGCGAGGGGACCGGATAGCGCCCCGGCTTGCACCTCCGTAGCGGTCCCTCGGCGATTCGCTCGCTCGATTCGGTCGGGGTCGGTTCGACCCCTCACCCCTCGAGCAACGGAGCCACCGCGTCGCGAGTCGGCAGCGCCGACATCGCCCCGGAGTCGGTCGTCGCCGTCGCCGCGACCGCGTTCGCGAACGCGACCGTCTCCGCGAGGGACTGCCCCTCCCGGAGCGCGGCGATCGCTCCGGCGACGAAGGCGTCACCGGCACCCGTCGTATCCACGGTCTCGACCTCGTAGCCAGCGTGTTCGACGCGCTCTCCGGGCCAGGGCGCGTCGTCGCCAGCGACGGCGACGGCACCCTCCTCACCCCGCGTCAGGAAGACGGTATCGACCGTTCCCCGGTCGACCGCCGCGCTCGCGAGTTCCGTCGGCGTCCCGCCGCTGAACCCGAGGGCCTCGAGTTCCGCGGCCGTCGCAAAGCAGACGTCGACGTGGGCAAGCCCATCGCGGACGACGCTCGCGAACGTTTCCGCGTCGGGCCAGAGTTCGGGTCGCAGGTTCGGATCGAACGAGACCGAACAGCCCGCCGCTGCCGCGCGCTCGAGCAGGTCCATCGTCGCCTCGCGGGACGAGCCACTCGAGAGGGTGACGCCGCCGGCGTGGACCCACTCGCAGTCCGACAGCGTCCTATCGGGGATTCGGCCGGGCTCGAGGCGGGTGTCGGCCGTTCCGTCCCGGTAGAAGGTAAACTCGCGTTCGCCACCCTCGTCGTGGGTGACGAACGCGAGCGTGGTCTTTGCAGCACCGTCGCGTTCGACGAATCGGTCGGGAAGGCCGTACTCGGCGAGCACCCCCTCGAGGTACCGGCCGAACGGGTCCGCGCCGACACGGGTCCAGAACAGCGGCGGCACTGTGAGTCGCGCGAGCGCGACTGCGACGTTCGCCGGCGCGCCGCCGGGCCGGCGTTCGAACCCCGCGACGTCCGCGAGGGGGCCGGGTCGCTCGGGAATGCAGTCGATCAGCGTTTCACCCGCGACGAGCACGTCCTGGGACATACGCGAGACTCTCTCGTCGACGGCGGTAGTTCTGTCGTCGACGTGGTCTGACACTCGCGTTCGGCGCGAGTCGCCGAGACGAGAATTCATAAATGGCCTCGGTTACGACTCAGTAATATTCGTATGGAACACATTTCACGCCGCAGACTACTCGCGATCGCAGGGGCCGGGACGGGTTTTACCGCGCTCGGCGCGGGGTGTCTCGACCAGTCCGCCGAGACGGATACGGACGAGCCCAACGATACCACCGAACCCGACGGGGCGGACGAACCGGACGATACCAGTGCGAGCGATCGTCCGCCACTCGAGCGATGGGTTCCCGCGTCGGGGAGTGCCGAACTCGGGTTTCGGTATCGGGACCTCACGACAGTCCGTGCGTACGAGGAACACCTCCAGTCGGACGTGGTCGAGTCTATCCCGTCGCTCCCCCGGGGAGAGCACGCCGAGATCGTCGAACGGTTGGCGGACGGCGAGTCGGCGATCGACTCCGTCCTTCGGTTCGGGTCCGCGGACGCCGTCGGAAACGTGGTCGTCTCCGGCTCGTTCGATTCCGATCCGGTCGACGCTGACCTCGAGTCGGCAGCGGGCGAGTTCGCGGTCTTCGAGCGCGATGGCACCTCGGTTGCCGTCTCCGAGGAGACGGTCGTCGTGAGCGACGCCGACGGTGCGGACATCGACGCGATCCTCGCGGCGGGCGTCGAGGGAACCGACCGCCGGGTCGACGCGGACGTGACGTTCGCCACGACGGCCGAACAGGTCGCCCAAGCCACGTTCGTCCGGGGAGAACACGACCGGCGTGACGAGACCGACGCGAGCTGGGTTGGGATCGCGAACGCGTGGTCGCTTGGCTCCGAAACGACAACGCACTCGATAGGTGCCGTGTACGACGACGCCGATACTGCGTCCGAATTCGAGACGCAGATCCCGGCGGCGTTCGACGACGAGGCGATAGAACTCGACGGTACCGTCGGCGTGGCGACGAGAACCGTTCCGACCGAAGACTACGAGTATCGGAATCGGTTCGCCGAACGCGGGACCCAGCCGGCCCCACCGCAGGCGGGCGTGACGATCGAATCCGACGCGTCAAACCGGACGGTTACCGTGACCTACGTCTCGAGGAGCAGGACGGATCGGCTCGAGATACGCGACGAGAGCGGGAACAGCGACGAAATGACCGAGGTCGGGGAAACGACGACGTTCGAGTACGAAGCGGGGGCGTCGGGAGAGATCACCGTCGTCGGCGTCAGGGGCGAGACGAAGGCAGTCGTCGCCGCGCACTCGTATTCGTTCTGAGTGCGGGCGGGGACTCGAGTGAATTCGCTCCGGGGCCGACGGTGACCGTCGACTTAGAGGACGATACTCTTCTTGCGCATCATCTCGTGGATCGAGGCGTCGAGTCCCTCGCGACCGATACCGGAGTCTTTGTTGCCGCCGAAGGGAACGTCGCCCAGGCCGTGACTCGGCGCGCCGTTGATCCGGACCGCGCCGGCATCGATGCGCTCGGCCATCCGCATCGCACGCTTGTAGTCGTTCGTGAAGACGGCCGCGTCGAGCGCGAGGTCGGAGCCGTTCGCGATTTCGAGGGCCTCGGCCTCGTCTTCGAACGTGGTGATGGCAGCGATGGGGCCGAACTGCTCTTCGTCGACGATGCGGGCGTCCTGGGGGACGTTCGCGAGTAGCGTCGGTTCGAAGAACTGGTCGGCGAGTTCGTCGGGGACGCCCTCGGGGGCACGTCGCTCCCCGCCGCGGACGATCTCCGCGCCCTTCTCGACGGCGTCCTCGACGAGCGTTTCGACCCAGTCGGCCTGATCCTCGCTGATGAGCGGGCCGAAGGCGGTGTCTTCCTCGAAGAGATCGCCGGCCTGCCAGGCGTCCATCTGTCCGTCGATCAGGTCGACGAGGTCGTCGTGGACCGACTCGTGGGCGAGGACGCGCGAAATCGCCGAACAGCGCTGGCCGGCGTACTTGAACGATCCCTTGGCGCAGTTGCCCGCGACGTCGGTGAGGTCGGCGTCGTCGAAGACGATCGCCGGGGCGTTGCCGCCGAGTTCCATGTGCAGGTTGACCATCCCGCTCTCGCGGGCGACGTGTTTACCCGCGCCCGAGGAGCCGGTCATCGCGATCGCGTTGACGCGGTCGTCGCCCGCGAGGACGTCGCCGATCTCGCTGGCTTCGCCGGGGACGAAGTTGAACGCGCCGTCGGGAATCCCGTCGACGTCGGCGATGACGTCGGCGAGGATCGCAGCCGAGATGGGCGTCTTGCTGGCGGGCTTGAGCAGTACGCTGTTGCCGGCCGCAAGCGCGGGCGCGACCTGCAGTGCCGTCGTCGCGAGCGGGTAGTTGTACGGCGTGATACAGAGGACGGCACCGATCGGTTCGTGCTTGACGATCGCCTGCCACCCCTCGTGACCCTCGGTCGACCCCTCGCGGTACTCGCCCTTGCTGACGATGTTGCGCGCTTCCTCGGCTGCGCGGTCGAAACGCTCGGCGGCCTGCTCGACTTCTCCGCGGGCCGACGAGATCGGTTTGCCGGCCTCGCGAACGATGACCTCGGCGAGTTCCTCCTCGCGCTCGCGCAGTCCCTCGGCGATCGTCTCACACCACGTCGCGCGTTCGACGACCGTCGTCTCCCGGAGGTCCGGTTTTATTTCGTGGGCCGCGCCAAGCGCAGTTCGAGCCTCCTCTGGCCCTGCAGCGGCGACCTGTGCGAAGGTCCCGCCCTCTGCGAGATCGGACACTGATAGTACGGTCTCGGTCTCGAGCCATTCGCCGTCGACGTAAATCCGCTCTCGACGCTGTGCGACTCTGGTTGCCATATTCCCTTCTTGGAACCGCGCACTGAAAATGTTTACTCAGCCTCGAAAAAACGAAGAACAGAGTGACGGTGTCGTTTGGTAACACGAATAGACACCCGATACACAAATAAACCGCTTGAATACGAAAGAAGTCTTTCCCATTCTGGAAGATATATTTATTACTGGGAAATCTTTAAGTGCTAAGCGAGCGTACGTCCGTCGTACGATGAGCACTCAGAAAACCGTCCGTCAATCGGCTGATACCGTCGAGGGGAACGAGCTTCGCCTCGAGCAAGAGAAGGCCGAACAGATCGTCGACGCGCTGAACACGGAGCTGGCCAACTCGTACGTGCTCTACCACCAGTTGAAGAAACACCACTGGGTGGTCGAGGGTGCCGAGTTCCTGCCGCTCCACGAGTTCCTCGAGGAAGCCTACACGCACGTCGAGGACGGAGCGGACGTGATCGCCGAACGCGCCCAGGCGCTCGGTGGCGTCCCCGTCTCGGGGCCATCGAACCAGGAAGATCGTGCCACCGTCGAGTTCGAGGGCGAAGACGTCTACGACGTCCGGACGATGTTCGAAAACGACCTCGAAATCTACGGCGACATCATCGAATCGATGCGCGACAGCATCGAACTCGCCGAGAACCTCGGCGACCACGCCACCGCCCAGATCCTGCGGGAGATCCTCGTGACGCTCGAGGAGGACGGGCACCACTTCGAGCACTACCTCGAGGACGAGACGCTGGTGCTCGAGGAAGCGACCCACTAGTCCCGTTCCACCCGTCGACTGCAGGGTCGAATCCGGCGGTCTGATCCCCGCCGACTCTGCAGTGCAGGCCTGGACCGCCACCAGACGCTACCCGCCTCGATACCGTGGGCATCGAGTCCGAGGAGAACAGCCCCCGAAATCGCGTCGACGACAGAAAAACGGCACCGACGGCGAAGACCGCTTTTTATCGAGGAGTCAAGAGAGGTAGTTCAGGGTCGATACTGGCCACGTAACCGATCCGGTGCCCTCGCGATACGTCAGGGCTCGAGGTCGACGGCGAGATCCGTTGCGATCCAGCCGTCGGTGTTGTCTCGTTCGGTAAAGACGATCTTGCCGGGGCGGGTTTCGTGACTCGTCACGACCGCCGCCGGCTCCTCGCGTTCGGCGTCGGTGTCGGGATCCTGCCTGCGGGCGGGTACGTCCATCAGGTTGAGTTAGGTGAGCCTAAATCTAAAAAGGTTTTGGTCAGCCTAAGATTTCGAGACTGACACGTTCGCCGGGATCATCTCGGTTCGACCGGCGTCCTCTCGCGTCCCCGACGGCGATCCCGGGGTCGACACGATCCTGGGAGAGAAGACTAGACGAATATAGCATCATTTTTCGGGATTCAGTGAAACAGTCATCACATGAGTTCACACGAGAGTCGATCACAGGGGACAACCGGTCGGCGCGGCCGAACCCTGATCGCGGACCTCTTCGACATCGATATCGAACGCGTGGAGTCACTGAGTTGGGCGCTCGGTAACCACGTTACAGTCGAAGCGGACGCGGACCGCCGCTTTCGGTTCGCCCATCGGCAGTCCACTCGAGCAGTAACTGCGTTCGAGGTGACCGACACGACCTGTGTCCTCCGGCTCCGGACGCCCGTCGGCCGGGAGAAGTTTTTCGGGGTCGCAACCGCCGACCTCACGCCCCAACCGGTTCGGAACGGCTGGATTCGAACCGACTGAGCGTCGCCCGCGCGGGACCGTTCGATGACCACGATCAGTTTCATTGGGTTCGATCGGGTATCCGTCCGTATGGAGTACGACGTCGTTCAGGGAGACATCGCTGCACAGTCCGCCGACGCGCTCGTCAACGCCGCCGGGACGAGCCTCGAGATGGGGTCGGGCGTCGCCGGGGCGCTCCGTCGGGGTGCAGGCGAGGCGATCAACGAGGAAGCCACGGAGACGGGACCCGTCGACCTCGGCGAGGTCGCCGTCACCGACGCCTACGACCTGAACGCCGAGTACGTGATTCACGCCGCCGCCATGCCCCACTACGGGAACGGCCAGGCGACGGCGGAAAGTATTCGCGAGGCCACGCGAAACGCCCTGGAGAAAGCCGACGACCTCGGCTGTCGCTCGCTCGTCGTTCCGGCGCTGGGCTGTGGTGTGGCCGGCTTCGAGACTGCCGAGGGTGCCGAACTCATCGTCGAGGAACTCGACCGCTACGAGCCCGACACGCTCGAGGACGTGCGGTTCATCGCCTACAGCGACGAAGAGTACGAGACGATTCGTGCGGTGACGGCCGAGGGTAGCGACGTGGATCGGTGACGGACACGATCGACCGGTCGAGGAGGCCGAGCGTCCGTGGAGTACCGCTCGGGCGGGTTGCCACGCAGTGAGCGACGACCGTCGGGGGATGGTTTCTACGCACTGAGAACGGTTGCTAGTTTTACCACCACCGCCGTCGAACCATCACACGGGTGATAACTGATGTACGACACGATCCTCATCCCGACCGACGGAAGCGAACAGGCGGATCGCGGGGTCGAGCAGGGGTTGAGTCTCGCCGCCAACTACGACGCGGAGGTCGTGCTTCTCTACGTCGTCGACGAACGCAGACACGGACGGACGCCGGCGCTGGGCAGTACCGCGGTCGAACACGCGAAAATAGAGGACGAAGCCATCGAAATGCTCGAGGAGATCGCGGACCGGGCCAGCGATCGGGGCCTCGACGTCGACTGCGCGTGTCACCGGGGACTCCCCTGGGAGGAGATCACGTCCCTCGCGGAACAGCGGGACACCGACCTGATCGTGATGGGACGACGAGGGGCGACTGACGACCGACGAACGGCACTCGGGAGCGTCGCCGACCGGGTGATGAGACACACTGACATTCCCGTTCAGGCCGTCTGACCGTCCAGTTCACCCCGTCGGCCCCCCGATTTCGTGTCGTCCGAGCCGCGTCCGTCCGCCGGGAGACTCCGCCCCGTTTTTCGAACGGTCCGCTCCGGATTTCAGGACAGCGAAAGCCCGCGAATCTCGACCGAATCCCCTTCCTCGACGTGCCCGATACTCTGCCCATCAGTCTCGGCGACCAGTTCGTCAGCCTGGTCCTCTGGAACCGCGACGACGAAGCCGGTGCCCATGTTGAACGTGCGGTGCATCTCCGCGTCGGTCACGTTCCCCTCCTCCTGAACGAACTCGAAGATCGGTTGGGCCGGCAGCGGGTCGTCGATGACGTACTCGTGTTCGCCCATCCGCAGCAGGTTCGTCCAGCCGCCGCCCGTAATGTGGGCCGCCGCACGGACCTCGTGGTCGCGCATCGGCTCGAGCAGGGCCGTGTAGATCCGGGTCGGCTCCAGCAGTTCCTCGCCGATCGTCCGTTCCGGGTCCAGTGGGAACGGCTCCGTGTAGTCGTGCTCGCGGGTCACCGCTTCGCGGGCGAGCGTCAGCCCGTTCGAGTGAATCCCGTTCGAGGGGAAGCCCACGAGGACGTCGCCAACCTGGGCCTCCCCCTCGAGGATGTCGTCTTTCCCGGCGAGACCCACACAGGTCCCCGCCAGATCGAACCCCTTCACGACCTCGGGCATGACCGCCGTCTCGCCGCCCAGCATCGTCAGATCGGCCTCCTCGAGCCCCACCGCGAGGCCCTCGCCGATCTGATTGGTCAGCGCCTCGTCGGGCTCGTCGATCGCGAGGTAGTCGACGAACGCGACCGGTTCGACGCCGGCCGCGACGAGGTCGTTGACGTTCATCGCGATACAGTCGATCCCGATCGTCGAGAAGTCCTCGATCGCTTCGGCGACGAGCAGTTTGGTCCCGACGCCGTCGGTCGCCAGCGCGAGATACCTGTCGCCGATGTCGAGCAGACCTGCGTATTCGGTTCGCAGATCGCTGCCGAAGGCCTCGAGGAGCGCCGCCGTCGCGTCCTCGCTGGCATCGATGTCGACGCCAGTGTCGGCGTAGGTGAGTCGGTCCGTCTGGCTCTCGTCGTCCGCTGGTCCGGTCATGTGCGAACGACTGCGTGGCGCGAGCAAAAGGTCACCGGTCCTCCAGAGAGTTCCCTGTGGGCCGCGAATGCCGACTGTCGACGATCCGATGCGATCTCGAGGTGACGGCTTCGAAACCCAGAACGGCGGTGCGAACGACTCGTACCGACGCGGTTACGGATCCGGCCGAACCGACACGCTACCGTTCGAATGCCGGTTCCCGCTCGGATTCGCCGTCGACTCCCCCCGCGTTCGGTTCGTCGTCACTCTTCGGGTCGTCGGAAAACACGTCCGCGAACGAGTCCTCGACACCGACGAGTCGCTCGAGTCGGTGTTCGAACTCCGCGTCGTCGATCTCCCCCTCGGCGTAGCGGCGTTTGAGTTCGGCAACCGCGTCGTCTCCGGTGGCGTGTTCGGCCGGCGTCGTCTCGTTCCGTCCCGCAACCAGCAGTGCAGCGATTTCCTCCCCCCAGAACAGGAATATCGGGACCAGTAGGAACCATCCCACGATCGCAATCGCGCTGGTGAGTTCTTCAGCGCCGACCAGACCAGTGAGGCTGATGAGGACGAACGTCACGAGTCCGATCAGGAGCCAGAGATCGTCGGCCACGAACTCCTCGACGTCGATCGCCATATGGATCCGTCGACCGAATCACACAAAATACCTCTGGTGGAGACGATCGCTAGCCCGGCCACGGCGGGGCCGCGTCGTCCCGTCGGCTTCGGACCCACTGTCGCTCGGGGCTGAAAAACGGCGACCAGCGCGACGTTCTCAGAACAGCCCGAAAACGACGAACGCCGCGAGCAGAACGCTCGGGACGAAGACGATCGCGAAGACCCCCTTGTGCCACTCGAGGACGGACTTGCCGTCGAGCGGGCCGAAGGGGATCATGTTGAACGCGGCCAGGAAGAGGTTGATCCAGATCCCCATCTGGCCGATCGTTGCGAGCATTCCGGGAAGGAAGCCGGGCGTTGCAGCGAACATCAGCAACGGCGCAAAGAGCACGGCGAGCAGGAGGTTCGTCACTGGGCCCGCCAGTGCGATCAGTCCGTTCTCCCGTTGGGTGGTCCGTCCCCGGTGGTAGACCGCGCCGGGCGCGGCGAAGAGAAAGCCGACGAGCCCGCCCATAATCGCCAGGAAGAGCATCTGGTAGTCCGCCCTGAACTCCGCAACCTGGCCGAACTCGACCGCGACGACTTTGTGTGCGAGTTCGTGGAGGAGGAAGCCGACGCCGACGGTCACGAAACTCAGGCCGACTCGCGTCACGAAGTAGCCGAGACTCGCCTCGCCCAGATGCACCGGCGCGAGTAGCAACGCGAACGCGACACTCAGTACGGTCCACGCCACCGCGAGGTCCCGTAGCTCCGTGTTGCTGAAGGTCAGTTCGCGATCGGGACGGCGCTTCGTGGGATAGCCCATTATAGGAACCCTCGTAGTAGCTCGAGACTGTCTCGCGCACCTTCGATCAACAGTCCCATCAGGGCGTCGACGCCGCCGATTTCGGGTGCCAGCCACGGGAGCACCACGAACGGAAAGAGCCCCGTCGCGATGATGCTGCCGATGTTCGTCAGCGCGACGATCATGATCAGCCGGAACAGCGGCACGTTGAACATCGCCTCGATCGCCTCGCCGATCGGCCGCTCCGTATCGTCGACGATTTCGTTGAGCGTCTGGATGTCCCGGACGTTGACCGGGCGGTGCTTGAGTTCGACGTAGCCGGCGAACCAGCCGGGTGCGAGCAACGGGTTGATGCTCGTCAGCCAGGCGACCGCGCCGCCGACGCCCGCACTGGTCCAGCGCGCGCCGGCCAGCCGCGCCAGCGTGAACGCGAATATTCCGTTGAACAGGAACCACGCCGCGAACACCTTCAGCAGGAACACGTTCTCGACGCCCGCCATAAGCAGGAGGAAGAAGAAGGCGAAGAAGCCGAGCATGACGAGGTAGCCAACGATCTTCAGCGGCGAGAACCGGCGACTCGAGGCGGTTCCCGACAGCGACTCGAGCGAGGGAATGTCCTCGGGGTTCCGGAGGTGACGTTCGATGCCGGCTTTGTGGCCGGCACCGACGACGGCGAGGACGTCGTACCCCTGTTCGCGGAGGTCGTGGAGGTTGTGTGCGATGTAGGCGTCGCGTTCGTCGATCAGGGCGTTCGCGCCACGGGGACTGAACCGGCGGAACTCCTCCATCATGGCGGCGACGACGTCGCCGTCGGTCATCTCCTCGATGTCGACCTCGTCGATATCCTCGACGTCCGCGCCGACCGCGTCGAGGACGAGTCCGAGGACGGCACCGATCGTGACGCCGACGCCGAGTCCGGCGAGCATCCCGGCCGTCCCACGAACGGCGTAGATACCGGTCCCTTCGACCGTCGAGGCCGAGAACGGGCCGACGAACGTCCCGGTCGCGACCAGTGCGAGACAGCCCGCAACGCCGAGGACCAGTCCCCCGGCCACTCGCATCGAGAGTCCCGAAAGGGAGCCGCCGGCGGCGTCGACCGGTGGCAAAAAGAGGAGGCCCACGAACGCCCCGACGAACGCGCCGATCGCGCCGCCGCCGACGTACTGTAGCGTCGTGGTATCGGTGATGCCGACCAGAAGGAGATCGCCGAGTCCGAGCAGTGGAGCGAGAAACGCCGCGAAAACGAACCCGAGAACCGCACCGCCGACGGCACCGAAGGTGAGCCCGATCGTTCGAGGATCGGTGATCCCGAGCGCGAGCCCGCCGACCATTTTCAACTTCTCGGTTACGGAGAGTCGGCTCCAGAACCGCTGGATCGTGACCTGAATGTCCCGATCGACCAGGGCGACGCCGCTCCCGTTGGCTTCGGCGGCCTCGATGCCGGCCCGCATGTCGGCACCGGGCTCGATGTCGAACTGGTCGCCCAGCCGCGACTGGACGTACGACAGCATCCAGTAGGCCAGGAACTGGAAGACGGTGTTGCCCGAAAGGAGGTCGCCGGCTTCGATGTCGTCGGGCGTCCCGCCTTGCATCTGGCGATACCGCCCTTCGTCGAGTTCGACGGCGACGACGTCGGGGTCCTCCCGGTCGATCGTTTCCCGAACCTCGTCGACACTCGCTTGCGAGACGTGTGCCGTCCCGAGGACCTCGACGGAGCCTCGCTCCCGGTCTGGTGGCGCTGGGGGCTCCGGCACGTCGGCCTCGCCTGCATCGCTCATTACTGGCCCCAACTGGGCGGCGACTTTTACCAGTATCGGACCGCGAAGGGGACCGATCCCGATACGTTCGCCCCCTCGATCTCCCGACGCTGTCAGTCGGGGGACTCGAGTCCGATGGGACGTGATCACAAGACTGAGTACCGACGTGGAAAAACCTCGCCTAATGACTGACCTCATGGAAACGGTCGTCGAGAACCGGGAGATGGTACAGCCAAACCACGCCAACACGCTCGACGTCGCTCACGGCGGCAACGTCATGAAGTGGATGGACGAAGTCGGCGCGATGAGCGCGATGCGGTTTTCCGGTGAGATGTGTGTCACCGCACGGGTCGATCAGATGAACTTCGAACGCCCCATTCCAGTCGGCGATACGGCCTATATTACCGCTTACGTCTACGATGCCGGCACCTCGAGCGTAAAGGTCCGCTTGCTCACCGAGCGCGAGGACCTCCGGACCCGCGAGCGCGAACGGACCACCGAATCACACTTCGTCTACGTCGCGATCGACGAGGACAATACGCCGACGACGGTTCCGGAACTAACGGTCAGCACCGAGGACGGTGAGCGCCTCCGACAGACCGCACTCGAGGACGAACTCTGAGACGGTCCGTCTGAGGAGGGCGAGTGATCGCGACCAGGAACGTCGCTCCCCGAGCGCGTCCGGATCGAAAAATCGAATCGACGGTCCGATCGGACCAGTCCGGCCCACCCGATCGGGGACGGACCACGACCGTTCGTGCGGTGACCGCGGGCGCGGGATGGCGCTGACGCTTACTCGGCGTCGAGTTCGTCCGATCGGGGGTCGCGCTCTCTGATGTCCTCGAGGAGGGTATCGACGGTCCCGCGCGTATCGGCGACGGTCGCGCCGACGAGGCCACCGATCGCACCGCCGGTGCTCGCGGCGTTACGGCTGAACAGTCCACCGACGGCCGCACCGACGGCAGCGCCGATCGCTGCATACCGGGCACGCAACAACACGGCAGTTATACGTTCTCTCATATCTCGTCCTTGGTGACTGGTACGGATAAATATACCTCTCGAGCGTTGTGCGTCGCCTCCGACTCGTCGAGTCGACGTGGCGGAATCGGTGGTGAGACCTCGCTCAAAGAACCGTCTCGACCGCGGCGAGGGAGTCGAGGACGTAGTCGGGTTCGACCTCGGCCGCTGCGAGATCCGTCCGATCGGTGACTCCGGTGAGAACGAGTGCCGTATCCATGCCAGCGTTGCTCCCGAGTGCGATGTCGGTATTGAGACGATCACCGACGACCAGCGTGTTCGAGGGGTCGGCATCGAGCCGATCCATCGCCGCTGTCGCTGCGATCGCGGACGGTTTTCCGAGGATCGCGTCCGCCTCGCGGCCGGCGACGGCCTCCATTGCCGCGAGGATCGCACCCGATCCCGGAATCTCTCCGCCGTCGACCGGGATCGTCACGTCCGGGTCGGTTCCATAGAAGGCCACGTCGTCCTCGAGTGCCCGCAGGGACTCCCAGAGCGTGCCAAACGAGAAATCGCTGTCGAACGACCCGAGGACGACCTCGGCCGCGTCCGGCTCCGCCGTCACCTCGACGGCAGCGTCGTCGAGGATCGTCTCGAGTCGCTCCTCGCCGACGAGGTAAACCGCCTCGCCGGGATGGGTCGTCGCGAGGTACGCCGCCGAAACGGTTGCGGACGTGAGGACGGCGTCCGGGTCGATGTCGATTCCGTGGGGTGCGAGCTTCGTCCCGTAGTGGTCGGCCCCCCGCGTCGGGTTGTTCGAAAAGAGCAGCCGGGAACAGCCCGCCGTCTCGAGTGCGCGCAAGCCGTCGGTCGCACCGGGCAGCAACTCCTCGCCGCGGACGATCGTCCCGTCGACATCGAGAATCACCGCCTCGTAGTCCGTCATCGTTCGTCGCTAGGGACGGCCGGCGATTGAGTGTTTGGATGCCGGTCGCCGACGACGAGCGTGAACTGGACTCGAGGGGAACGCCGGCGGACTGTGGCGATCACCGCTCCCGTTCCAGAGACGGCTCGTCGGTCTCGAGACCTGCCGAATCGGTCCAGTTCGATCGCTGACTTGCTGACCGACGGGAAAACCCCATACGGCTGCCAGCCGAAGCGGGTATATGGCACTCGACGTCGAGATACCCGAGCCGCCGACCCTCAGCGGCCCACAGGATCCGGGCGACTACGACGCCGTCGTCGAACCCGACGAGCGGACGGGTGACACTGCTCGCCGCGAAGACCTGGCCGACTTTCTGGAGGCGGGCGCTTGGGAAGACGCGTTCGACGAATGGGCCAGGGATACCTATCTGACCGAAACGGAGTTCCGGGCCGTCCTCGAGTTCGGGTTGATCGACGAGTTCGGGTTGATCGACGAGTTCGACTTTTACTGGAATCAGTCCGCAGAGGACGTCGGCTACCGTGCGCCGGCGGTGACGGAAGCGTCGGTAGCCGGTCACGACGAACTCGACGAAGCCGATATCGAAGACATCGAGGAGGAACTCGACACGCTCGGCCTGACGGTAAGCGAAGTGCTGGAAACCGACTACATCCACCGCGACGGGGAGGAGTTCGGCTACTCCTGGGAGTAGCGGGGGCGTGGACGTCGACTCGTCTCCATCCGATTCCGCGTCCACTCGTCCTCAACCGATCCTGTGCCCACTCCGTCGGTGATCGACCCCCCCCCTGTTCGATCCAGCGGTGGGAATTCTTATGCCGGAACCAGACCTACGACCGGCTATGACACTCGAGGTCGAGCCCCCCGAGCCCCCGGAACTGGAGTTCGTCGATCCAAACGAGTACGAGGACGCGACCATCAGCGCCGACGGTACCGAGGATATCGACTACCGGCGCGAGGAGCTCCAGGGGTTCCTCGAGGAGGGTGCCTGGACGGAGGCGTTCGACGAGTGGCGCGAAGGGACGGACCTCGAGGAGCGCGAGTACGGTATCGCTCGTGATCTGGATCTCTTCGCGGGGTTCGATTTCTTCTGGGACGATTTCGCCGACCGCGTGGGGTACCACGCGCCCGGAATCCCCGAGGATTGGCAGGCCCGGGAGTACCACCCCGAACTCGATACCTGGGGGACGGTGTCCTCGATCAACGCCGAACTCACTGAGTTCGGGCAGATCGTCTCGGTCACCCTCAAAGCGGAGTACGTCGACTGGGAAGCCGAGTACGAACCGCCCGAAGACCTGCCGGACTTCGACTGATCGCGAGTTCCGGCACCTCGAGACGAGGGCGATCGGGACAGCCGTGCCGTCGTATCGTGTGAGTCAGTCGCGTGGAACCGCGAGGTTTTGGGTTCGGCCGCCACATTCCGGGCAGGCCCCCAGGGAATCGGTCGCTTCTCGGTAGCCACAGTCCCGGCATTCGTAGTACGATCGCTCCGGCGTGTACGGGTCCGTGTAGACCATGGTCGATGACACAGAGTAACACGAAAAAGTGTTGTGTTGAAGCAGTAACACACGAATGTATACAATCAAGCGACACTATATGCGATTTATTATTGGACATATGTTTACAACGAGGGCCCGATTCCGCGTTGAGACGATTGCAAACGTCTGTACTCGAAGAGAGCGCGGAGACACACCGAGGGCTGCGATCGACCCCGGATCGCCTCGAGCGACTACCGGCCCGTCACACTGCCGTTCCCGTGGTTCGGCAGACGGGGTACTGACCGAGGGTCCTATTGCAGCAAAACTGGACTACTGGAACGGAGACACGGACGTGTGACTGATCGTGGAATACTTCGTGGTCGGTACCGTCTCACTCACTCCCGGGAATCGCTGGCTCTCGAGCGCCAAAACACTCCAGCAGTCCTACCCCGACCACTCGCCGGCGAGATCACCGGCGATGTTCTCTCGCCACTGGTCGAAGCCGTCCTCACAGGCGGCGTTGTCGTCGATGTGATCGACGAATCCAGCACCAGGCGACGCGAGTTCGTCTCCACAGAACGGACATGTGACCGGGTCGGTCCAGTCGGTCGTCGTATTTGTTGCCATTCGTACCGCAATCTATCAGGAACTATCATATAAGTCTCGTCCGTTAGGATTCATTATGATTGGAATGGCATATAATGTCATTAATTTCGACGGCGGCGATTCCCGGGTTGGCGGACGGTCCGCCAGCGACGGCGCACACGGCATTTCGGTCACTGGTTGGCTCGAGACGGGGGAACCACTATGTAAAGAGTTAACATGGTTCGAAGCATACATCACAACATGACACTCGAGGAACAACGTGAGTACGAGTGTCTCCAGTGTGGCCGACGGGAGACGGTCGGCGACGCGCTCGTAAGCACCTGCCCACAGTGTGGGGGCGAAATGCGAAACGTCGAGTTGATCCACGACTGAGACGGTCCCCTGTTACCGGGTCCCGGCGCACCCACAGGGGGTCGCGGGTGCGCCGGCACTGACAGTCATACGGCTGATCGGCCCTAGCCGTCGGTCGTTCCCGCTGCTCGCCGCAGCCAACTGTCGAACGAATGCGGTCGAATCAGTGCGAACTAGTTCCCAACGCCGCTTCGCGTGTTCTCGTGAGCAGTACTCCCTCTCACTCGAGAAGACGCGGCCATCGTGCGACGTACACATCCGCTTCGCAGCGTAAGAAGCTCCTACGCACCGCCATCCCAGCGGTACGAACTACCATACGCCGCCGCGTCGTTGGATAGGGTCTGACACACGACGCGACCAATCCTTCATATTTATACGAGGTGGTAGTAGTAGCGTACGTATATGTCCGAAACCGGGGCGGAGTCCCGTCCACTGGCCCGACGACTTCCCGATCCGACCACAGCGTCGAACGTCCGGTACGATCCGTCACTCGCAGAATTGCGCGAACTCGCCGCGCCCGAGGAGACGACGACCGAGTTCGGGTCTGCTTCCTACGTCAGCGAGGTTCGCTCGCGGAGCGCCGACCGGACGAAAAACGCCGTCGACGACGAGTTCGACGACCACGATCACGAGTTGATCGACGTCGCAGTCGACAGCACGGACGACACGGAGTTGCTCTGCGTCGACCGGCAGATGGGGCGACATCCGGAGGCGAGTTTCTGCTGTCGGCTCTTCGTTCCCGTCGAACACGCCCGAATCGCCTACGCGTGGGCGACGCTCTTCGAGCCGGCAGACGGACAGGACCCCGATCTCTACACCGTCCAGCTGCCGGACCACGACGAGACCGCGATCCGCGTCCTCCCCGACGACGGGTTCACCGCCGTGCTGGGCAGCGACTACATCGGCGAGGCCAAGAAGTCGTTCCTGCGGCTGTTCATGTATCGCATCAAGCAACAGGGCGGGCTCGGACTTCACGCGGGTAGCAAACGGGTTCGGGTCCGCGACGACGACGGCGAACTCCGGACCGTCGGCCAGGTGTTCATGGGCCTCTCCGCGACCGGCAAATCCACGCTGACGTCCCACGGCTGCTGGCTCGAGGAGCCCGAAGACGCCACCATGGTACAGGACGACGTTTGCGGTCTTCTCCCGGACGGCTCCGTCGCCGGCAGCGAGGGCGGGGGGCTGTTCATCAAGACGATCGGTCTCGACGACGAGCAACCCGAACTCTACGAGGCCGCGACCGACGAGTCCGCGATCCTCGAGAACGTCGCCGTCGACGACGACGGCACCGTCCACTTCGACGAGGACCGCTATACCTCGAACTCGCGGGCGATCATCCGACGCGACGACCTCGAGAGCGCGGCGGCGGAGATCGATCTCGACCGACTGGATCAGGTGTTTTTCATCACTCGAAACCCACTGATGCCGCCGATCGCCAAACTCGACCCAGCCCAAGCCGCCGTCGCGTTCATGCTCGGCGAGTCGATCGAGACCAGCGCGGGCGACCCGTCGCGAGCCGGCGAGTCGATTCGTGTCGTCGGGACGAACCCGTTCATCATCGGCTCCGAGGGCGAGGAAGGGAACGCGTTTCACGACCTCGTCGACGCCCTCGAGGTCGACTGTTACGTCATCAATACCGGGTATCTCGGCGAGGAATCGAAAGACATCGGCGTCGCCGAGTCCGTCACGGTTCTCACCGAGGTCGCTCGAGGGACCGTCGAGTGGACCGACGACGAGCGAACGGGACTGACGATCCCCCGATCGATCCCGGGACTCGACATCGACGACTACTACGTGCCCGACCACGTCGACGACTACGACGCCGCGCTCGCGGAACTGCGCGCCGATCGTCGTGACTACCTCGAGCGATTCGACGACCTCCGAGAGGAACTCACGGACGCCGTCTATTAATCGCTCGGCGTTCGGTGGTCGCCGTCGGTCGCGGGCGATCCGAGTCCGGATCGACCCACGGTACCCGATTGAGAGGCAGTAGTTGCCGCACACGGATACCGTTATATGTGTCGAGTTCGCACGGTTCGATAATGAGCGCACAGGTACGAAAACCGACCGCGAGAATCTGCGAAGCGTGCGGTCGCGGCGAACAGTGGGACGAAGAGCTCGAGGCCTGGCAGATCGCCCGCGAGGACGGCGAAAAACAGGTCGGCAATCCACACTGCATCCACGAGTGGGACATCACCGGCACGTTCACACCGGTCGGCGCGAGCGATAGCTAACGGGTCTTCCTGTAGGGGCCGATCCGGGACCGCGACAGTGCTCTTTTCCCCGCCTCGAGCGTAGCCACGATCATGCCGACGGTATACATCACGGCCCCGCCGGATGCGGCCGACGAACTCGCGGCGACGCTGGTCGAGGAGCGACTCGCCGCCTGCGTCAATCGACTCTCGACGACCTCGACCTACCGCTGGGACGGCGACGTTCACCACGACGAGGAGGCGGTGTTGCTCGCGAAGACGACCGACGACGCCTACGACGACCTCGTCGAACGCGTCCGGGAGTCCCATCCCTATGACGTCCCCTGTCTCGAGCGATTCGACGAGAGCGACGTCCTCGAACCGTTCGCCGCGTGGAGAGCGGACGTCGTCGAGTAGCGGCGTGGGAGACGGAAGCGTGCGTCAACCCCTCACAGACAATGACTGCCCGAATTAGCAACCCTTAAAACTCGCGCACGGGTTGTGACGGGTATGGCTGGAACCATCGAAGTGCTCGTTCCGGGTGGCCAGGCCAACCCTGGCCCACCGCTCGGTCCCGAGCTCGGACCGACCCCCGTCGACGTGCAGGCTGTCGTACAGGAGATCAACGATCAAACCGAAGCGTTCGACGGCACCGAAGTCCCCGTCACCGTCGACTACGAGGAGGACGGCTCCTTCGAGATCGACGTCGGTGTCCCGCCGACGGCGGCACTGGTCAAAGACGAGGCCGGTTTCGAAACCGGCAGCGGCGAGCCCCAGAAGGATTTCGTCGCGGACCTCTCCGTCGATCAGGTCAAGACGATCGCGGAGCAGAAACATCCGGATCTGCTCGCCTACGACACGATCAACGCCGCGAAGGAAGTCGTGGGTACCTGCGCCTCGATGGGCGTTACCATCGAAGGCAACGACGCCCGCGAGTTCAAGCAACGCGTCGACGACGGCGAGTACGACGACGTGCTCGCTGGCGAGGCGGACGCGTAGATCGCCGGTCTCGACCACGAGCGCACGGAGCGTTTCGCTGTTTTCCACGTGTCTCGATCCGTGATCGACGGCATCCGTCCCTGAACTCGAGTCGGAACCGTCCCAGTGCCACAGACGACCGAGCACGCAGCTCAGATCTTGTTTGCGGGCGGGACGGTCCGATCGTCCGGGCGAGCCGCCCCGGACGCACCGAAGAGGACGCGGATGCTCGCACCGACGCCGAGCGCAGCCGCGAGTCCAGCGAGAGCCAGCGTCGCCGGAAGCGACCAACCGGCGATCCCGGTGAGCAGTGCCCCCACGAGGACGCCGGTCCAGGGCCGATCGTCGGCGACTTTCGAGACGAGCGTGCGCCCGATCGCGACGAGACCGATCGCCGTTGCAGTCGGAAGCACCGCCGCGCCGACGATCACCAGCGGGATGCCGAAGAACGTCCCGATCCCCGTGTCGACGATGAGATACCCTGTACTGGCCAGGCCGCCGATCACGAGTAGGCCCGGCAGCCCGATACAAAGCGAGATGATCGGACTGTGGCGTGATTTCGTCACTGCCCGTGTGCCGTAGTTCTGAAGCAATCCGAGCACGATCATCGCGACGAGGAGGGACCCCGCAAACTGGACACCCATCCGCACGAACGGCTCGAGGGACCGATAGGCCTCGAGTTCGCCGCCGGGTGCTGCCAGCGTTCCGATCGGATCGACGACCGACGACCCAATCATAGTATATAAGTCTAATGGCCACATAGATACACGATACATCACCACGGATAATAGAGTTTTTGGTTAGTATACTAGTATCTATCCGTGACTAACACGAAAGATAGACAATTCAATAGTTTTGACCGATTGCCAACGGCATCCGGCGACGGGCCCGCCTGGACGATCGTCGGAGGACCCTATCGACGGCGTACTCACGGCACGATCGGTTCCCGACAGCGTCGTGGTCAGCCAGGCGGAGCGGACGCCGGGAGACGAGCGTGCTGGCAGTTCGACGGGTTTAAGTTCGGCATGGCACTTGGTTCAAGGGAGACAGGCATCGCCTGTTTCACTGACCCGTAGGAGCAGTCCTGCGCACTACGGAGGTGAACAATGGCAGATTCGGATATTGAAACAGCAGTAGCCCGCGCACTCGAGGATTCGCCGGACCGGAACTTTACCGAGACGGTAGACCTCGCGATTAATCTGCGCGACTTAGACCTGAACGAACCGTCGAACCGCGTTGACGAGTCGATCGTCCTGCCGTCCGGAACCGGCCAGGAGACCCGTATCGTCGTCATCGCCGAAGGAGAGACCGCAGTCCGCGCCGAAGAGGCGGCGGACGAGGTCCTTTCGGTGGACGACGTGGCCGACCTGGACGACGACGACGCCAAGGACATGGCCGACGAGACGGACTTCTTCATCGCCGAAGAGGCGATGATGCAAGACATCGCCCGGCACCTGGGTACCATTCTCGGTCCCCGAGGGAAGATGCCGGACCCGCTCGCGCCCGACGACGACGTCGTCGAAACCGTCAACCGGCTCAAGAACACCGTCCAGCTTCGCTCCGGCGACCGACGAACCTTTCATACGCTCGTCGGTGCCGAGGACATGGACGCCGAGGAGATCGGCGACAACATCGACGTTATCCTGCGTCGACTCCACGCCGACCTCGAGAAAGGCCCCCAGAACATCGATACCGTCTACGTGAAGACGACGATGGGGCCGTCCGTGGAGGTGGCCTAAGATGAGCGCACAGGCCGAACGCAAAACCGAGAACCTTCCCCAGTGGAAGAAAGAGGAAGTCGACGACCTCGCACAGATCATCGACGAGTACGAGAGCGTCGGCGTCGTCGGCATCGCCGGCATTCCCTCGAAGCAGCTCCAGGATATGCGTCGTGACCTCCACGGCACCGCCGTGTTACGCGTCAGCCGCAACACCTTGCAGACGCGTGCGCTCGAGGACGCCGGACTCGGCGACCTCGTCGAGCACATCGGCGGGCAGGTCGGCGTCATCGCGACCGACGAGAACCCGTTCTCGCTGTACAAGGAACTCGAGGCGTCGAAGACGCCCGCGCCGATCAACGAGGGCGAAGTCGCTCCGAACGACATCGTCATCCCCGAAGGGGACACCGGTGTCGATCCGGGGCCGTTCGTCGGTGAGCTCCAGGGAATCGGTGCGAACGCACGCATCGAAGAGGGTTCGATCCAGGTCATGGAAGATTCGACGGTCCTCGAGGCCGGCGAGGAAGTCTCCGCCGATCTGGCGAACGTCCTCAACGAACTCGGCATCGAGCCAAAGGAGGTCGGTCTCGACCTCCGAGCCGTCATCGCCGACGGCGTGCTCTTCGACCCCGAGGACCTCGACATCGACGTCGAGGCCTACGAAAGCGACGTGTCGACGGCTGCCGCCCGCGCTCGGAACCTCGCTCTCAACGCGAGCTTCCCAACCGCGTCGACGGCCCCGACGCTCATCGCCAAGGCCACGGGCGAGGCGAAGAGCCTCGGCCTGCAGGCCGCGATCGAGGACGAAGACCTGATGCCCGACCTCGTCAGCAAGGCCGACGCACAGCTGCGTGCGCTCGCCGGCCAGATCGACGACGAGGAGGCGCTTCCTGACGAGCTTCAGGACGTCGAGGCCCCCGCCGAACCGGCGGCGGCCGACGACGAAGACGAATCGGCAGACGACCAGACTGACGACCAGACCGAGACCGAAGACGCCGATACCGACGACGATGACGACGAAGACGACGGCGACGGCGCGGCCGGTCTCGGCGAGATGTTCGGTTAATTGGAGGATCCAACAATGGAATACGTATACGCTGCACTCATCCTGAACGAATCGGGCGAAGAGATCAACGAAGACAACCTGACGAACGTCCTCGACGCTGCCGGCGTCGACGTCGAAGAGTCCCGAGTCAAGGCGCTCGTCGCCGCACTCGAGGACGTCGACATCGACGAGGCAGTCTCCGAGGCCGCTGCCGTCCCCGCTGGCGGAGCCGCCGCAGGCGGTGCCGCAGGTGGCGAGGCAGCTGCCGACGAGGCCGACGAGGCCGACGAAGCCGAAGAGACCAGCGACGTGCCGGACACGACGGACGAGGACGACGACGAGGACGACGAGGCCGACGGCGAGGGTCTCGGCGAACTCTTCGGATAACGGTCCCGTCGATCCGGTTCCGACGAGTTGCAATCCCGACTTTTTATCGACGCTCGAGGGCGAGTGGCGACGCCGTCGTCCCGGAGTCGACGGCAGGTCGCCCCCACGAGAGCCGGGCACGGATTCCCGCGCTCGCCGGCCGGGATCGGCGATCCGAGACCATATAAACGAGGGGGCGGCCAGAGTCGGCGATGGCCGCCCCAGTCGAGATCGGATTCCAGCCGGCCCTGACGGGACAGCTCCTCGCGTGGGTGATCGCCGGTTCGCTGCTGGGGTGCTGTAGCGGACTCGTGCCGGGGCTGCACGCCAACAACTTCGCGTTCCTTCTGGCGGGGATCGCGCCGTCGGTTCCCGGCCCACCGCTGTTCGTCGGCTGTGCGATGCTGGCAGCCGGTGTCGTCCACACGTTTCTGAACGCCGTCCCCGCGATGGCGCTTGGCGTCCCCGACGCGGAGATGGCCGTTACTGCCCTCCCCGGACATCGGATGGTTCTCGAGGGGCGGGGGTACGAGGCGATCCGACTCTCCGCAATCGGGAGTATCCTCGCCGTGCTCGCGGCGGTCCCACTTGCCGTCCCCGTGACCTGGGCTGTGATGGCCGTCTACCCGACGGTTCGGGCACACCTCTCGCTCGTCCTGGCGATGGTCGTCGTCGCGCTGATCGCGTCGGAGCACACGTGGCGGGGCCGGTTCGGTGGCCTCCTGTCGTTTTGTCTGGCCGCTGGTCTCGGCGCACTGACGCTAGATCTCTCCGCGGACGCTCCCCTCGAGGCGGGTGGGACGCTCGCGCCACTCTTCGCCGGACTGTTCGGTGCGCCGGTGTTGATCGATGCGATTCGGGGCAGTGGCATTCCGCGACAGGACGGCGAGGAAATAACGATGTCTCGCCGGTTCGTCGGGACGACCGCCGTTGCGGGCGCGCTCGCCGGTGCCGTCGTCGGGTACATCCCCGGCATCTCGGCGGCTATCGCCGCCGTCGCGGTGTTGGCCGCCGTGCCAAACGGGGCAAGCGATCGCGGTTACATCGTCGCGACCAGCGGCGTCGATACGGCGAATACCATATTCGCGCTCTTCGCGCTGGTCGCCATCGGCCAGCCCCGAACCGGCGTGCTGGTCGCCTTCGACGGGACAGCCGCACCGCTCGAACTCCCGATACTGCTCGCGGGGGTCGTCATCGCCGGCCTGATCGGCTTCGTGCTGGTGATCGTCGCCGGAGATGCCTACCTCGAGTTGATCGGCCGACTGACCTACTGGAAGCTTTCGGCTGCAGTTCTCGCGTTGTTGTGCGTGCTTTCGTTCCTGTTTACCGGCCCGCTGGGTATCGGGATCTTCGCCATCGCGGCCGCGATCGGACTGGTTCCGGTTCGCTTGCGGTGCCGCCGCGTCCACCTGATGGGGGTCCTGATCGGGCCGCTCATGCTGGGCCTCTGAGTCGGGTGGAGCCGCTACTCGTCCGACCGCCACTCTCGAGCAGCCCCGACGAGGTCCGCGACGCGCTCGTCCGAAACGGGAGCGGTCGTCTCACACCCCCGCTTCAGCGCGGTGCCGACGATGACGCCGTCCGCACCAGCCTCGAGGCAGTCGCCGACCGTCTCGGCGGTCACCCCGCTGCCGACGAACACCGGCGTCTCCTCGCTGCCCCGTTCGTCGAGCGCGTCGACGACCCGTTCGACGTCCTCGAGAGCGGTGTCGGCACCCGTTCCGGGACCGGAGACGATGACGCCGTCGGTCTTGCCGCGCTCGACGGTTTCGATCGCTGCGCGTTCGATATCGTCGTCGCCGACCGGCGTCGCGTGTTTGACGTGGACGTCGGCGAGAATCGAGACGTCGGCCTCGAGTCGGTCGCGAAGCCGGAGCGTCTCGTGAGCCCGACCCTCGATGAGCCCCTGATCGGTGGCGGCGGTCCCAACGTGGACGTTGACGCGAACGAATTCGGTGCCGGTGGCTGCAGCGATCGACACCGCCGCCGTGGCGTCGTTGCGAAGTACGTTGATCCCGACCGGGAGATCGACGGCGTCGGTCAGGGCCGTCGCGATCGCGGTCAGCTCCGCGACGACGTGGTCGGGGACGTTGTCCGGGTAGAACGGTGAATCGCCGAAGTTCTCGAGGACGATCCCGTCGACTCCGCCCGCCTCGAGCCGGCGTGCGTCCTCGAGTGCGCGGGCGCGGAGCGCCTGGCGGTCGCCCTCGAACGCCGGTGCGCCGGGGAGGGGCGGGAGGTGAACCATCCCGATGACGGGACGATCGCTGTCGAAACGTTCGAGAACGGCTCGGTCCGCGGTCATATCGGCGCTGGGGCCGGACGGGAGATAAGTGGTCGTGGTACGCTTTGGCGGCGCGACGAGAGGGCAGGTCCGTACGAGGCGGCAAGCCCCGCTCCCTCCAAGGGTGTTTTGCCCGCGCCGTCGTTACGTCCGCTCGATGACTGATCTGCTTTCTTCGGTATCGTTGCGGGACGTAGAACTCCCAAACCGAATCGTCGTTTCACCGATGTGCCAGTACTCCTGTGAACCGGACGGGACCGCGACCGAGTGGCACCGCGTCCACCTCGGGAGTCGGGCCGTCGGCGGTGCCGGAGTGGTGATGACCGAAGCGACCGCCGTCGACCCGGTCGGCCGGATCACGCCCCACGACCTCGGGATCTGGAGCGACGAGCACGCAACCGCGCTCGAGCCGATCACCGAGTTCGTCCGCGATCAGGGCGGGGTACCGGGAATTCAACTCGCCCACGCGGGCCACAAGGCGAGCAAGGAACGGCCCTGGGAGGGCCACGTCCCGATTCAACCCGACGGGACCGGTCCCAGCGGGGCATCGGGGTGGGAAGTCCTCACGCCGTCGCCCGAGGCCTATCCGCCGTTCGACGGCGAGCGCCCGGCGATGAAGAAGGCCGATCAGGACGACATCGAGGGCGTCATCGACGCCTACCGCGGGGCGGCCGAGCGCTCGCTCGAGGCCGGATTCGAAATCGCGGAGATCCACGCGGCCCACGGCTACTTGCTCCACGAGTTCCTCTCGCCGGTCACGAACCACCGCGAGGACGACTACGGCGGGAGCTTCGAGAACCGGACGCGGCTGGTCCGCGAGATCGCCAGCGCCGTTCGCGAAGTCTGGCCCGACGACAAGCCGCTTTTCGTCCGCCTCTCGGGCACGGATTGGCTCGACGACCGCGAATCGTGGGATATCGACCAGACGGTCCGGCTGGCCGACGACCTCGCGGCACTGGGCGTCGACCTGGTCGACGTCAGCTCGGGCGGGCTCCACCCCGAGCAGGCCGTCCCCGGCGGGCCGAACTTCCAGGTGCCCTTGGCCGAGCGAGTTCGGGAAGGAGCCGACGTGGCGGTCGGGACCGTCGGGGGCGTCACCGAGCCCGAACAGGCCGACGCCCTGGTCCGAAACGGCCGCGCCGATCTCGTGTTCGTCGGCCGTGAGTTCCTGCGCGATCCCTACTTTGGACTCCGCGCCGCCGGCGACCTCGAGCGCGATCCCGAGGCAGTCAGAGACCAGTGGCCGGCTCAGTACCGGCGGGCCGTCCAGCGGTAACGCGACCGCTTCGGCGGCGACTCGAGGGGCCGATCACGCGCCGTCGTAGTCGTCCAGCCAGCCACTCACCGAGGAGCGCAACGCCCCGGTCGTCGTTCCGACGTTCAGGAGTTGGTAGCCGTTTTCGGCCTTTTCGTTGACGTCGTCCATGCCGAAGCCGAGCCCGCCGACCGGAACGTCCGCCTCGACAGCGGCCGATCGAATCGTCTCGACGGCTTCCTCGACGTCGGGATGGTCGAACTCGCCCGGCTGTCCCAGCGACACCGAGAGATCCAGCGGGCCGATGAAGACGAAGCCGAGTTCGGGCACCGCGAGGATGTCGTCGAGGTCGTCGAGCGCCGACCGGGTTTCGACGGTGACGCCGACGACGACGGACTCGTCTTCGGTGGACACGTAGTCGTCGGTCAACCCCCAACGGCCCGCGCGAGGGTTCGCCATTCCCCGCCAGCCGGGCTCGGCGTCGTACTCGAACCGACTGGCTCGTACCGCCGCCTCGAGTTCCTCGGCGCTGCCGACCCGCGGGAGGAAGACGTTTCGAACGCCGGCGTCGAGGGCTTTCCGAACCAGGGAGGGATCGGTATCGGGAAGCCGTACCAGCAGCTCCGTCTCGGTTCCGTCCACTGCGCGGAGCAGTGCCTCCAGTTTGCCGGCGTCCCGCGGGCTCGGGCCGCCGTGTTCGAGGTCGATCCAGACGAAATCCGAACCCAGCGCCGCGTAGAGTTCGACCACCGTCGGGCTGTACGTGTTCTCGAGGACGCCGAGTGCGACCTCGCCGGCCTCGAGCGTCTCGCGGAGCGCGTTGCCTCGCGGTTGCTGACTCATGCGCCGATGGCCACGCTTGCTCGTGACTAAAATCTGGGGCCGACAATCGTCGGTCGATCAATCGTCCGTCCACTTGATCGAACAGCCACGCGAGGGCTGCCACTCGAGGTCGACGGCCTCGCCCGCCAGCACGGCGTCGATCGCTTCGCGGATCTGGTATCGGCTCGGTTCGTCGTCGGGGTTGGGCGCGTCGTCGAGTCGGCCGTGGTAGACCAGACGGAACTCGCCGCTATCTCGCGGCTCTGCCGCTCGACTATCCGCGGCGCGTAGCGCCGCGCTGTTTTCGAAGAGGAACGGATCGGGGGTGCACACTGCGCCGTAGGCGCGGGCGACGTCCTGACTCTCGTCCCGGAGATAGGCGTCGTAGTCGATCGTCCCGTCCGCGACGACCTCCCGCATCTTCCCGAACGAGTCGTCGGGGTACTCCTCGGCGTCGTTGGGATTGATCCCGACAACCGAGACGTCCTCGTACTCGGCGGCCAGTTCGTTCAGCAACTCGAACTTCGCCTGCGCGTACGGACAGTGATTGCACGTGAACACGACCAACAGCGCCTCGTCGTCGGCGAAGGACTCGAGCGTGTACGTCTCGCCGTCGACGCCCTCGAGTTCGAACGCGGGAGCGGGATCGCCGGCCTCGAGTTGAGATTCGGATTCTTTCAGGACCATGCGAGTCGTTGTGCCTGTTCGTTCTTAATCGTCACGTTCACAGCACTCGTGTCGCTCGGGCTGGGAGTCGTCCTCGAAGCGTCTCGGCGATCGTGATCGCACGGGTTCGATTCCCGGATCGTCCTGTCCCCGACTGCGAACCGGCGCGCAGTTCGGCGGGGTCGAGCCTAGCCGAACAGTTCTGCGACCGACAGGAGTATACTGGGGACGACGAGCAACACGAGCCCGCCGACCATCAGAACCAGCGGCAGGACGAGCAACCCCATGTCGGTCAACAACCAGAGTCCCAGCCCGGACAGGACCGCAACCAGCCCGACGAGTCGAAGGATCCACACGAACAGCCCTTCGAGTTCCGACTCAGCGATGATGTCTACGACTTCGAGTGCATCGTCCATCGGAGTCTGAATCTAACTACGGCAGTCGGTTAATTCTAGTGGTTTCGAGACGAGATGGACGCCTGTTCTCGGATCGTGACGACTCACATATTAGTACCCCCGGCCGCATCGAGTAGGGTATGAAGACACTCGAGATCACCGACGAACAGTACGCGTTCATCCAGCACCTCCGCGAGGAAATCTCCGAATCGGTCGTCGGCAAGTACGGCTTCGTCCGCGAGCGCGACGCCGTCCAGTTCCTGATCGACAACCTCGACGAGGAGATCGAAATCGACGCCGACGAGTTCGATTCCTCGGCAACGGACGACGTCACCGCGTCCGTCGGGGCCGCAATCGAGGGCGACGACGATCCCCACGAACTCGAGGCGGTCTCCTACGTCGAAGACGAGACGCCGGCACCGGACGACGCTCGGGACGGTGAAGCCGCCGATCTCGACGGAGAGCCCGACGGGTCGGGCGCGGCCGACTCGAGTGGCGGCGACGAAGCGGCGGCCGAGACGGACGCCGATACCGACGCGGGTGCGGACGGTGCCGACGACGGTGACGATTCGGTCGACGAGGGCGATGTGGCTGACGACGGTGACGGCTCGGCCGACGACGACGATATGCTCGACGAGATGATGAGCCTGCTCGAGACCCACGACGACAAGTGGGGGGAATCGGACTCGGCGGACTACCGGTACACGGTCGAACTCCCCGACGGCTCGAGCGAACAGGTACAGACGAAAGACGACGTGCGTGCGCTGCTGTTCAAGAATTATCGCTGATACAGCCCGAACAGCGCCGTCTCGCCGGGTTCCGTCGCCGCAGCCGACGGGACTGCCGGTATCGTGACGCGAGTCAGGTGAGCGGCCGCTCGAGTGTGGGCCTGCGACGGAGCGCCCTCGTATCGCGTTCCGAGAACCGATCTCGCTTGCGGGACTGCCGTCGTTCGTGGGTGCGTTCGGTCAGATCGCTCCGTTGATGATGTCCGCGACTTCCTGTCGATCGAAGAGGTGTTCGTCGCCGGTCACATCGCCGAACTCTTCTGGGAACAGTTGCTTCGCTGCCCGTTCGGTCAGGAAGAGGTTGTGAATCGGGCCCTGGTTGAGGTAACCGCCGCGATACACGCGCCCGTTCTGTACGGCAGTGAGTTCACTCCCGACGGGATGGCGCTGCATATAGTCGAGAACCGTGTCACGGAATTCCGTCGCGGACTTCCGCTCGTGGCCGCGGATGAGGATCACATCAGGGTCGATTTCAAGCAGGTTCTCGTAATCGAGTTTTCCCCGGTTCGTGGTGCTGAGATTCTCGGTTCCCGTCCCCGCCAGTGCGTCGTGGATACCGAGGTCCCGCCACTGTTTCTTGCTCGTCCCCTCGTCGTCGAGCCGGTACGGCGAGAACGCCTCCGGCTCTTCGGCACCCTCGAACGTGAGGAAGACGGACGGACGGTCGTCGGCCGGTGGGAGCCGCTCCTGCACCGACGCGATGAACGTGGTGTGGAGTTCGAGAAACGCCTCGTAGCGATCACGCTGTTGGAACACTGCCGCTACTTTCTCGAAGGCCTCGTATAACGTGTAGTAGCGGTAATCGTGCCATTCGTCCGATCGACGGAAGATCAGGTTGCCGACGAACGGCGCGACCATCGACGTGATTTCGTCGATATCCGCATCGTCCCACCCGAACCAGTTGATGAGCATCTGTGGGTCGTACAGGTGCACGTCGCTGTCGAGTTCGTAGAACTCCTCTTTGGTCCGGACCTCCGGATAGGACTCGAGGACAGCTCGATCGACTGTGACTCCGGGGAGTTCGTCGTACACGTAGGTGTAGTACCGGTTCGCTCCGCCGAGCCCCGCTAATCCATCAGCTTGCCCCAGTGCGACGGCCATATCGGCGTATCCGCCGTCGTACGCGACCCAGCGCTCGGGTACCGTCTCGAAGGTGACGCTTCCCATCGGTTCCATCGACACCGAGTACGAGTCGTTCCCACTCGTCTCGCCTTGCTTGCTCTGGTCGGCCAACTCTGAACAGCCGGCGAGGGCAACGCCGGTCGCGAGCGTTGCGCCGTATTTTAGCGTGTCTCTGCGTGTCGGTACATCGTGTGTTGTCTCATCTACCTCCATGGTTTTTAGGCTAGCCTAAAAACCAATAAATACTCTGGTTATTAGGCAAGCCTAAAATTTCCGCCGACAGAACCGCGGGGCGTCTTGAGGAGGCTGGGCATTGCACCGGTTTCACCGGCTTGACACCCTACAGCGTCGCGTACGGACCGTCCATCGCGAGCACCTCGTCGTGGGTCCCGCACTCGACGACCGTCCCCCGCAGGCCGCCGGCCGAACAACGTTAAACCTTTACTCGCGCTCGCGCTTCCAAGCGGTATGAGCGAACGCGAGGTGCTCGAGTTGCTCCGTGAGAACGCGCGCTACTCCACGGCGGATATCGCGCGAATGACCGACCTCGAGGAGAGCGAGGTCGAGGCAACCATCGAGGAGCTCGAGGCAGCGGGCGTCGTCCGGGGCTACCAGGCGGTCGTCGACTGGGACAAACTGGAGGACGAACGCGTCCGGGCCGAGGTGGAGTTGAACGTCACGCTCGACCGCGAGACGGGCTACGACGACATCGCGGAGCGCCTCGCACGGTTCCCGCAGGTCAAAGCCCTGCGACTGATCAGCGGCGACTACGACTTCGATATGGAAGTCGAGGGCGACTCCATCCGCGAGGTCTCCCAGTTCATCAGCGAGAAGGTCGCGCCGGTCCCCGAGATCACGCAGACGGTCACCCACTACGTGATGACCTCCTACAAGGAGAACGGCATCGAACTCGGCGACGGCGAGGGCGACGATCGCCTCTCGTTCTCACCCTGACCATGACGTTCGAACTGTCAGACCGCGTGCAGGCGGTCCCGCCGTCGGGCATTCGGCGCTTCTTCGAGATCGCCGAGGAACGCGACGAGGTCATCTCGCTGGGTGTGGGCGAGCCCGACTTCGCGACGCCGTGGGCCGCCCGCGACGCCGCGATTACCTCCCTCGAGCAGGGCAAGACGTCCTACACGGCAAACCGTGGTAAGCGCGAACTCCGCGAGTCGATCGCCGACTACGTCGCCGACCGGTTCGAGCTGGGCTACGACCCCGACGAGGAGATCATCGTCACGGCGGGTGCGAGCGAGGCGGTCGATCTCGCCTTCCGGGCGTTCGTCGATCCCGGCGACACGGTCGCGATCGCCCAGCCGTCGTACATCTCCTACGAACCCGGCGTGATCTTCGCCGGCGGCGAGGTGCTGCCGGTCCCGACCACGAAAGACGACGAGTTTCGCCTCACCGTCGAAGGACTCGAGCAGGCCGGCGCGGCCGACGCGGACGTGCTCGTCCTCTGTTACCCCAACAACCCGACGGGCGCGATCATGCCCGCCGAGGACCTCGAGCCGATCGCCGACTTCGCCCGCGAGCACGACCTGATGGTCTTCTCCGACGAGATCTACGCCGAGTTGACCTACGACGGCGAGCATACCTCGATCGCGAGCTTCGAGGGGATGCGCGAGCGGACTATCGTCTTCAACGGCTTCTCGAAGGCCCACGCGATGACCGGCCTTCGACTCGGCTACGCGCTTGGCCCCGCCGATGCGATCGGTGCGATGAACAAGATCCACCAGTACACGATGCTCTCGGCCCCGACGACGGCCCAGTACGCCGCCCTCGAGGCCCTGGATTCGTGTGCGAACGACGTCCAGGAGATGGTCGACCAGTACGACCGTCGCCGACAGTTCGTCCTCTCGCGCTTTCGCGAGATCGGGATGGACGTCTTCGAAGCCAAGGGGGCGTTCTACTGCTTCCCCGAAGTCCCCGATGGCTTCACGGCCGAGGAGTTCGCCGAGGCGGTCCTTCGCGAACAGGGGGTGGCAGTCGTTCCCGGCGACGTCTTCGGCGACGTCGGTGAAGGCCACCTGCGGGTTTCCTACGCGACCGGGCTCGGTGACCTCCGGCAAGCGCTCGACCGTATCGAGGCGTTCGTCGACGAGCACGTCTGAGACGGCTGCCGTCACTGGGGCCACGCCATCCCCTGGTCGGTGTGGAGGGACTGACTGACGATCGTCCAGACGGGTCGCGGATCGCTTTTGATCGGGAACAGTTTTGCCGGTCGCCGCCGCTTTCGTTTGCATGGTCGACTATCGTCCCATCCCGGACGAACGGGACGTCTTTCACGAGTACCGCAGCTACGCGTTCAGGCCCGAAGAGGGGGTCCCGGCGTACGATCCCGACGAACACGAGCGGCCCCGAGCGACGCTCGGGTCCCGTCGCGGCGTGTACGAAACCGATGGGGCCGACGACGCGGAGCCACGCTGTGTCTGTCGACACTACTGGCTCGAGTCCCGAGTGCGCGAGGAGTGCCACCGGACCGCCGGGCTCGCGTCCGTCGCGACGCCACCCGAGTACCGCCGTCGGGGGTACGTTCGGCAGTTGCTCGCCCGCTCGCTCGCGGAGTATCGCGACCGTGAGATCCGGTTTTCCGTGCTGTGGCCGTTCAGTTATCGGTTCTACCGCCAGTATGGCTGGGACACGTGCAACCGAATCGTCACCCACGAGTGCGAGCCGTCGGTGCTCTCGTTCGCGACCGACGCCGTCGACCGGGACGCGGGTTCGATCCGCCGACTCGAGGCCGACGAGTTCCGGTCGCTCACACCGGCCTACGAAGCCCACGCCGACCGATACTCGCTGTCCCTCGAGCGTGAGGAAGACTGGTGGCGCTATCGCGTATTCGGCGGCCACGATCGGGATCCGTTCGTCTACGCGTACGAACGCGACGGTCGGGTGCGGGGATATCTCGTCTACACGATCGACGGCGAGATGGGCGACCGGACGATGGCCGTCTCCGAACTCGTGGCCGCCGATCACGAGGCCACCCTGGCGTTGCTGTCGTTCTGTCACGACCACGGGTCGCAGGTCGAGCGTGTGCGGCTTCGCGTGCCTTCGGGCGTTCCGCTCCGCGATCTCGCTCGAGACCCCGACGAGATCGAGACCGTCGTCGAGAACGGCCCGATGGTCCGGATCGTCGACGTCGCGGCGACGCTCTCCGCCCTCTCGTACCCGGATCTCGACGTCAGTACGACGATCGCCGTCGAGGATCCACTGGCCGAGTGGAACGAAGGTGTATTCGAGCTGGCGATCGCGGCCGGCCAGGCGGACTGTACCCGGCTGGACGGTCGGTCGAACGCGGCGGCCGACGCCGATGTCCGCCTCGAAATCGGTGCGCTCTCACAGCTCGTCGTCGGGTTCCAGTCCGCAGAAACCCTCGAGCGAACCGGTCGGATCGAGACGGCCGCTCCGGAGCCCGGAGACGTTCTTTCGACGCTCTTTCCCCAAACCGAGGTCTATCTCGGCGATCGATTTTGATCGCTCGAGACGCTGCGTCGGACGATCTGTCCGACTGGCAGGGGACGGGGACCGGCCACGGACGGGGTCATATGCCATCTAGTACCACTCGGACGCTCGGCCACGACACTGAAATAGGGGATTCTCTTACTATGTGCTGACTGTCCGTCGATGATCGCAACGGCTGTGAGAGGCGATAGCCTCGAGCGGGAAGGGGAGACGAATCCGTCACTGGGCGGGGGTGAACAGACGTGACGATGCGATCGGTACCGATCGTCGACCGGGTCACCGACGCCTTCTTCGCACTCGATACGGGGTTTCGATTTACCTATCTCAACGAACGGGCCGAGACGTTGCTCGAACGGTCCCGCGAGGACCTGATCGGGCGGGTCATGTGGGACGAGTTCCCCCAGACCGTCGAGACGCAGTTCCCCGACGGGTTCCACCGCGCGATGGACGAACAGGTGTCGGTCTCCTTCGAGATCTACCACACGCACCTCGAGACCTGGTTCGAAGCGCGGGCCTACCCCTCCGAATCCGGGCTGTCGGTGTTCATGCGCGACGTCACCGAGCGAAAGGCCCAGGAGACGACGTTAGCCCAACACGCTGCCGTCGTCGAGGCGGTCCACGACGCCGTCGTGACGCTCGATCGCAACCGCGAGATCGTCACCGTCAACGGCGCGACGGAGACGATCCTCGGTGCCGATCGCACGGAACTCGTCGGCGAACACGTCGAGACGCTCACCGAACTGGCGGGAATCGACGGCGAATCCGCCGTCGATATCGGCCGGGCGATCACCGACGTCGACGTCGGAAACGCCGACCGCAGCCAGCTCGAGGTCGCCTACGTCGGTCCGGAGGGTGATGCGCGGATGGCCGAGTTCAGATTCGTCCCGATCGAGGACAACACCGCCACCGTCGCCGCCGTCATCCGGGACATCACCGACCGGTACGAGTACGACCGCGTCGTCACGTCGCTCCACGAGATCACCCGGTGGCTCCTCGAGTCCGACGATCCCGAGGAGATCTGTGCGATCGCCGTCCACGCCGGGAGCGATCTGCTCGATCTCCCCATCAGCGGCGTCTGGCTGCTCGAGGAAGAACGGGGCTACCTCGAACCCGTCGCCGGGACCGCCGGTGCACACGACGAATTCGGCGGTCTCCCGCGGTTCAACCCCGGCGAAGGCCTCGTCTGGGACGTCTTCGAAGCCGGCGAAGTCCAGCTGTTCGACGATCTCGGGACCATCGACAACCTCTACAACCCGGACACGCCCCTCGAATCGGAGATCATCGCACCGATCGGGACACACGGTATTCTCATGACCGGCTCGCTGGATCCCTACCGGTTCGACGAGACCGATATCGATCTCATCTCGACGCTCGTCGAGAACACGCGCGCCGCCCTCGATCGAGCCGATCGGGAGCAGGTCCTGCGGGACCGGACGGCCGAACTCGAGCGCCAGACCGACCGCCTCGAGGCCATCGCCGACGTCCTCTCGAGCGATCTGAAAGACCAACTCGAGACCGTCGCCGACGCCTTGGAAGCGGAGACGACCGACGAATGGGAGTTTCCGCTCGCGGAGGACACCGTCGAAACGACGCTCGATCGAGCCGAACGACTCGTCGACGACATCCGGGAGTTCGCCCGCAACGCCTCGGCCGTCGGGACCCGCACCAGACTCGATCTCGAGGCGGCGATCGAAGACGCCATCAGCGACTCGCAACTCGAGACGGATGCGGTCGTCGTCGACGGCTCGGCCACGCTCCGGGCCGATCCCGACCGGTTCGGCCATCTCATCGAGACGGCGTTCGACAGTGCCACCGCGCGGGCCGAGGGCGACGTCACGATCCGGATCGGCCTCGTCGGGTTCGACGACGGCGGCAGTCGAGGGTTTTTCCTCCTCGACGACGCTACCGAGATTCCGCCGACCGCACACGACCGCGTGCTCGATCCGACCGCCGACGACGAAACCGCGATCGACGGCCTCGGCCTCGCACTCGTCCGGGCCATCGCCAAAGCCCACGACTGGGAGTGTTCCGTCACCAACGGGGACAACGGCGGCACGCGGATCGAAATTCGAGACGTAACGACCCTCGAACGGCTCCGCGAGTGAGTCACGGAAGCGCGACCGACTAGCCCAGCGGGCCACGTCGTCCGGCGGGCCGACGGTCGCTGCCGGGACTCGAGCGATTATTCCTGCAGTACCGATTCGCTCGTAATATCCCGACAGAGCTGTCGGTAGCCGTCTTGCTCGAGCAGTTCCTGCATCGTATCGTTGACCTGCACTCGAAGGACGGCCAGCCGGTCTTTGAGTTCGGCGTACTCCTGGCTCGAGCGGCGTTCGGCCTCCGTTTTCTGATCGTCTAGCAGCGCCTTCTTCGAGGCCAGTGCGAAGAACTCTTGCAGCTGTGCGTCGTAACTCGTCCGGAGCAGCAGTTGATCGATGATGGCGATCAGTTCGTCCTTCGAAACCGGCTTGACGAGGTAGTCGTCGAACCCCATCTCGATGATGTCGAAATCGGGCTCGACCGCCGTCACCATCGCAACCCGGCAGTCGAGGCCCCGTTCCCGAATCGTATCGAGGACGGTATCGCCCGAGAGGCCCGGCATCCGCCGGTCCAGCAGGACGACGTCGATCGATTCGTCGATCGCATCGAGGGCTTCGGTGCCGTCGTAGGACGTTTCGACGTCGCACTCGGCCTCGAGCCAGGCGGCATAGAGGTTCGCGAGGTCGGGCTCGTCTTCGACGATCAGGACGGACGGGGTATCAGTAGTCATCGGCGTTCCTCTTGGCGTGTCGGCTCGTTGGACGAATCGTCCCGGCCGTATATCAATATACCGGACAGTCGATGAAAAATTCGAGCGACTGAATCGGTAGCCGGGTTCCCGAACCCTTACTCGGATTTGCGCACCGTCACTCGAGTTCCCGTTCGATCGTTCCGCGACGGTCGCGGATCTCGGCTGCGTCGGCCGTCAGCGTCCGACCGGCGTCGACCGCGAGTCGACCGTCGTCGGTCGCCGAGCCGAGTTCGACGACCGGTGCGACGCCGTCGAACGCCTCGCGGACCGCCTCCGGCGACTCGGTCTGGACGAGTGCGCGCCCCGGCTGTTCGTGGAACAACGCCCCTGCCGGCTGGTCGCTCGGAATCGCCACCTCGAGCCCGGCGTCCTCGGTGACCATCTCCGCGAGCGCGACGGCGAGGCCGCCGTGGCTGACGTCGTGGACTGCGAGGGTCGCGTCGTCGTTCGCGACCGCAGCGAGGGTCTCGACGACGGCCGCCGGATCGGCCGGGAGGTCGGGGAAGGCGTCGCTGCCGTCGAACTGGGCGAGATACTCGGAGCCGCCGAGGCGGGGAGATCCGGCCTCGAGGCCGAGGTCGCCGACGAGAAGCAAGTCGCCGTCGGGCTCGACCGCCAGCGGCGGCGCGTCGTACCCGTCCTTGGAGCCGACCATCGCCAGCGTCGGCGTCGGCGGTATCGGTCCCGCGACGGAGTCGTTGTACAGCGAGACGTTCCCGCCGACGACCGGCGTGGAGAGGGTTTCGCACATCTCGGCGAGCCCGTCGACGATCCCAGTGAAGCCGCCGTAGACGTCGGGCTTCTCGGGATTGCCGCCGTTGAGACAGTCGACCGCGGCCAGCGGCGTCGCCCCCTTGGCCGCGATGTTCGTCGCGTTCTCGAGGGCCACCGCGCGGGCACCCTCGTACGGTGCGACGTCGGTCCAGTTCGGAGCGCCACCGGAGGAGAGCGCGAGCCCCTGTTCGGCCTCTCGGACCGCGATGATCGCGGCGTCGTCGCCCGGCCCGACGCTCGTGCGCACGCCGACCTCGTGGTCGTACTGCCGGTAGACCCACCGCTTCGAGGCGGTGTTCGGGCTCGAGACGATCGCTTCGAACGCATCCTCGAGGTCGACGTCGGGCAGATCGGTTTCGGGTTCCGCCGGGTCCGCGGTCGAGAGGTCGTTCATCGGCGCGCCCTCGCCGAGGAAGTACGCGTCCACGTCGACGACCGTCTCGCCCTCGAAGGTGCAGACGTAGTTGCCGTCGGTGACCTCGCCGATAACTGAACAGCCCAGATCGAACCGCTCGACGAGCTCGCGCACGCGGTCGACGTTGTCCGGTTCGACCTCGTAACACATCCGCTCCTGGGATTCCGCGAGGAGGATCTCCAGCGCGTTCATGTTCGGCTCGCGCTGGTGAACCCGCTCGAGTTCGATGTGTGCGCCGAGATCGGCCTTGGCGACCATCTCGCTGGAGGCACCGCCGAGGCCGGCGGCACCGAGGTCGCGGGCGGACTCGATCAGGTCTTCGTCGACGAGCGCCTCGTTGGCCTCGATGAGTAACTTTTCGGCGTATGGGTCGCCGACCTGTACCGCGGGTCGGTCCTCCGTCTCGGCGTCCTCCGCGAGGTCTTCGCTGGCGAAGCTCGCGCCGCCGAGTCCGTCCCGGCCGGTCCCGTTCCCGACGAGCACGAGTTTGTTGCCGGGCTCCTGGGCCTCGGCGGTGACGAGACGTTCCTCGGTGGTCAGGCCGACGCAGGCGACGTTGACCAACGGATTCCCCTCGTAGTCGGGATGGAAGTCGACGCTGCCGGCGACCGTCGGAACGCCGATGCAGTTCCCGTAGTGGCTGATCCCCTCGACGACGCCCTCGAAGAGGTACTTCGAGTGTTCGTCGTCGAACTCCCCGAAGTACAGCGAATCCGCGAGCGCGATCGGGTAGGCCCCCATCGAGAGGGTGTCCCGGACGATGCCGCCGACGCCCGTCGCCGCGCCGTCGAACGGATCCACGTAGGAGGGATGGTTGTGGCTCTCGATTCCCATTGTAATATACGTCTCATCATCCAGCGAGACGACCGCTGCGTCGTCGCCCGGCCCGACGACGACCTGCTCGCCCTCGCTGTCGAACGCCGACAGCAGCGGTCGCGAGGAGCGGTACGCGCAGTGTTCGCTCCAGAGGTTCTCGAACAGCGCCGCCTCCGCTCGAGTCGGTTCCCGCCCCAGCTCGGAAACGACGAGTTCGCGGTCCGAATCGGCAAGACTCATTCATGTCGGTGGTGGAAGTCGGGCAGTAAAGGGGTTTCTATATACACGGTCGTGCATTGATCGACGCGACCCGCCGGGACGAACTCGTCGCCGTTCGGGCGTTGACCCTGCCGACCGACGGGACAGCACCGAGTCGTCGACGACGTCCCCGTCGGTAGACGGCGAAGCAACGATGCCGTCGGCAACGTTTACTATCACACGGTGACGACCTGGGAGACGAATGGCCGACGAGAGCGTCGAATACCCGGAACTGGTCGACGTCCTTCGATACGAGACGACAGCGGGGGCCAGCTATCGGTCGGTTCCAGCGGGAGAGGGGAAACGAATCGTGGCCGTCCACGAAGACGAAGTACGAAAGCAGCTGTGGGTCCGACGGATCGTTCTGGGAGTCGTCGCAGCCACGGTGGTTGCTTTTGGAGTCCTGACGGGAAACGCGCTTCTGGGCACGATCGGTGCCGGTATCGTCCTCGTCGCCGCCTGGCAAACCGATGCCGACCACTCGGCGGCGATACCGGACCTGGTCGACGAACGGATCCGACACGAGCGGGCATCGTCGACGTACGATATCGACACGCACACGACGGACCCCTGGAACGACGAGGAGTAACGTGACACTCCGTCGAATTCGATCGGGTTCTCGACGAGCGGTCACCGAACGGGAGGACCGAGTCGTTTTTGATCGGGCCGCCGAAACGTGCGCTCGTGCTGTCGGTCGAACTTCACACGCACTCGTCGTTGTCCTACGACGGCCGCGATCCGATCGAACTCATCCTGGAGCAAGCGGAAGCCGTCGGACTCGACGCGATCGCAGTGACGGACCACGACGAAATCGACGCTAGCCTCGAGGCCGTCGAGCGCGCCCCCGAGTACGGCCTGGTCGGCATTCCCGGGATGGAGATCTCGAGCAAGGCGGGCCACGTCCTGGGACTGGGGGTCGAGGAGGCCATCCCGCCAGGCCTGTCGTTCGAATCGACGCTCGAGGCGATCCACGAGCAGGACGGGCTCGCGGTGATCCCCCACCCGTTTCAGGAGTCACGCCACGGGGTGATGGCCCGGATCTCCCGCGAACAACTCGCCATGGGGGACGCGATCGAAGTCTACAACTCCCGGCTGTTCACCGGCCGGGCGAACCGGCAAGCCGAACGCTACGCGCGGTCGCGGGACCTGCCCATGACTGCCGGCAGCGACGCCCACATCAGCGAGATGGTCGGACAGGCGGTCACCCGCGTCGACGCCGAGGATCGCTCGGCCGCCGCGATCCTCGCAGCGATCGCTGACGGGCGAACGACCGTCGAAGGGAAGCGAACGCCGTGGCGGATCAGCATCCAGCAGTTCGCCGGCGGCGTCACGCGACGACTGAGTCACGTTTTGAAACTCGTCCGATGACAGAACCACACCTTCGCGGTACCGACCCGACGACCGTCCGCGACGCGCTCGAGCGTGGCGACTCCCTCCCCGGAACCGCCGGCTTCGCAGGGGTGGTCGACGACCTGCTCGTTCGCGACGTCCTCGGACGGGTGCCGCTGTTCGTCGACGACGGAGCCGATACGGACGCGACCCGAAACTGGGCGTTCGAGCCGAGCGCACTCGAGGAACCGACGCTCGTTCCGGCCGGTGGGGCCACGGCCGTCGACGGTCCACTCCCCGAGCCGGAATCCCAGTGGTCGCTGCCCGATCCCGAGCCCGTCGCCCACGAGGCCGCACTCGAGGGACTCGAGACGGCGATCGAAACGGCGGCCGACGCCGTCGACTCGGCAGATCGCGATATCGCCGTCGCGTTCTCGGGGGGCGTCGACTCGGCGCTGGTCGCCGAACTCCTCGACGCGCCGCTGTACGTCGTCGGCTTCCCCGACAGCCACGACGTCGAGGCCGCGCGGACGGCCGCCGACGCGATGGGACGCGATCTCACCGTCGTCGACCTCGAGCCGGCCGACCTCGAGCGTGCGGTTCCCCGGGTCGCCCGAGCGACCGGGCGGACGAACGCGATGGACGTCCAGATCGCCCTTCCGCTGTCTCTGGTCGGCGAACGCGTCGCCGCGGACGGGTTCGACGCGCTCGCGGTCGGCCAGGGGGCCGACGAACTGTTCGGCGGCTACGAGAAGGTCGTCCGGCTCGATCATCGGGTCGACGCCGAGACGGTTCGGGGAGCCGTCCGGGAACAGATTCGGAGCCTGCCCGATCAGCTTCCACGGGACGTGCTGACGATCGAAGCGACTGGTCTCGAGCCGGTCGCACCGTTCCTCCACGACGCCGTGGTCGAGGCGGCGCTCCGACTCCCGGACGAGCTACTGGCCGACGAGGACGAACGAAAGCGCGGGTTCCGACGGGTTGCGGCCGAGTATCTGCCGGCGGACGTCGCCAGCAGGGACAAGAAAGCGGTCCAGTACGGCAGTCTCGTCGCGCGCGAACTCGATCGGCTGGCCCGGCAGGCCGGCTACAAGCGCCGGATCGACGATCACGTCAGCAAGTACGTCGCCGCGCTGTGCTCGGACGGCCCGACGCGACGCGAGTGAGCCGGCCCCCCGTTCCGAGTGACCGGCGACCCCAGACGGGTCGTGGGTTCCCCGGCACTGACTGGCGGCGATCCGCCCGCCCCGTCGTCAGGACGGCAGCGGACAGAGGCTCGCGGTGAAAACCACCGTCTCGTCGGTCTCGTTTCGCGCGCCGTGGGCGACGCCGCGCTCGTGATGGACGACGCCGGGCGCGTCGATCCGCGCGCGTTCGTCGTCCTGTATTACGGTCACCGTTCCCTCGAGTACGTGGAAGACGTTCGTACTCCCGGGATGATCGTGGGCCTCGAGTTCGCCACCGGGACCGAGGGCGAACGCCTTGACGAGTACGTCGTCGCTGACGACCAGTTCCGCGGTTTCGACCTCGCCGTCGGCGGGCTCGAGGTCGGCGATGGCATCGGCGTCGGTATCGAGCATGTGGGTCGATTCGGTCGAGCGCACTATAACAGCACTGGAAGCGCGAAGCGGAAGGAGACCGGCGCGGACGTCCCTGTAGCGACCGGGCGCTCAGACGGTCTACTGTAACCCATTCCCTGTAGCGACCGGGCGCTCAGACGGTCTACTGTAACCCATTCCCGGTAGGACCGGGATCGCCCTGCGGTCCCTCCGGGGAATCGTTACGACAACCCGTCTCAGTCTTCGGTCTCGGTCGGCAGCTTGTTCGTGGGTTCGTGCGTGACGTTCTCCGAGACCCGGCGGCGGTTTTGCTCGCCGATCCGGTCTGCGACCTCGCCGACGACGTCCTCGAGGTGGCTCTGAACCTCGCTGTCGTCGTCCTTGACGAGTGCCCCCTCGCTACCGTCGGCACCGAAGTCGGGATGGATCGGGATCCGGCCCAGCAACGGCACGTCGTACTGGTCGACGATGGTATCCGCACCGCTGGTCCCGAACAGCCCGTGCTGGTCGCCACAGGACGGACAGATAAAGGAACTCATGTTCTCGACGACGCCCAGCACCGGGGTGTCGTGTTTGTTGAACATCTGGATCCCCTTTCGGGTGTCGTCCAGTGCCATCTCCTGGGGCGTCGTGACGACGACCGAGCCCGCTACCGGCATCGACTGCAGCAGGTTCAACGTCGCGTCGCCGGTGCCCGGCGGCAGATCCACGATGAGGTAGTCCAGCTTGCCCCACTCGACGCCCTCGAGGAACTTCATCATGAACTTGTTGACCATCGGCCCACGCAAGATCGCGGGGTCGTCGTCCTCCTCCATCATGATTCCCATACTGATGACGCGGACGCCGTCCGAGCGCGGCGGGACGATTTCCTCGTTGGGTGTGACGCCGGGTTCGCTCTCGACGGGGAGGATCTGCGGGATGTTCGGGCCGTGAATGTCGGCGTCGAGCAGCCCCACCATCGCACCGCGTTTCTCGAGTCCGGCCGCGAGGTTGGCCGCGACCGTCGTCTTGCCGACGCCGCCTTTACCGGAGGAGACCGCGATGACGTTGCGAACTCGCGGCAGAACCTCGTCGTCGAACCCATGTTCCTCGCCGACGTGTGCTCGCAGGTCGGGCTCGAGGCCGGCGTCCTCGATGACCTCGCGGATCCGATTGCCAAGTTCCAGTTCGGAGGGGGCATACGGCGCGTTGAACGCGAGCGAGATCCGGGCGGTCTCGTCGTCGATCGTGACGTCGTTGACCAGCCCCAACGAGACGATGTCCTCGCCGATGTCCGGGTCCTCGACCTCCTCGAGTTTGATTTCGAGTTCGTGTTCTGTGATGCTCATAGTGACTGTGTGCTAGCCGATTAGAGGGTGTCGAACGGGATACGTGTGATGGTTCGAAACTCGAGAGTCACCGGAGTCGACACGCTGGCGACGCGGTCGAGCGCGAAAAAATGAACGCGGTGTTCGGATGCGGTTCGTGACGGTTACGGCGGACCGACGCTGCTGAACGGTTCGGGCACGCCACCGTAGAAGACGAAGCCGATCAGCATGGTCAGGACGAACATCCCGACCCACATCGACGTCGTCAGGCCGACGAGGTAGCTCACACCGAGCAGTCCGGACTTCGTGTCGCGGGGCTCACCGAGGAACCACGCCGCGATCATGATGTAAACCGGAACCAGGATGACCGCGAAGATGATCCAGGTCCCCTCGTTGGCGAAGCCGGTGAAGCCGCTCGTTCCGTCGTAGCCGTGGTACAGGAGCGTCGACGCCACTGTCAATGCTGAACTCATGCTTCCACCTCCGGTTCGGTTGCTTCCTCACTGTGCTCGTGGTCGCCGCGCAGGTGTTGGATCGCGTGGAGTTCGACCACTGGGACGAGCTTCGAGAGGTTGAGGAATAAAAGTGCAACCAGCGCAGTCGTCCCAACGAGCGAGAGCCACTCGATCGCGCTCGGGAAGTAGGTCCCGGGCGTGTTGGCGTAGATGTCGAAGGTCGGGTGCAGGAAGCCTTCGACGACGAAGAGGATCTTCTCGGTCAGGGTCCCGGTGAGGATGATCGCACTGGCGAGAAGCGCTCGCTTCTTACTGAACAGGGCTGGACGGATCCCCTGCAGGAAGATGTAGACGAGTGTACCGAACATCATCGCCATCGCAACTCGGTAAGCCGGGTGGGCGATCTTCGCCTCGATTGCGACCGCCTTGTTGGTCGGACCGAGGAAGACGCCGTTGATGATCGTCTGGAGCTGGAACCACAGGAACAACAGGGTGAAGAACCCGAGCCAGAGGAGCATCCCGCGGAAGATGTCGTCGGTGATGATGTGGTCCCAGTCGTAGGCTCGGCGGAACGCGTAGGAGATGATCGTGATGCCGCTGATCGCCGACATCAGGGCGATACTGAGGAACATCGGCCCCTGAATCGCGCCGGTCCAGCCGGGCATCGCCGGCAGGAGCGCGAACAGCCACGGGATCACGCCGCCGTGGAGCAAGAGCGGGGCCATGATGATGACTGCAGCGGCGAGCCACCAGACCATCCGATCGATGACCTGGTCTTCCTTCTTCGTGTAGCCGATGGTCATCAGCTTGTAGACCGGCTCGAACATATCCGGCAGATCGTCTCGCAGACGGGTGATGTCATAGCGTAGCGTCAGGCCGAGGTACGTCGCCGACAGCACGAAGTAGGCCGTGATGACGGTCACGTCCCACACGAGCGGCGAGTTATTGACCGTGATGTGGTAGTGTCCGATGACGCTCGTCACCATCCGGTCCGGACGGCCCATGTGGACCAGGATGTAGAAGCCGGCGGCCGAGAGGCCACCGATCGTCGTCATCTCCGCGAGGCGCGCGACCGGCATGTATCGGTCCATGCCCAGCAGGCGGACGGCGGCCGAGAGGATGATCCCGCCGTGTGCCACCCCGACCCACCAGATGAACGCGCCGATGTACAGGCCCCACGTCGAGCCGCCACCGCTCCCCCAGTCGCCGAGACCGGTGACGACCAGCCCCTTCTGGAGCTGGACCGCCCAGGCGATGAGGAAGGCAACGAGGCCCAGTGCCGCGACACCGTACAAGATGAAGTACTTCTTCGTGAGCGTGTTGATGGGCCGGAGAATGTCCGCTTCTGATGGCTCCTTCGTGCTCATAGCGACACCCCGTCAACACGACCGATCGTTTCTTCGTCGAGAGCCTCCTGGCGCTTGTCGAGGAGGTCCTGATCCTCGTACTTGGTCGGTCCTTCGACCTGATAGGCCTCCGGTCCGGGTTGCTGGCCGAGGTAGGTGACGTTCGGGTTCGTCCCGATGTCCTCGAGCAACTGGAACGAACTCGGGTCGCCAGCGTACTGTTCGAGTCGGAACTGGGCCTGCTGTTCGCTGCCATCGCCGAGTCCCAGTTCGGCGTACGCCTCCTCGGTCTCGAGGTCGACGTACTGCTCGAAGGCCTCGACGGCCGCGAGAATCTGCTGTTCGCCTTCGAGAATAGAGTTGTTCTCACTGTCACCGGGCTCCATCCCCTCGCTGACAATTTCGATCGACTTCATGACCGCGAGGATGTCCGAGGTGAGGCCGTCGATATTCTCGATTGCGGTCTCGAGGTCGTCGCCGTCGCTGAGGGCCTCGTTGACCTGATCCGCCGACGGAGCGGATTTGGTACTTTCGACGCTGTTCACCAGGTGAATGATCGCGCGACTCTTGGTCGGGTGCTCGCGGTGCTGGGACGGATCGCTGGCCTCGTCTTTGACGTTGCCAAACTGGATCGCGCCCGGCGGGCAAGCGGATTCGCAGGCAGTCGTTCCGACCTTCTCCTCTCCCTGTTTGCCGTCCTGCATGGACGGACACATCGTACACTTGCTCATCACACCGCGGGGTGCGCGACTGTCGACCCACCGCTCGCCGTGTTCGTACTCGGCGTGGGTGATCTCGTCGGGATCCTCCGGATCCTCGTTCCCGTCGATGTCCTCGTAGTCGACGCTCGGTTCGTCCCACTGGAAGTAGTTGACGCCGTAGGGACAGGCGACCTGACAGTACCGGCAGCCGATACAGACGTCGTAGTCGGTCAGGACGAGTCCGTCCTTGTCGCGGGTGTGACGGGCCGTCGTCGGACAGACCTTCTCACAGGGGGCATCCGTGCAGTGCTGGCACGGACGCACGAGCATATTGAAGTCGCTCCCCATGTTGAAGTCGGTGTAGACGTCGGTCCCGCCGTCTTCTCCGGGCCCCCCGTTGTTCTCGTCCTCCCAGGCCATGACGTACATCCAGTTGACCCCTTTGTCGATGTCGTTCTCCTGTGTACAGGCTGTCATACAGGTCAGACAGCCGTCACAGCGCTCGAGGTCGATCGTCATCCCCCACTGGGTGTCCGATTCCTCGGTAGTCTCCTGTCGGGGTCCGTGCCCTCCTTCGGCCGCCGCGAGGGGTTCTTCCCCGTCGTCGGCGGTCCCCCAGGCACCGAGCCCGACGGCCGCCGCGCCGACGCCCATCTTCTTCATCGTTTCGCGACGGGTCTCGTCGCCGTCGCCGTCGAAGGCGTCGAGCATGTTGGAGACGGTGCCGCTTGCCTCCTCTTGGGCCGCTTCGTAGGCCTCTTTGGTCGGGCGCTGGTCCTCGCCGAACTCCTCCATCACGTCCTCGTGATAGCGTTCGTGGAATTCGGCTTCGGAGAGTTCGCCCTTCGTGACCCGCATCGCGTCCTGGGCCATCTCCATACCGAGTTCGTTGTCGTACTCGGTATCGTCGAGCATCGCCTCGAGGTCGTCCTCCCACTCTTTTCCGAGCGGATGGAATGATTCATCGTCCGTGCTCATTAGATCAGAACACCTCTGAATATGACGCTGGTGTCATGCCGGAGGTACTCGACGGCATGCACTTGAAATCGTTCATTTGTGGATCCTCATTCCCCGTCTCACAACCGTACTTTGATGTACTATCGAGTCGATTTCCAATACGTGAGAACCAACGCGAATATGTTCGTGAGTATTTAAGTAGGTGGCGGATCTTCTATCCGCCTCCGTCCACCCCGTTCGAAGCGACCAGCGTGTCTAAATCGCTCCAGCGCCGACGCTCGAGGAGGAAACTGGGAGGGCAGCAGGATCGGTGAGAGAGCAACGCCAAAACACGAGCGAACACGGCGGCCCCTGATCCGGTGTGCCCAGTGGATCGATCAACTCGTCGCGAGTTGCTCTTCGAGCGATTCCTCGCGGTCGATGTTGGGGAGGTCCTCGACGAACCGCTTGATGATCGCCTCTTCCGCCCGGTGGAGCGTTTCGCTACAGGTCGACTTGGCGATGTCGAGGTGGCCCGCGAGGTCGGTCAGCGAACAGCGCCGCGGGGTGTCGTAGTACCCCTCGTCGACGGCGGCCGCGACGACCTCGAGCTGGCGCTCCGAGAGGAGTTGGCTCTCGTGGAGCCGCTCGCGTACGTGTTCGATCCGATACTGGAGGCCGAAGTGTTCGAGCTGTTCGGCGAGTTCGGCCAGCCGTTCCCGGGAGCCAGTGACCTCGATCGACGCCTCGCCGTCCTGAATCTCGACCGGGAGCTCGATCGGCATCCCCGACTCTCGAGAGGAAAACATCAGGAGGGGCACCGTCGTCTCGAAGTGAACCGTCGCCTCGTTGTCGCTCCACTGGGCGAGCGTGATTTCGGTGAGCTGTGGGTGGTCGTTCATCGCCTCGATCACTTCGGGGACCGCCGGACCGGAAACCCGGACGAGTGCGAATCCGGACTCCGTCCCCGGGACGGCTGCAAGGACCCGAAAGGTCGCCGCTGGATACTCCGTCGATATCTGTTGAATCCAGATCTCCTCGGGCATTGTGAGAGTAAGGGTTGCTTGGGCCATACGAACGTGTTCCGTTCGAATCTATATACTGGTGGTTACGAATATGTTCGGTAGGTTCCCACCCGCCGGGAAGACTGTGGTACTCGAACACGTTCGGACGAACGACCAACGGATCGCGGGCCGAACGTGGAACCAATGGCAACCAAACCGACCGATCGAACGCTGGACGTCAGGGAGATCGATGGCCCGCCGTTCGACGACATCATCGCCGCACTCGGGGACCTCGAGTCCGACCAACGACTGCGGTTGATCGCGCCGTTCGAACCCAGACCGCTCTACGAGGAACTCGACGAGCGTGGGTTCGCCCACGAGAGCGTGGAACGCGACGGCGGCGTCTGGCACGTTCTCATCGAATCCGCGTAGCCGGCCGAGGCGAAGCGCGAATATGTTCGCACAAAGGCCGATGGCCGACTCGGACCCAGGAAGAACTACATGACACGACTCGATGTCAGAGAGATCCCGCCGGTGAACCGCCATCCGAAGATCCACGACGAGTTCGACGCCCTCGAGCCGGGCGAGACGTTGACGATCGTCAACGATCACGAACCCAAGCCGCTGTTCTACGAGTTCGAGGCGGAGGTCGAGGCGTTCGACGCCGATGGCTACGAGGTCGAACGGGTCGCCCCCGACGAGTTCGTCGCCAGGTTCCCGAAACAGGAGGCGTAGCTCCGGGAACGTCGCCGGTCCCGTCGAGGAAGCTCCGGTAGTCCCCTCCGATCCCCTGCCCGGAGGAACATGTACGGGGAAAAGATAGTAAGCGACCGACCGAACAGTTATGCATGCAGTCGCTCACTAGCGTCGTCGACCGGACCGCCGCACCGAGTGATCGACCCCAGGAGCACCTCGACGTGCGGTCGCTCGGCCCGCCGAATCCGCTCCAGCAGACGCTCGAGCGACTCGTCGAGCTGCCCGACGAGACCGTTCTGGTCCAGCAAAACGACCGGGTTCCCCAGTTCCTGTTCCCGAAATTGGACGACCGCGGTTACCGATACGAGACGGTCGAGCGCGACGACGACGTCGTGACCGTCATCTGGCGTGGAGACTGACGGACGAACGCGACAGAGACGCCGCTCGCTCGAGTCGCCACGATGGGATCGAGTGGTTCGATCGCACCGGGGACGAGCAACGTTCCCGAAACCTTTTGCTCCAGGCGGCAAGCATATCTAGTATGAACGAGTCGTTACTGGATATCCTCTGCTGTCCGCTCGACAAACACGATCTGGAACTCGAGGACGCCGAGTACGACGACGACGACGTCGTCGGCGGCGACCTCGTCTGTACGGAGTGCGGAGAGGCCTACCCGATCGAAGACGGGATCCCGAACCTGTTGCCGCCGGATATGCGCGAGGAGACGCCGGCCTGAGGCCGCTCCGATCATGTCCGTGACCGAGGTCACCGTCCACGTCAATCGCGAGGCGGCCAACACGCTCGCGCCGGCCGCGACCGCCCTCGAGACCAGCGAGTCGTTCACGCTCCTTCTGGACGGCCACGAGACGCCCGCCCACGTTCACTGTCGCCTCGAGGGAGACCTCGGTCGAATCGCATCGCTCGATGGATCGAACTACTACATCGAACCGGGTACTGTCACGCCCGTCCCGATCGCCGTCGATACTGGCGGTATCGACAGGCCCGTCGACGGTCACCTCGAAGTGGTAACCGGCTACGGCTCCGAATCCGTCTCGATCGACGTCACCGTCCTTCCCGGCCCACCGAACGTCGACGTCGACGAGTCGCTCGCGAAACCCGCTCGATCGGAGCCGGACCCGACGACGCTCGAGCGAGGGCTGGATCGGGTGCCCGGCGCAATCGGTTTCGAGCCGGCGACGCTCGGGGTACTGGCACTCGGAGTGGTCGCGATCGGTATCGCGGCGCTGACGACGGCCACGATCGGCGGGCCCGTCGCAACGGCCGGCATGGCGATCGTCCTCGTCGGTACCGTCGTCGCACTGTTCTTGCTGGTTCGGTAACACGGCGACCGCGGCCAGGCGGTCAGTCGTCGACTCGCGTGGCCTCGAGTTCGCCCTCGTCGTCGAATCGCTTGGCGCGGAGGTATCGTGCCCGGTATCGGTTCGCACCGTCGTAGACGTCAGCCTCGCGTATGTCCTCGGTTCGGTCCTCCGCGACGGCGTCGATCAGTTCCTCGAGTTGATTCAGTTCGCTGGTCGTGAGTTCGAGTTCGTAGGTGTGTTCCGTCTCGGACTCGAGGGTCGTCCACTTGCGAGCGGCGGCGACCACGAGCGAGCACGGCTCGCGACAGGGGAAGGGGCCGTCACCGCCGTCGGCGTCGAGTTCGTCGCCCGCCTCGTACTGCCACTCCCGGCGGCGGAGACACTGGGAATCGACGCAGCAGGCCTCTGCCATCCACTCGACGGCCTCCCGAGGGAGTTCGTCGATCACGTCGTAGATCCCCGTCTGTCGCTCGGCGGTCTCGAGCCAGTGATCGACGTCGAGGTTCCCCTGCAGTTCGCGGTGCCAGTTGGCGACCGTCGCGGGATAGAAGAACTCGACCGTCTCGACGAGGGCCGCGCCCGAGAGCCCGGTGAAGGCCCAGCCGGCGGGCAGCGTCGGCGCGGTCTTCAGCGGCCGGTAGCGACCGTCGTCGTCGTAGGTCGCGAGCTCCCGCGCATCGCGGGGGTCGTCGTAGACCTCGAGGGCCGCGATGTCGCTGCCGGCGTCGTCGACGTGCCACAGGTCGTAGACGCGCTCCCCGTCGGGGTCGTCGATGTCGACGAAGCGAGCCGTGATCGATAGCTGGCCCCACTCGCGGTCGATGCCGTCCCGGAGGGCGTCGTAGCGCTCGGGCACTGCGAGGGGCTCTCCACCGGCGTCCGCGTCGCCTTCACTGCGCTCGCTCCAGGGACCGGTCGTCGCGTGGTCAGTCTCGGCGTCCGCGAGCGGTGCTCGTTCACACCACCGGAGGAACGCGCGGCGGGCAGTGCCCTCCCCGCCGACTCGATCCTGCCAGTACCGCCAGTTCGTCACGTACTCCTCGCAGGATTCGAGTGCGTGGTGCAACTCGGTCTCGTCGAGGCCGGTCCACTCGTTGTCCGGCGTCTCGAGGCGGTATCCGTCGTCGGATTCGTCGACGTGCAGGCCGTCGAACGCGACGCCCGCGGCTGCGTGTTCGAGCAGCGTCTCGAGGTCGTCCGTCGCCACGGTCACGTGTCAGTCCCCCGTACCCGTTCCCGCGCTCGGTTCGGGACCCGTGTCGGCGACCGAGGCGGCCAGTTCGCGGACCGCCTCGCGAGCGTCGCCGATATCGGCACCGGCGTCCGCCGCCCGCTCGAGGACGACGTCGGCCATCAGGTCCTCGGTGCCGACCGCGCCGGTGTACCAGATCCGGTGGCCGTCGACCGCGGCCGGTACGTCCCACCCGAGTCGGTAGTCCTCGGTCAGGCCCATGTCCTCGGGGATGTCCTCCTGGGTGTGGTAGCCGTCGGCGATAAAGAGCGGCACGACGACGATATCCTCGCTCTCGAAGTAGTCCGTCACGTCGTCGACTTCGGGCTCCTCGTCCATGAACAGCGCCTTCACCTCGTCGAAGCGGTCGCGGTCGGCGATTCGGTCGCTGTGATATTTGATCGCCTTCGCGGAGTTCTCGTTTCGATCGGTCCCGTGGCCGACGACGGACAGGCCGAATCCCTCGCCGACGTCCGGATCTTCGGTCGCGGTCTCGGCGCGCTGGACGATCACGTCCGTCATCGCGTCGTGGGTCCCGACCGGTCCACAGTAGTGGATCGTCTTGCCGACGTCCTCGGCCTCGAGCGTGGCCTGCGAGGCGCTGGTCCCGTCGGACTCCCATCTGTCCGGATCCCACTCCTCGAGGCGTAGTTCGCGGGGAATGACCTCCTCGGTGAAGTAGCCCTCGCTGATGAAGAGCGGAACGACGAACACCTCGTCGGACTCGAGGGTCCGGATCACCTCGCGGAAGTGTGGTTCCTCCTTCCAGAACGCCTCGCGAACCTCGTCGAACGCACCCGTCTCGCGAATGGTGTCCGCGTGGGCGTAGGTCGGGTCCGACGCGTCTGGATTCAGATGCGATCCGTGTGCCGCGATGACCAGCGCTTGCATGGCCGGCGCTTAGGATGGAGATGGTATAGGGACTTCGCTGCCGGACCTCGTCGCCGGGTCCGGCGGCGGTCGTCGAACCGCGGTCGGGCCATCCGCTGCCCGTCGGCTGACGGCGGGACAGCAACCCCGGTCGCTACCGACCGTCCGTCCGAACGCCGTCCTAGAACGTCTCTTCGATGATTTCGCCGACGGCGAAGTTCGACTTGACCTCGGTCACTTCGATCTTGACGCGGTCGCCGACGTCGGCACCGGGAACGATGATGACGTAGCCGCGTTCGACCCGGGCGATACCGTCGCCCTGTTTGCCGATGTCTTCGATCTCGACGTAGCGCGTTTCGCCGACGTCGACCGGTGGCTGTGGTTCGGACGGCACACTTCCGGCCGTGGCGGTCGCCGACCCGCCGTCGGTCTCGTCCTCGTCCTCGCGGGAAATGAGCGCGACGCGGTACACGTCCCCGGGGTCGACGTCGCCGGTTTCGATTTCCTGACGCGGTACTTCGATGACGTATCGATCCTCTTCCTCGGAAACGTCCGTACTGAACAGACACAGCAGTTTTTCAGATATCTCCACAGGTAGACCCTCTATTTCAGTGCATATTCCCATCCATAATAGAACTACCGACACGGAACCACCGATCCGCCGACGGATCGGGCGCGTCCGGATCGAGCACCCCGGCAAACCGGACCGAAGCGAGAGGGCCCTCCGTTAGTCGGCGGTCTCGAGCGGGCGCGTCGTCACGAATCGAGAGAGGTCGAACTCCGTCCCCAGGTCGGCATCGGTGACCGACTCGTAGGGCCGGTTGACGACGATGTCGCCGGCGGTGCTGTCGCCGATACCGGGGATCGCGGTCAGTTCGTTCATCGAGGCCGCGTTGAGATCGAGCGGGTAGGGAACGCCGGTCACCGAGCGGTAGCCGTGATCGACGATGGCGACGTCGACCGTCTCCCCGAGTCGGCGCTCGCCCGGAATCCCGACCAGCAGCGGGTAGGTCCCCAGTTGGCGACCGAAGGTCTTGCCGTCCTGGTGGTACTCGAGGTGAACGTCCGGGAGGACGGTCCCCGGCGGGGCGACGCGCTCGAGCATGGGGTTGTCGATTTCCTCGCGGACTTGCTTCTTGTAGCGTTTGAACAGCTGTTTGTGCTCGTTCGCGATCTCGGCCCCCGTGTCGCTCATGTCGGTCCCGTCGAAGGCCATCACCTGTCGGATGTTGATCCGCCGGAGCATGTAGCCCTCGTCGTAGACGCGCTGGAGGAACGCGCGATTGCGCTCGTAGGTCTCCTCTCGTTCGCCCTTGAGGCCGTGCAGGAGGTTGATCCCGGGGAGGAGCTTCGGGAGCCGTCGCGGCGCGTCGTCACCGAAGGTGGGGGCATCTTCGGGGTCTTCACCGGGCCGCCAGCCGGCCTCCTCGTTGACGATCCGAACCGCTTCGAAACACTCCTCGGCGGTGACGTTGAGGTTGTTCTCCTCCTGGACGACCGGGTCGGCCGACTCGAGGCCGAAGGCGGCCGTGTCGCCGGGCGTGTTGTGTTCGGCGATGATCCGGATCCCCTCGCGGCTCTGCTCGGGCCACTCGACGATCGTGATGGGGTTCATGTTGTCCAGGTGGAGCGTCTCGAGGTCGGGCGCGACCTCCCGGATCCCGCTGTAGAGCTGGCGCAGGGCGTCCGGGTTGGGCGCTTCTCCGTCCCCTCCGTAGGCGAGGATGTCCGCCTGACGGCCGATCCGGAAGTGTTTGACGCCGTGGTCCGATAGCGCGTCGACCTCGCCGACGACCGTCGGCGGCGGCCGGAAGGAGGGGTTGCCGTAGAGCGGTTCCGTACAGAACGAACAGCGATACGCACAGCCCCGCGAGGTCTCGAGTTCCGCGATGAGGTACTCGGGATGGTTGGGGTGTTGGTCGACGATGAACGCACCCTCCCGGGCCCACCGCGACACCTCGTCGATGTCGCGCATGCGGTTGTTGAAGCCTTCGAGCCCGCTCTCGACGAGGTCGTAGACGGCGGCCTCGACGTCACCCTTGGCGACGAAATCGAAGTCCAGGTCCTGGCGTTCGGTCTCGGTCGCGCCGGCGTTCTCGTCGCCGACGCCGAACTTGACGGGCCCGCCCATCAGGCTGGTGCCGTTCGCGGTCCAGGCGAGCTTTCGGACTTCGTCTGGTTCGGCCGGCGTGCCGCCGACGTACTTGCCGGGAACGGTCATCCCACCGAGGTAGATCAGGAGGTCCGCCTCGTCGACGTCGCGCCAGTAGTCGGGTTCGTCGCGAAGCCGATCGATCGTGTGGTAGGTGATCCGCTCGTGCGGGACACCCGCGTCGACGAGCGCTCCCGCCGCGTACCGGGGATACGTCGAGATGTACGGCGGCACCCCGAAGTGTGCGGGCTCGTCGACGTAGCCGTCGACGATCGTCACCGACAGCGTCTCGGGGTCAGTCATGGCTCCCGGTAGCGCCTCGAGCGATAAAACGGTGACTACACGCCGTCGCTCGTGTCGACGCCGGCTCCGCCGTCCGTTCCCAAACTCCCAGTTGTACTCGATCACGGGCGCTCGCTCGAGTGACCCTCGGAGCGATGCCTGCAGTCGTGGTGGGTGAAGCCAATGTTGATTAGTTCGGCTCCGTAAGAGCCGATATGCCTCCGACAGAGGAAATCGTGTGTACTGCCGAGGATTGCTTTCTCGACATCTTCGAGAACCACTACACGTACGACGTTCCCGACGAGTTCGGCATCTCGGAGCTGTCGTGTCCGGTCTGTGGAGGGACCGACTGTCTCGAGCGGGTCGAACTCTGATCGGTGTCGCCTCGAACCACGATACCGGCGCGTTCGACCCGAAAACGGACGACGTCGTCAGACGTTTCTTTTGAAAGCATAGAAAAGGATATAATGCGGACTATCGTAGCCGTTAGTACGGTCATGTTTGCTATGTACTGCCAGGCCCTTCTCCCGGTCCCCACGACCGTCGCCACCGTCGCACGTACCGCCTGGGGTGACCCCCCGTGAGCCTCAAGAAGTTCGGTCGATCGGTCGGGAACGCACTCTATCGACAGATCGGCCGCACGAACAGTCGCCTCCAGAACCACAGATCACTCCCAGTCGACGTTCTCGAGGACGAGACCTCGTATCACGTCGTCTTCGACGCACCCGGTGCCGAGCCGGACGACGTTCAGGTCCGGTACCTTGAGGGCAACGTCAAGGTTCGAATCGACCGGTTCCGACAGTTCCACGAGGGATACGAGATGCGCTTCCCCGGTCGCGGGATGGGACTGTCCGGCGAAGCCGAGCTACCGGCCGATGCGGTCGTCGACCCGAACGCCGGAACGGCGCGGCTCAGCGAAACCGGCACGCTGAGCGTCGAAATTCCGAAAGGCTCGTCGATCGACGACGGCGGAGCCGACACGGCGGACGGGCTCGAGGAGGCCGACGAATCCGACGCCGAACCGAAACCCGACACGGATACGGAACCGGTCGCGATCGACGACTGATCACTCCCGGTCGAGGGCCATCCCCTCGACGATCTCGAAGGCCTCGTCGCCGTCGAACCGCAACGGATCGAAGGCGTCGATCCCCGACCCACCGAGTATTTCTTCCGCGATCCGCTCGCCGATCGCCGGCGCACGCATGAAGCCGTGCCCCTGGAACCCGGTCGCGACGTACAGCCCATCGGCGACCCGTCCGACCAGCGGATCGCGGTCCGGCGTCGCCGTACAGAGGCCGGCCCACGCCCGCTCGAGGCCATCGTCGTCCGTCCGCTCGAGCGCCGGCACTCGGTGTGTGACCCGTTCGAGGAGATCGTCGGCGAAGGTCGGATCCGCCGCCCGGTCGTAGGTATCGGGATCGGCCTCGCGGTGTTCGACGCCGTCGCCGGCGAGAATCCCGCCGGCGTGGGGCCGCAGGTAGAAGTCGCCGGTCGCGTCGTAACACATCGGTTCCGCGAGATCGCCGGCAGCGACGAGCGCCTGCACCCGGTAGGGTTTCACGGCGAGGGGGATACCCGCATCGTCGAGCAGGTCCCCGGTTCGAGCGCCGGCAGCCACCAGCACTGCATCGACCTCCCGTGTCGTCCCATCCGGATGGATCACCCGCGCGGGGTCCGTCCGTACCTCGACCGGCGTGTCGGTCTCGAGTGTCGCGCCGGCACCGGTGGCCGCGGCCGCGAGACAGGCCGTGTACTGAGCCGGATCGGTGTAACCCGCCGCGCCGGCGATCCCCGCGACGTCGACGTCGTCCGTTCGCAGGGACGAAAAGCGGTCCGCGAGCGTCTCGCCGTCCATTTCGAAGGCGACGATCTCGTGGTCTTGCATGCGACGTACCTGCTGGCGAATGGCGTCGGCCCCGTCGGCGTCACCGTCACGAGCGAGCCAGACGTAGGGACACTCGACGAAGGGGAACGTGTCGTCCCCGGAGAGCGCGCGGAATCGCTCGATCGCGTCGCTGGCGATCTCGGCGTCGAGCCCGTCCGCGAAGGCGTCGTAGCAGATGCCGGCCGCCCGCCCGCTCGCATCGCTCGCGACGTCGTCACGATCGTACAGAGTTACGTCCGCACCCCCGCGCGAGAGGTCGTAGGCTGCGGTCGCGCCGATGGCACCCGCACCGACGACCGCCACCTCGAGGCCGGCTCCCGCTCGAGTGAACGCGTCCGCACCGACGGCCGACTCCGGCTCGTCGGGTCCGCTCATGGCCGATCACCCGTGGCCATCGATCGGTGAAATCGACTCGAGACGCGACCGTTGGGTTCCGTGGCGTCGAGTTGCATGGACGACACTCGTGGTGCGGTCTACTTACGTCTGGGTGGTCCCGAGGAAAGACGACTGGGGGGACGAGAGGAAGGGGGGTACGACGGCAGGGGTAAGCTCCATGGTTCAGTGTCGCTTCGCCCTGCCGTACGTACGAAGACGGCGACATCCCTCATACAACTGTCCCCAAAACGATTTGGTGTTCCCGGGATCTCTCGACCGAGACGGGGAATCGGAGCGCAAAACGCCGGAAGCGACGGGACCGTCGATCAGGTGATGTACAGCGAACGCGCGATCACGAGAAAGCCCGCGAGCACCAGCAGACTCTCGAGGAGAATACCCGTCGCCAGCGGCATGGAGAACAGTTCGTACAGCATGCCAGCCAGTACCAGTCCCAACGTAACCAGACCGAACCCAAGGGCGAGATAGCCAAGCGCCGGCTGCTGGGTTCGCCGGTAGGCTTTGTACGCGAAGAACGTGATGACGCCGCCGACGATGAGAACAAGCGTCTTGACGACCGTAAGCGCGATCGCGATCGGCAGTCCCGCGGCGTCAAGCGACATGGTTGTTCGTGATTCGATATTCAATAGCGGTACCAAGAACCTTGCCGTTGCCGAACGCTATGGTGAATGTCAGCTAGCCACGTCATTCGCCGCCGGTTCGGAATCGACCCGTCCCTCGAGCGAACCGTTTAGGAGTCGGGGCACGGAGCCGATTACGATGACTCGACTGGTCGAACTCGAGGAGACGGGACCACGCAAACTCGATCCATCGGACCTCGACGACGAGAACGGCGACATCGCGGTCTGTCAGTGCGGGCTCTCGGAGTCGTTTCCGTTCTGCGATGGGAGCCACCGGCAGACGCGCGACGAGGACGACGGGACGACCTACATCTACGAGGACGGCGACCGTCGGGTCGTCGAGCGGATCGTGACGGCCGAGGGCGACGCCGCGTAGACAGTTCGCGGTCCGATCACGAGTCGACGACTGCGCGTCCCCACTGCCGACTGCACGGACGGACTCGGAGACGCGACTATTCGTCCGTCCGTCAGATCGATCGCGCCGAGTTCACGACGACGAGCGCGCTGCTCGTCGCCATCGCGACGGCGGCGAACAGCGGGTTCAGCAGGCCCGCGATCGCGAGAGGGATCGCGACCGCGTTGTACGTAAACGCCCAGCCGAGGTTCTGGCGAATTCGCCGGTGGGTGGCCGTCGCGATGTCGAACGTCTCGGCGACCGCCTCGAGGTCGTCGCCGACGATCACCGCGTCGGCCGCATCGGTCGCGAGCTTCGTCCCGCTCCCCATCGCGATGCCGACGTCGGCAGCGGCCAGTGCGGGCGCGTCGTTGCTCCCGTCCCCGACCATCGCGACGGGTCCGCGGACACGCAGCCGGTCGACGGTCTCGGCTTTCGCTTCCGGTGGGACGCCGGCGAAGACCTCGTCGACGCCGGCCAGTTCGCGGAACGAATCGGCAGCCGCCCCCTCGTCCCCGGTGAGGACGACGACCTCACGGCCCGCAGAGAGCGTCTCGAGTGCATCCTCGAGTTCCTCGCGTGGGGAATCGCCGACGACGATGACGCCGCGGGCTCGGCCGTCCCAGCCGGCGACGACCGGGACGTGGCCGGCGTCGCGGGCCTCGTCGATCCGGGGCTCGAGGGACTCGGGAACGGTGAGACCCTGCTCGCGGAGGAAGTCGGGGTGGCCGACGGTGACGCGCTGCCCGTCGACGAGCCCGCTGACGCCGCGGGCCGCTCGCTCGAACCCGTCGACTGCGCCCGCGTCGATGGGAGGGCCGTCCTCGGTTTCGGCGTCGGATGCGGCGTCGGCCACGGCGTCCGCGACCGGATGCTCGGAGAGGGCTTCGACCGCACCAGCGCGTCGGAGCAGTTCGTCGACGTCCCCGTCGGCAGCGTGGACGGCTTCGACCGCCATTCGCCCGGTCGTGAGCGTCCCCGTCTTGTCGAGAACCACGGTCTCGATCGCCGGCGCGTCCTCGAAAATCGTCTCCGCGGCGACGACGATTCCCCGCTCGGCGGCAGCCTGAATGCCCGCGGCGATCGCAAGCGGCGTCGCGAGCCCGAGCGCGCAGGGACAGGAGACGATCACGACCGTCAGCCCGACGAGCACCGCCCTCGAGACGCTCGAGCCGGTCGCGAACAACACGGCAGCCGTCCCGACAGCGAGAGCGACGACCAGCGGGACGAACACCGTCGCGAGCTTGTCGGCGAGCCGCTGGACGCCGGGCCGGGCGCTCTGGATCGACCAGAGGACGGAAACGAGCCGGTCGAGCGTACTCTCGGCCCCCTCGCCGACTTCCAGGACGATCGGGGCGTCGGTCACGACGGTGCCGCCGCGGACGAAATCGCCGGGCTCCTTCCCGACTGGCAGGGATTCGCCGGTCACGAGCGACTCGTCGATCGCGGCAGTCCCCTCGACGATCTCGCCGTCGAGGGGGACCCGTTCGCCGGGCCGCACCAGGAGCCGGTCGCCGGCGTCGACCGTCTCGAGGGGGACGGTCTCGCCGTTCTCGAGGCGGGCCTCGTCGACCTGTCGTTCGGTCAACTCCGAGAGCAACCCGGTCGCGCGGCGCTTGACGGCGCGTTCGTAGTAGCCGCCCGCGGTGACCACGAGAACGATCGCGACGGTCACGTCGAAGTAGAGATGCATGTTTCCAAGCAGCGTCGCGACGACGCTGAAGGAGTACGATCCCAACGCGGCGATCGCGACGAGCAGGTCCATGTTCGGTTGTCCCGCGCGGAGGCTCACGTACGCCCCACGGAGGATCGAGTTGCCGGTATAAAACAGGACGATCGAGGTCAGCAGCCAGATGTTGGCCGCGAGGAAGGTGCCGTCGTAGCCGCCGAAGTCGGCGACCGGCTCGAAGCCGAAGTAGGTCGGATAGAGAAACAGGACGTACCACACCATGACCATCATCCCGAAGAACACACCCAGCAGGAGGCCGATGGAATCGTCGGCCGAGCCGGCGTCGTCGCCGTCGGCCGATCGCTGGGCTGCGGTGTAGCCGTAGCCGGAGACGACGTCCGGAAGCTCATCGGCCGCGAGTCGGTCGGGATCGTAGACGAGCCGGATCGTGTCCGTCGCGTAGCTGGCGGTCGCCCCGACCACGCCGTCCTCGCGTTCGGCGGTCGTCTCGAGGAACGCCTCGCAGGTCGAACAGTGCATGCCGTCGACCGCGAGATAGGCGTCTTCGCCCTCGAGTTCGTCGAGGGGTTGCCCGGTCCCGTCGTCTCCCCCCTCCAGACGCGACCGCAGCGCCGACTCCTCGGGCGCGTCGTCGGTTCGCTCGAGCGTACGCGAGACCTCGAGACAGCCCCGACAACAGAACGAGCCGTCCACGTCGGCGTCGGTGATCGGCTCGGCGGGGGTGGGAAGCTCACAGAGGTCGCACGTCTCGGTATCGGCGGCGCTCCCGCCGTGTGCGGGATCCTGGCTTGTAGCCGCCCGTTCCGGAGACGGAACGGAGGCGTTCGTGGTCCGTGGATCCTGGCTCATCGTTAAAACGGTTGGGCGAACGGCAGCGGCAGGTGTGGCAGGTGGATTCCATACAGCATCAGTCCGTGCGAGAGGGGAATGTAGCCAAGGAGGAGGAACGCTGCGCCGAGTCCACGATGGAGGCGCAGTCGCGTCTCCGTCTCGATCGACGTCAGGGCGGTCCCGTAGACGAACAGCGTCGGGATCGTCCCGACTCCGAGCGCGGCCAGCGAGAGCGCCCCGCGAGTCGGCGATCCCAATGCGAACGCGTAGAGGTAGGCGGGGTAGATGATCGGACACGGCATGAACCCGTGGACCGCGCCGAGCGCGACGATCCCCGGCGAGGTCGCGAGCCGATCGATCCGGCTCGAGAGCAGCCCCGAAAGCCGGGCGAACAGCGAGCCGACGACGGGGAGTCCGTGGCCGGGAACGGCCGTTTGGCCCCGCAGGTAGTAGAGGCCGCTGACGATGATCGCGATCCCGACGAGAATCCCCGTTGCGCCCCTGACGCTGTCGCCGACTGCGGCGACAGCTTCGGTCGAGGCGACCGTGACCGCGCCCAGGAGGCCGAACAGGCCGCCGATCGCGGCGTAGCTTGCCGTCCGTCCGAGGTTGAACAGTGCGTGCTGGCGGACCTCGTAGCCGGAGAGCGTGTCCTCGCGGCGCTTCTCGCTCGCGGCTCCGATCCGATCGGCGTACGTCGTTACCAGCGGGCCACACATCCCCAGACAGTGTGCGCCGGCGAACAGTCCCACGACGACGAGGACGAGCAGATCCGCGTTCTCGAGGGCTACGCCGGACCCCGAAGCGGCCTCGAGTGCGAACGACGGTGACTTCGGAGCCACTGTGAGTGGTACTGGAATCATCTGGGCGAAAAGAACGCTCAGCTCGCGGTGCCGTCACCGGGATGGCCGTGTCCGTGCCCGCCATCGACCGGCGTCGTCGCGATGTACAGCGAACCAAAGATGATGAGGAGATTGACCCCACTGACGATGCCGGCGAGTGGCGAGTGGGTGATCCCGTAGACGAGTACCGGAACGAACGCGAGCAATCCGGCGGCCGCGGCGTGTCGCGGCGTGACGTTCTCGAGAGTCATATCGACGAGTGGGGGCGTAGACTGCTTAAACCGTTTCGGTGTTCCCAAGAACCGGGAAGGACGGTCGAGAATAAGTGAGGGCCCTCCCCTATCACCCGATATGGCTTCGGCAACGGAAAAAAACGAGACCGATCAGGTTCGTGAGATCGGTCACGACGAGTACGATCCGGTCGGGACAGCGATCCTGATCACGATCTACTTTCTGATACTGGTACTGCTCTGGGTGTTCATGTACTTCGTCGAGTTCCTCGGCAACGGTCCGACCGTCGTCGGGACGCTTCTGACGGTGGTGGGACTGGCATGAACATACACACCTACGAAAAGGCCTGGCTGGCCGCAGCCATGGTATTGATCGTCGGGTTCATCGCGACGATCACGTACGGTGCGGTCGGTCCCGGGATCGCGATGATCGACGACGAGGCAGGGTCGATCGACCCCGACAATATCAACGACCACGAGCGATTCGGCGACCCCGGCGTCGAACACGTCGGCGGCAACGAATACGAAGTCAACGTCGTCGCCCAGGCGTGGCTGTACACGCCCGATCAAATCGAGGTTCCGGAAAACAGCGAAGTGACGTTTTACGTCACGAGTCGGGACGTGACACACAGTTTCTCCGTGGTCGGAACGAACGTCAACACGATGGTCATCCCTGGTCAGGTCTCGGAGATGACCGTCCAGTTCGACGAACCGGGCGAGTACGGCATCCTCTGTAACGAATACTGTGGCGAAGGTCACCACACCATGGAAGGATTACTCACCGTCGTTCCCGAAGAAGAGTTCGACCTGACCGAGCTGTCGGTCGATGCTCCGCGTGAGGTCGAGGCAGGCAACGAGACGACGATCAATGCGACCGTGAGCAACGGCATGCAGGAAGACCTCGAGACGACCGTCGCCCTCGACATCGGCGGCCAGCAGTACGAGGAAGACGTCACGGTTACCGGCGACGGGAGCGAGACCGTCGAATTCCCCGTCGATACGACGGAACTCGGGACGGGAGACCACGACTGGACCGTGACCGCCGACGGCTACGAGGACAGCGGCTCCCTCTCGGTCGTCGAGCCGACGGACGACAGTGACGGCGGCTCCGACGGGGGTGAGGGCGATGCGTAACGCCTACGTCGACCAGTTCCCGTCCGAAGCGAGAGTGATCAAGGCGGCCTTCTGGAGTTCCTTCCTCGCGCTCGCGATCGGGGGTTCGCTCGGTCTCCTGCAGGCGCTACACCGGACCGACTTCCTCCGCATTATGGACTCGGCCGACTACTACACGGTCCTCACCGCCCACGGCGTGTTGCTGGCGATCACCTTCACGATCTTCTTCCTCGTGGGGATCTTCACCTGGGCGGTGACCTCCAGCCTCGATCGGGGTGTCGTCGACATCCGATTCACCTGGAGTTGGTACGCGATGATGGTCGTCGGGACGGTGTTGGTCGGGCTCTCGATCCTCGGCGGGGTCGTCGACGCGATCCCGATGAACGCCGACGTGCTCTTTACGTTCTACTCGCCGCTACAGGCCCATCCAGCCTTTTATATCGGTCTGGTGCTGTTCGTCGTCGGCTCGTGGCTCGCCGGGGTGGACTGGTTCCGGACGTGGTGGGCCTGGCGGAAGGAAAACTCCAGCGAGCGGATCCCACTGCCGACGTTCATGGCGCTGACGACGACGCTGTTCTGGTATCTCTCGACGCTCGGCGTGGCGGTCTCGATCCTCGTCTTCCTGCTGCCGTGGTCGCTGGGGATCGTCGACTCCGTCAACCCGCTGTTGACCAGAACGCTGTTCTGGTACTTCGGTCACGCCGTCGTCTACTTCTGGCTGATGCCGGCGTACATGATGTGGTACATCATGCTGCCGAAGCTCTCCGGCGGGAAACTGTTCAGCGATCCGCTCGCACGGGTCGTCTTCGTCCTCTTCCTGTTGCTGTCGACGCCGGTGGGCATCCACCACCAGTACTTGGACCCCGGCATCGCGGAAGGGTACAAGTTCATCGCGATGACGAACACGATGTTCCTGCTGTTGCCCAGCCTGCTCACCGCCTTTACCGTCGTCGCCAGCATGGAACACGGCGCACGCCAGCGTGGCGGCGAGGGCTACCTCGGCTGGTTGAAGGCCCTGCCGTGGCGTGACCCGGTGTTCACTGGGATGGCACTTGCGGGCCTGATGTTCGCCGCAGCCGGCTTCTCCGGGATGATCAACGCCGGAATGAACATCAACTACCTCGTCCACAACACGTGGTGGGTCGTCGGTCACTTCCACCTCACCGTCGGTACCGCCGTCGCGCTGACCTTCATGGCAGCGGCCTACTGGTTCATCCCACAGGTCACCGGCAAGGAGCTGTGGAACCGCTCGGTCGCGCTGGGACAGGTCCTGCTCTGGTTCATCGGCATGACGTTCATGTCCAACGCGATGCACCGCTCCGGGCTGTTCGGCGTGCCCCGTCGGACCGCGGAACCCCAGTACCAGAACTTCTCGTTCGAGCCCGCAGCCGGCAGCATGGGCGAGATCAACGCTCAGGTCGCCCTCGGTGCAGTCCTGTTGACCGTGTCGCTGGCCCTGTTCCTCCTGAACATGGTCATGACCTCGTTCAACGACAGCAACGGTTCGATTCCCGCGAACACCTACGCTGGCACGCTCTCGGGTCCCGAGGATTCGCCGGCCATCCTCGACAACCTCAAGCTCTGGACGGCGATCGCCGTCGTCCTCGTGATCATCGGCTACACCCTCCCGCTAGCGAGCATCGTCGACACCGGCGGGCTGTTCGGTCCCGGCATCGACGGCTTCCAGCTCACCATCGGCACCGATCCCGCGCTCGTGCTCGAGTCCGTCAGTGAGGTGCTGCCGTAGATGCGCATCTCGAAGGGGGCGCTGCTGGTCGTCATCGCCGTCCTCATCCCGTTCGTAGTCGAGTTCCGGACGGCGCTCTCGTGGTTCGGGATCGAGCTCTCGGTCCTCGAGTCGCTCGTCCTCGGTGGCGCAGCCGTCCTCGCGATCGTACTCTGGGCGGTGTGGCCGCCCAACGGAAGCGCCGGGCCCTCAGGCTCGAGCTAACTCCGGACCGTTTTTCAAAAGGCGTCACGTTCGCGGAGTCGAGTCACCACGTCGCGAACTCGCTGTGAGGCGTCCCGCGGGGCGACGAGGATCCGGTCGTCGAACGCGGCGACGATCAGGTCGTCGACCTCGAGTACGGACACGTGCGAGTCGGGTGCGGCGACGACGTTGTTCGCGGCGTCGATCGAGAGGACGTCTCCCGCGACGAGGTCGTTCGCCGTGTCGTCGCGCGTGGTCTCGAGTACCCGTCCGACGGCGTCCCACGTCCCGAGATCGTCCCAGCCGACCGACAGCGGCGTCACGGAGACGTCGGTCGCACGCTCCATGATCGCGTAATCGATGCTGATGGCGTCGACCGCGTCGAACCCACCGTCGGGATCGCCGTCCTCGAGCGCGTCGACCAGCGGTGCGAGCGGAGACTCACGCGCGTCCCGCAGGAGTGCGCTCGGCGTCCAGGCGAAAATTCCGGCGTTCCAGTATGCACCGGCGTCGACGAGGCGCGTCGCCTCCTCGCGGTCGGGTTTTTCCGTGAATCGTTCGACCGCAGCGTGGCCGTCCTCGTCGATGTCGCTCCGCGTCGGGACGATGTAGCCGTAGCCCGTCGCCGGCCGGGTCGGCTCGACGCCCAGCGTGACGAGGCCGTCCGTTTCGACGGCGATCTCGGCGGCGCGCTCGAGGACGGCGGCGAACGCCGCCTCGTCGGTGACGTGGTGGTCGCTGGGGAGACAGATCAGGACCGGCTCCCGATCGAACCGATCGCGCAGCCGCCACGCGGCGTAGACCAAGGCAGGGCCGGTGTCTTTCCCGTCCGGTTCGATCAGCACGCCCGCCTCGGGCGCGTGGTCGTGGATCTCGTCGGCGAAGGATTCGCGAGTCAGGACGACTCGTTCGTCGGCGAAGGCCGTTCGATCCATCGTCTGCGAGAGCAAGGAGCGTTCGCCGCCAAAGGAGTGGAACTGTTTCGGCCGATCGCTCCGGCTCGCGGGATAGAGCCGACTCCCCGTGCCGCCGGCGAGGACGCAGGCGATGACTGGCCGATCCATACTACCAGGTCTCGATCCGTCCGTTACGGACGTCCTCGGCACAGCCTTCGCAGTCGGGGTGGCCCTCCTCGTAGCAGGCCGGCCGGTACTCCTCGTCGAGCTTCGCCGCCCGTTGTTCGGCGTAGCGCCGGCAGACGATCTTCGCCCGCCCCGCATCGTCGGCCGGCAATCCGCGGGCGTTCTTCGCGACCGCGTAGGAATCCCGTGCCTCCTCGAGTTGCTCGTCGGTCGACCTGCGGAGCTCCTCGAACTGCTCGCCCGCCTCCTGCAGCGTCGAGCGGAGGAACCGCTCGAGTCGACGCCGATCCGCCATTGGCTCACCGTTTGGCCCCCGGGCACATATACTGTCGGACGCCACTGCGATGCCAACGACTTTGATCGAATGGCCCAAGTCAAAAACATGGCCATCACCGATTCGCTCCGGGGAATCACCTGCCCGATGGTGACTCCCTTCGACGACGGATCGATCGACGACGCAGCGCTCACCGAACTACTCGAGCACCTCCAGGCGGGCGGCATCGATGCGGTCTTCCCCTGCGGGACGACCGGCGAGTTCCCGGCCCTGACGGCCGCCGAGCAACGCCACGTTATCGAGACGACCGTCGAACACGCCGAAGTCCCGGTCGTCGCGGGGGCCGCGGCGACGAGCGTCGAGGACACGATCGCGGCTATCGACCGGGCTGGCGATGCGGGTGCCGACGCCGCCGCGATCGTCGCACCCTACTTTACCACGGCGAACGCCCCCGCTGGCAACCACCAGTTCTTCGAGACGGTCCTGCAGGACGCGTCACTCCCGATCTTGTTGTACAACATCCCCCAATGTACGGGCCAGCGTATCGAGCCCGAAACGGTGGCCGCCGTCGCCGAGCACGACCGAGTCGTCGGGATCAAGGACTCGAGTGGCGACCTCGAGTACTTCCTCTCGGTGCTCGAGAAGACGCCCGCGGAGTTCCTGTGCCTGCAGGGGTACGACGCCTTGCTGGTCCCCGCACTCAGGATGGGTGCCGACGGCGGGATCAACGCGCTGTCGAACGTCGTTCCCGACGTTCTGCGAGCGGCCTTCGAGCGGGCCGACGACGAACGCGGGCGAGTGCTCCAGCGTGATGCCATCTCGCCGCTGTTCGAGGCCTGCACGACACACGGCTTCGCCCCGGCGACGAAGACCGCGCTCACCGAACGCGGCGTTATCCCATCCGACGAGGTTCGGTCGCCACTCGTTCCCGTCGACGACCCGGGCACCGAAACGATCGGCGACGCTCTCGAGACCGCACTCGCGGTCGACGAGCGGTAACGGGGAACCGACCGCGCCGGTCTCGATCCCCGTACCGAACACGCCCACTCGACGCCGTCTGGTGGTTTCTTTCGCCGGCGTTCACTTTCGCTCCGGTGGCGGTACTTTAAATACTATCGGGAGCGAACGGACGTATGCCTCCCAGTGAAACCAAAGAGGAGGCGAGAAACCATGAGCGACGTACGCCAACACGCCGACGACATACACGAGCAGTTTTCGGACCACCTCGACGTAAGCGTCGAGGACGTCGAGGAGCGCCTGACTACGCTCGTCGACGAATACAAAGTACCGATCGACGAGGCACGCCGGAGCGTCACGAACCACTACCTCGAGGAGGCCGGCCTCGACCGCGAGGACATCTCGAGTGGCGACAGCGAGAAAGCCAACGTCGAGGACGTCGACGAGCCCGAGGAGTGGATCGACCTCACCGCGAAGGTCATCGAACTCTGGGATCCCCGCAGCGACTCCGTCGCGCAGGTCGGCCTGCTGGGCGACCCGACCGGGACGATCAAGTTCACCAAGTGGGCCAAATCCGACCTCCCCGCGCTCGAGGAAGGGGGCGTCTACGAACTTCGCAACGTCGTCACCGACGAGTACCAGGGCCGGTACTCGGTCAAACTCAACTCGACGACGGTGATCGAAGAGCTCGAGGAGGACCTCGAGGTCGGCAACGACACCAGCGAGGTCGAGGGCGCACTGGTCGACATGCAAAGCGGCAGCGGGCTGATCAAGCGCTGTCCGGAGGAGGGCTGTACCCGCGTCCTCCAGAACGGGCGCTGTAACGAACACGGCGAGGGCGAGGGGGAGTTCGACCTCCGCATCAAGGCCGTCGTCGACGACGGCATCGACGCCCACGAAGTCATCTTCGACAAGGACGCCACCGAGGAGCTGACGGGGCTGAGCTTAGAGGAGGCAAAGGACATGGCGATGGACGCGCTCGATACGACCGTCGTCGCCGACGAGATCCGGGACGATATCGTCGGGACCTACTACCGCATCGAGGGGCCGACCTTCGGCCGGTACGTCCTGGCCGACGACGTCGAGGAACTGGACGGGCCAGCCGATCCCGAGGAACTGCTGATCAAAGCGAGGTCGATGTGACATGAGCCAGTCAGAACTCACGCGCGAAGTCGCCCGCCGCGTCTTCGCCTCCGAATTCAACGATTCGACGTACGCGTTCAAAGAGAGCGACGACGAGCGAGCGCCGAACTTCGCGCTCCTGCCGACGGGCGACCGCGCGAACCGCGTGTTCGTCGTCGGGACCCTCACCGAAACTGAAGACGTCGGCGACGAAAGCGAGTACTGGCGCGGACGGGTCGTCGACCCCACGGGGACGTTCTTCGTCTACGCCGGCCAGTACCAGCCCGAGGCCGCCTCGGTGCTCCGGGACACGGAGCCGCCGGAATACGTCTCCATCGTCGGCAAACCGCGCACCTACGAGACCGACGACGGTACCGTCAACGTCTCCCTGCGACCGGAATCCATCGCGGTCGTCGACGACGACACCCGCGACCGCTGGGTCGTCGAAACCGCCGAGCGCACCCTCGATCGCATCGAGTCCTTCGAGGAGTGGGAGGCCGAACAGGAAGCGCCCGAAAGCGCCTCGACGGCACCGACGAACGAGTACGCCGAGATGGCCCGCGAACGCTACGACTCACCGGTCGTCAACTACCGCAACGACGTGATTCAGGCACTCGAGAGCCTCGAGGCCATCGAGGAGACCGACGACGCGGAAGCGACAGTCTGAACGCGACTCGCGAACGGTTCTTTTTTGCTCCGACTCGAGAGCGGCGGCCACCGTGATCTGACGACGACGATTCCAGCAGTGACTGTCGACGCCATCACCCCTCCAGGACGCGCTCGAGCATCGCTCCGATCGCCGTGCACTCGTCGGCGGTGGCCTCGTGGCCCGTCTCGGGAGAGCAGCGTTCGTCGACCGCTGCATCGCTCTCCTCGAACGCTCGGATCGTCTCCGCGACGTGTTCGGACGCCACGTGTGGATCGGCATCGCCGTAACCGACGAGCACCGGCGTTCCTTCGAGCGAGCCGTCGATCGCTGCCTGGGCGTCCCCGACGATCCCCGTCACGTGGTGGTGCCCCGGCGTCTCGGTCAGCATGGCGCGGAATTGGGCCTCGAGCGGATAGCCTGCCGGGTCGCTGCCGGTCGACTGGTTCACGTCGTCCGTTCGAGCGCTCGAGCGGGCTCGGCCAGTTCGTCGGTCGTACACACCGTCTGACAAATGGTTAAGTGCCGTGAACGACGACTAGGGGTATCGATGGGGAACAAGAACAAGACGATCTCGTTTCGGGTCAACGAGGACGCCTTCGAGGCGCTCCAGGCGATCGCCGAGGAGCGCGACATCTCGCTGTCCGCCGTCTTTCGGGATTACGTCGACCAACTCGTCGAACACGACGGCCAGGTCGAAGTAGTCCCCGAGACCGAACTCGAGGCCCGGACCGGCGGCGACGGAGGCGGCGACGACATCTCGTTCCCGCCGACCGTCGAAGTCCCAAAGCGGTTCATTCGCGAACACGAACGGCTCGAACTCGAGGCCGAACACCTCCGGGAGCAACTCGAGGAGTACAAGGGATACGTCAACGATCTCCAGGACCGACTCGAGGACGAGGAAGACGAGGTACTGCTGCTCGACGAGTTAGACGACGAAGAGGAATCGTATCAGCTGCGGTAGCGACCGGAGACGGTCGAAGGCGGTTCCCGCCACCGGATCGAGCGGACAGTCGACCGACCCTATTAGAGATAGCCCAACTGCTCGAGGTTTTCACGCGTCGAGTCGTCGAGATCCGTCTCCGCCAACGCCTCGCGCCCCGCCTCCTTTTGTTCTTTCAGCAAGCGGAGCAGCTGTCGGGACGTCCGGAGCTTGAAACGGAGTTCCGGATCGTCGACCTCCGATTGAACGCTCGTGAGCATCGTTTCAACGGTCTCGAAAGCCGTCTGGGGCATCACTGCCGACTAGCTGGCAGAGACGTATATAATCGGTCACGATTCCGATCCGGTCGGAACCACGGGCGGCGTCTTAGACCCTTCAGGATGGCTCCACTCAAAAGTCTTCACGGAGTCCGCTCCGGCAGTCTGAACCCCTCGAGAGCGATCTACCGCTCGAGTTCCCGTTTCGCTTGCCGAATTTCGTCGTACTTCTCGTCGGCCCCGTCGACCCGCGCGAGCCCTTCCGCGGCCTCGAGGGTCCGAACGCCGTTGTCGAGGAAGGAGAGGACGTCGCCGGAGTAGGCATACACCATGTAGTCGTCGGTCATCACGTCGACGATCGCGTCCGGTCCCAGACCCTGGGCGCGCAACTCGAGGAGATATTTGACGAACTTCCGCTCGGGGCACCCACAGTAGGGGTTGTTGTCACAGCCACAATCGAGGAAGTCCTGCGTGAAATCCAGCACCCGATCGCGCGTCGCGTCGTCGAGTTTCTCGAGGCCGTCGCCCTGGAAGAGCATGTCCAGCGTCGCACCCTTGAACGCTCCTTTGGGGATGTTCGTCTCGAGCTGGGAGCTGAGCTGACGGTGGTTCTTGATGTAGATCTTGTCGGTGATGGCCACGCTTGTCGATGGTACCTCGCGTGGGCCGAAAAACGTCTCGGTCGCGAGCGGGCTCGAGTGTGCCGAGTTACCAGGAATCGCTCACGCCGGGCGAAATCCCACGCGACAGTGTCCCACACCGCGTCGCAGAGTCGTAACGTATTTTAGTCCAACCGGCTGTAGGTTCAGGTGTAAGCGTGTCCGGGTTGGGGTAGTGGTTATCCTTCAGCCTTGTGGAGGCTGAGACGCGGGTTCGATTCTCGCACCCGGACTTTTTCACGGCGTCGTCGCGAACGAAGTGAGCGACGGCTCGGAGCGGCTTTGCCGCTCCGGTGACCATCGGGAGGAGCTGAAAAGCCGGAACGCGAGATCGAACCAGGGAGTGAAGCGAACGACCGGGGTTCGATTCTCGTACTCGGACTGTTCGTGAACCGCGCTCGAAGGGACCGAGGCTGACACCGCCGGAAAGTGAGGAGTGTCCGAGCGAAGACGACGGTGGTAACGGTGCTGGACGTTCTTCCACAGGTAACGAAACAGCCGCGAAGACAGTTTAGCGACGCTCACAACGCGGGTTTGGCGAGAGAGTTAACAGTGTCGCGTCCCTAGCGATAGCGTGAACGAAACACCCCCAACAGACGCAGGTACGCGGGCCGATACGGTCGATTACGAGACCGTGGACCGGCGCGTGCTCGTCATCGGCGCGGGTGCCGCGGGAGCACGGACCGCGATCGAACTGGTCGAACGCGGCGTCGACCCGGCGGACGTACTCGTCGTCGGGAAGCGCGCCCACGGCGACGCCCACACGACGTGGGCCCGCGGGGGCATCAATGGGGCGCTCGGGACCCTCGACCCGGAGGACGACTGGACGATCCACGCCGCCGACACGCTGACCGAGGGCCACTCCCTCAACGACCCGGGGAAGGTCGAGACGGTCACCCGCCGGATGCCGGGCATCCTCCGCGAACTCGAGGACTGGGGCATGGAGTTCAGCCGCACCGAAAGCGGCGACATCGACCAGCGCTACTTCGGCGCACAGTCGTTCCGCCGGACGGCGTTCGCCGGCGACTACACCGGAGAGGCGCTCCTCGACGCGCTGGTCGACCGTGCACAGGCGCTCTCGATCCCCTACCGCGAGAACGTCTTCGTCTCCCGGATACTCGCCGACGACGGCCGCGTGCTCGGGGCAGTCGGGACGGATCTCGACACTGGGGAGTTCGTCGTCTTCGACGCCGAGGTGGTGGTTCTGGCCGCGGGCGGGTACACCGGGCTCTACCGCCGCCACTCCTCGCGCGACGACGAGAACACCGCCGACGGGCCCGCACTCGCCTATCAGGCGGGTGCGACGCTGATGGACATGGAGTTCGTCCAGTTTCACCCCACGGGCATGGTCGGCAAGCGCTACGGGGAGTCGTGGGACGGTCGGCTCGTAACCGAGGCCGTTCGCGGGGAGGGCGGTCGACTGTACAACGCCGAGGGGGAACGGTTCATGGAACGGTACTCGCCGGACCAGATGGAACTCGACGCCAGGGACGTCGTCGCCCGCGCCATCGCGAAGGAGATCGCCGACGGCCGCGGCACGGACTCCGGCGGCGTCTATCTCGATATCTCCCACCGGGGTCGCGACTTCATCGAAACGAGGCTCCCGCGGATGTACGAGCGGTTCGCCGAGTTGGGCGTCGACATGGCCGAGGAGCCCGTCGAGGTCGCGCCGACGGCCCACTACGGAATGGGTGGGGTTCGTGTCGACGACGAGGGCGAGACCGATGTCGACGGGCTGTACGCCATCGGCGAGACGATGGCGGGCGTCCACGGTGCGAACCGACTCGGGGGAAACTCGCTCGCAGAGACGGTCGCGTACGGCGCGGTCACTGGCGAAGCCGTCGCCGACCGGCTCGCCGAACGCGAGGTGCACGGAGCCGACGAACTCGGCGAGCACGCCGCGGTCCACCTCCACGACCTCGCCGACCTCGCGAACAGCGACGGGACGTACGACCCGGCTGCGGTGTTCGACGACCTCCGGTCGTTGCTCTGGGACCACACGGGCATCCTGCGCGATGCTGACGGCCTCGAGAACGGAGTGGCCGGCCTCGAGGAACTCCGTGAGCGGGCTTCCGATCTCGCGGTCGGGGACAGGACGAGCGCGTCCTACGAGTTCGCGCTCGACCTCGGGTTCGCCCTGCTCACCGCGGACGCCGTACTCCGCAGTGCGCGGGAGCGAACGGAGTCACGCGGCGCACACTTCCGCACCGATTTCCCGGACGCGACACCCGAATGGCGACGCAACGTGGTGGTTCGCTCGGACAGCGTCGGTACGATGGACCTCTCGACTAGCCCCGTCGGTACGCCGAGCGATGCGGTACAGGCGGCCCTCGATAGGGGGTACGAACTCGATTACCACCAGCTCGAATGAGCGGGGTCTCTGCGGAGCGGTCGCTCGCTCGAGGAGAACGCGTCCCCGCGATCGGCCGATTCTGACCGCCGTCGCACGATGTCGTTGGCGCTACAGCGTGATCTCTTCTCCATCGTCGGGGACGTGGACGTTTTCAGTCTCCGAGCGCACTTGCTCGCGTGTGAGCAAACAGTGGTTGATCGCCTCCATGTGAACGACGACGACCGTCGCATCGGTGGCCTCACGGACGGCGGAGACGTCCGCGACGCCCATCGTGATCGGCTCGCCGTGATCGAACTGTGCTTCACCGCCGTTGAGAACGACCATGTCGGGTTCGAACCGCTCGAGCGTCCGTTCGACTTGCTCGTACCAGACCGTGTCGCCGGCAAGGTACAGCGTCTCGTCGGCTTCGAGAACGAACCCCGAGACGGGCCCCATCTCCTCGGCTAACTCGCCGTGCCCGTGGCGAGCGGGCGTCCGGGAGATGGTGACGCCGCCGAAGGATACCGAATCGTCGACGGGCCGTACGTCGGTGAAGCCCTCGTCGACGAACGCATCCGCCTCGACGGGCTGACAGAACAGTGGAACGTCCGCGTCGAGTTCCGCTTTCGCCGCGTCGTCGAAGTGGTCGGGATGACGGTGGGTGACGATCACGGCGTCGTACGACAGATCGATATCGGGCATCGGTACGAGGGGATTCCTGCGGTCGTTCGGCGTATCCCGTATCGACGGGTTCTCTCCGGGAGACGCAAACAGCGGATCGACGAGAAGCGTCGTCTCTCCGATGGTCACGAGGAGCGTCGCGTTGCGGACGAGAGAGACGCTGGTATCGAGAGTCGGTGACATACGACAGCCCCTTCGGCGAGCGTCGGGTTGTGGGTTGCGGTGAGTCGACCGGGATGGACGTGCTGTCTGCACTCGAGGTCGTCGCGGCCGAAGCGAGTAGGACCCCGTTCGATTCTCGAACCCGGACGGTCATCCGGCTCTCTCGAGCGACTGCGGCCGTTCGGACTCGCGTTCTCGAGCTCCCCTTCCCTCGCCTCCCTGAAGCGCAACTTTTTGTCGCGTCGTTCCGACAGTAGATGGCATGAGCCATGGGCTGGAGCCGACCGAGGAGTACGACGGCTCCATCGTCGTTCGCCTCCTGGACGACACGGCGGGGAGAGAGCAAATCCGTTGTACGTCGTACGAGGAAGCCATCGCCGTCGTCAAGGAGAACCACCGCTCGGTCACGGTCGCGAAGATCGTCGACCGGGACGGGGCCGTCGTCTTCACCTCCGCCGAGATGAGTATCGACGACTGGGAGACGGAATGGGAGCACGCCAAACGTCGCCTGTCCGTCGACGTCGAGGCGTACGACTGCCCGTACGACAACGTCGCCTGTTTCGCCGACGATCACTGTATTCAGTGCCAGATCGACGCGGTCAAAGAGGAGTACTGACCACGAGCTGCCGTCCCCTACCGCCTACGCCGCCTCCTCGAGGAACTCGGTCAGACGCTCGACGAAGTACTCCGGCCGTTCCTCGGGAATCCAGTGGCCGGCGCGCTCGACGACCTCGCTCTCGACGTCGGTTGCGACCGCCTCCATGTCCCTGATCGGGAGGTCGCGGAAAGACGCCGCACCGCCGAGGGCGAGGACGGGCATCTCGAGGGGATCCTCGGCGTGGGCCTGATTGTGCTCGGCGTCGGCGTCGTAGGCCCGGTAGTACTCGAAGCCGCCCCGCAGTCCGCCGGCCTGTGCATAACAGCGGACGTACTCCTCGCGGGCGTCGCCGTCGATCGCCGTGGGATCGTAGGCCCCCTCCCCGTAGAACCAGTCGAGATAGAGCCGTTCGCGACCGGCGACCAGCCGTTCGGGGAGGTCTCGAACGCTGTGAAAGCGGGTGTGCCAGAGCTTGATTTTATCGTCCTCGTTGATGCCCGGCAGTCCGGCCTCGAGGACGCAGAGCGCGCGGACGTCCTCGCGGTACTGGGCGGCGTAGGCGTAGGCGGTCGGCATTCCCCAGTCGTGGCCGACGAGCGCGATCGGTTCGTCGTCGAACCCGAGGTGGGAAACGAGTTCGCGGACGTCGGTCGCGACGGTATCCTTGTCGTACCCCGAGACGGGTGCCTCTGAGTCGCCCAGCCCCCGGAGATCGGGTGCGATGACGGTGTAGTCCGCCGCGAGCTCCGGAATCACGTCCCGCCATTCGTACCAGGTCTGTGGCCAGCCGTGGAGCAACACGAGCGGGGGCCCCTCGCCGGCGGTGACGTAGTGCAGTTTGACGCCGTTGACGCGGGCCTGTCCGTGCTCGAAGTCGTCGTGTTCGACCATACGACAATGTTCCGAGGACGAACTATCAGTCTTCCGTCGGAAACGGCGCGGACGTGAGCCGTCGTGATCGACGCACAAACCAAAGCGCGTACGGACCGTCCCATCGATCGATGAGCGAGACAGACGACAGCCTCGAGTGTGGTTCCTGTGGAGAGACCGTCCCGTTCGACGACGCCCGCCGGACGAAAACGATGGGCGGACTCGACCCGACGACGTGGCAGACGCTTTGCTGTCCGTCCTGTGGATCACGACTCGAGACGGTCTTCGTCGGCGAGTGAGTCGACTGTGAGCCTCCGCTCGGACGTGTCACTGCCCGCTCGATGGCTCTCGCATGCTCTCGCGTTTAGGAGCGTCGTCCCGTAGGGGACGCATGGCGGACGCTCGATTCGGCGGCCCGTTCGACGAAACGCAGCGAAACGCGGCGCTCGCCTGGGCGATCACGATCGTGCTCGTCGCGCTCGCGATCACTCACGGCCTCGCCGACTCCTACCGATGGTTCGCGTTCACCGGGTTCGCGACCGTGATCGTGGTGCTTCCGGCCGTCGCGTTTCGAGATCCGCTGGTGATGCCACCCTGGGAGCTGTTGGGCCTCGTCTCCCTGCCCGTCGTCGACGCGACGGTACTCGGTGCGTCGTTCCTGACGTCGATCGCCGTCTACGTCGCCGTCGCCGCAGTCGCGCTCGTGGTCTCCGTCGAGATTGACCGGTTCACGGCGGTTCGGATGAACCACGCGTTCGCGGTCGCGCTCGTCGTGCTGACGACGCTCGCCGTCGCCGGCGCGTGGAACGTCGCCCAGTGGGTCGCCGACGTGACGTTCGGGACGGACTACATACTGGACGGCCGCTCGCAGGACGCGGCCAACCGCGCGCTGATGATCGACTTCGCGTACGCAGCGGTCGCCGGGCTGTTCGCTGGCGTCGTCTTCGGTCGCTACTTCGGGTCGTACGGTGTCGACGAGGCCGAGACCCAGCGAACCCCCACGTCACGGGAATCCTCGCCCGACGAGGAATCGGACCCCGTCCCGACGCTGATCCGCGATCAGCTAGACGTCCCCGACGGGATCGTTCGGCGACTCTCTCGAGTCATGCAAGCGGCTCTCGCCATCCTCCTGCTGTACGGGATCGTCAGCCGCGACCTGACGACGGTCTCGAACGCCGCCATCGCGCTCGCAATCACCTTCCTCCCCGCCCTCCTCGAGCGGGACGCCAAACTACCGCTCGAGCCGGGACTCGTCTTCTGGCTCACGGCGGCCGTCTTCCTGCACGTCCTCGGCTCGGCCGGGCTGTACGCGCTGATCGGGCCGTGGGACAGCCTGACGCATACGGTTTCGGCGTCGATCGTCGCCGCGGGGGGCTACGCGGTCGTCCGGGCGATCGACCTCCACACGGACGAGATTTACGTCCCTCCGGCGATGCTGTTCGCGTTCATCCTCGTGTTCGTCCTGGCATTCGGCGTCGTCTGGGAACTCATGGAGTTCGTCATCGACTGGAGCGCACGACGGTTCGGCCTCGAGGCGGTCCTCGCCCAGCACGGGCTCAACGATACGATCGTCGACCTCGTCTACGACGCCGTCGGGGCCGTCGTGGCCGCGATCTGGGGGTCGTTCTACCTCACCGAACTCTCCCAGCGAATCGCCGGTCGGCTCGCGGCGTCGTAACCGCTCGGGTCAGGTGCCCTATTCGGCCGCGTCGGTCAGTCGCTGCACCTCGTCGTCGGACAGCGAGAGCTGTGTGGCGGCGACGTTCGACTCGAGGTGAGCGGGGTCGGATGTCCCCGGAATGGGCAACATGACGTCTGCACGCTCGAGGAGCCACGCCAGCGCGACCTGTCGTCGCGTCGCATCGTGTGCCTCGGCGATGTCGTCGAGGAGGTCGCCGTGTGCGGCCAGATCGTCGCCGTTGATCGGAGCCCACGGGATGAAGCCGATATCGTTCTCGGCACAGACCTCGAGGGAATCGGCGGCCCCGCGGTCGTTCAGGTTGTACCGGTTCTGGACGGTCGCGACGTCGACCTGTTCGCGAGCCTGATCGATGAGTTCGGGGGAGACGTTACTGAGGCCGACTTCGCGGACGAGTCCCTCGTCTTTGAGTTCGGCGAACGCAGCCACGGAGTCCTCGAAGTCGGTATCGCCGTCGGGCCGGTGGAACTGGTAGAGGTCGATGGTGTCCGTTCGAAGCCGGTCGAGCGAGGTAAGCACCTGATTGCGGATGTAGTCGGGATCGCCGTGGGCGATCCACTCGCCCTCCCGGTTGCGCAACAGGCCGGCCTTGGTCGCGACCAGGACGTCGTCGGGGTCGCCGATCGCCTCGCCGATGAGTCGCTCGCTCACGGCCGGGCCGTAGGAGTCGGCCGTGTCGATGAGGTCGATACCACAGTCGACGGCGCGCTGGACGACCTCGCGTGCGGTTTCCTCGTCCTCGGGCGAGCCGATGATATCGTCCCCACAGAGCCGCATCGAGCCGAACCCCAGCCGATGGACCGTCGTCTCGCCGATCTCGAACGTCCCACTCTCGTTTGTGATCGAACTGTTGCTCACGCTTGCAGTAGCGATCCGAGGGCGGATAATCGTTGGCGGTTGCGAGGTGCTTGCCGGAACCGAAGCGTCACCGGGACCCGGAGGTCGCCGACGCTACCTGATACCGATTTCACACAGCATCGTGTTTATCAGGTGATATTGAACGATGTCCGATACCGAAGCTGGACGAGATAGCTGGCGTTCTCGATAGCCGTGCCGAAACACTCCTCGTCGCCGTCTGCACGGGTGTCGTTAGAGGGACTCTCGATGACGGCCGCGAGATCGATCGTCGAGTCGGCCTCGACGGCAGTATCTCGGTCCGCAGCCGTTCCCGTGTCCGTCTCAAGTGGGATCCGATCAGCGGGCTATCCCGTCGTATCGCGGCCCCTCGCTGCCGAACCACGCGGTTGTGATTCCGCCGTTGGGTTCGGACTGTCGGTTTCACGACACCTTATCTGGTGACGATCCAGAGGAGGAGCCCGATGACTCCGATAGCAGTCCCGACGACGAAGTACGTCGTCTGGTATTCCGAAAACAAGGCTACGTAATGCATCGCGAACCCGATCGCCGCGTACAGCCCGATACCGACGAAGAGAATAGACAGGTTCAGGACGCGAGCTACCTGTCTCGATTTGGTTGCTGTCGATTCCGACGCCGCGGATTCGGATACGTTTGACATCTGCATTTACTTTGCTTCTAACCAGTCTTAATTCCTTTCATGAATCCGGTCGATCTGACTCCGATCCGATTGGCGAGGTCGTCCGTTCCGACGAACGGGACGACGGCCGAACGCGAGCCGGTCGTCGATTGCGATCCGTCGGGACGAGTCCCGGCGGAGTCCGCTCCTGGCAGGGCATCCGGTCGGCCGATTCAGCCCGCGAGTCGGTGCCGGTAACCTGCCCTGGGCTCTCGTTCGGTTCTGGCCACCCGTTCGAGCGGAATACCTAACTCAGTGGCGTGCTGTGAATTGTCATGGACATCGCGGAAGCGAGTGCGATTTGCAGTGACGTCCTCGACGAAGTAGCGACCGCGGTGGTCGCAGACCGGTCGTTTTTCGAGACCGTCTTCATCGGGGTACTTTCGCGCGGTCACGTTCTTCTCGAGGAAGTCCCGGGTACCGGCAAGACGCTTACGGCGCGGTGCTTCGCGACGGCGTTGGGGCTCTCCTTTTCCCGTATCCAGTTTACGCCCGATCTGCTGCCGACGGACGTGACCGGGAGCCAACTCTACGACGAACGCGACGGCACGTTCGAGTTCAGCGAGGGCCCGGTCTTCGCGAACGTCGTTCTGGGCGACGAGATCAATCGAGCACCGGCCAAGACGCAGGCTGCACTCCTCGAGGCCATGGCCGAGCGGCAGGTGACGACCCAGGGTGAAACGCGGCCGCTCCCGGATCCGTTCGTGGTCATCGCGACCCAAAACCCCATCGAGAGCGAGGGCGTCTTCCCGCTCCCCGAGGCACAGATCGATCGCTTCACCGTGAAAGCGCAACTGGGATACCCCGATCACGAGGGCGAAATCGACATTTTGCGACGGCGTCTCGACCGGGAAACCCGGAGCCCCGACGTCGAACCCGTCCTGTCCGGCACACAGGTACGAGAACTGCAGCGCGTGCCCGAGACGGTACGGGTCGACGCCGACACCCTCGATTACATCGGTCGACTGGCACGCGCGACTCGGGAGGACCGCCGTGTCGACGTCGGCGTCTCACCCCGCGGGACACAGCAACTGCTCGAAGCGTGTCGTGCACGCGCCGTCATGCAGGGTCGGGGTTTCGTCACACCGGACGACGTCAAGGGAGTCGCCCATCCGGTATTGGCCCACCGACTCGTGCTTACCGCCGACGCGCGCATCAATGGCATCGACGGCCGCACCGTCGTCGACGACGTCCTCGGATCCGAACCCGTTCCGACGGTCGACGGAATCGAACGGAGTGGGAACGGGACGTAGTTATGCGACCACGGCAACACCGTCTCCTCATCGTCGCGGCGGTCTGTGTGCTCGCGCTCTCGCTGGCCGCGGCAACGCTCGATTCGACGGTGGATCCCGCTCCTGGCGGTGGAACTGGTGACGGAGCGAGCCCATCCCCGGTATCGAACGGTGATCGACCCGGTGTCTCCCCAGGTCCCCCCTGCGTTTCCTGGCTCGCGACGCCCTGGGCGACGGTCGGCCTCCTCGGAGCCCTCGGCGGCGGGAGCCTGCTCGTTTGGCACCGCTACAGTCGCCTCGAGGCGATCGCGTTCGGGGCTGGCGTCGGCGGCCCTGCATTCGGCTTGTATCTGGTGCTCACCGACTGCGCAACCGGTGGCGCAGCGACGATCGTGTACAGACAGTTCGAGCGACTCCCGCTGGGTCGCGTCGGCGGCTCCGGGAGCGGGTCCGATCCAGTCGTCCCCGCCGTGCTCCTCGGCGCGGTCCTCCTCGCGGGACTTGCCCTCGCCGCGATATTGTTCTCCGTCTCGCTCACCGATCGTGGTGCTGAGTCGGCAGTTCACGTCGAGGCCGACGACGATTCGGACGGGGCGGCGGCAGCACGTGCCGCCGGCGACGCGGCCGAGCGTCTCGATGCCAGTGTCGATTTCGAGACCGAGATCCACCGGGCGTGGCGGGAGATGGCGGTCCACCTCGACGTACCCAGTCCGGAATCGAGTACGCCGGGCGAGTTCGCCGACGCAGCTATCGAAGCGGGCCTCAATCCCGACGCCGTCCACGAGCTGACTGCACGCTTCGAGGAAGTACGCTACGGCGGTTTCGAGGCGACGGCCGATAGAGAAACACGCGCGCGGAACGCCCTCGAGCGCATCGAAGCAAGTTTCCAGACCGTCGACGAGGGTCACACGACAGCTGCTGACTCGGACAGTGTACCCCCGGGTGGAGGGAGCTAGATGGGGAGTCCAGTGGTCGGACGCGCGTTGATCGCCGGCGGCGTCGTCGCCGTGGGACTCGGGATCGTTGCGATGTGGATCCCCGGCGTCGCAGCGCTCTTTGGCGGTAGCGATGCGTTCGTCCCGCTGCTCGGTATCCTCGCCCTCGTCCAGACGGTCCGGACCGCGAGTGCCGTCTGGAACTCCCCGTGGGAACGTGCGACGCTCCCGGACGCCCACCGGGTCGAATCGCCGACGCCCCCGGGAGAGACGGTCGATCGGACGTTCGAACTGAGCAGCTATCAGACGCAGACTGACCGCCGTGCCCGTCTCACGCGCTATCTCAGACACGTCGCCGTTCGGATACTCGTCGCGGAGACCGGCGATTCGACCGAGGTCGTCCGAACGCGTCTCGAGCGTGGGACGTGGACCGACGATCCCGTCGGAGCCGCCCTGTTCACCGAGGAGTACGTCCCGACGTGGCGCGATCGAATCCGTTCGCGACTGGGCCGTGAGACGCTGTTCCAGCGGCGAGTGCGACACGCCGTCGCCGCCCTCGAAGAACGCATGGAGGGCCCCGATGAGTGAGACGGCGACCGAACGGCCGACGAACCGGTGGGCGGGCGTCGACGCAATCGCGTGGGCCGCCGCCGCAGCCGGATTACTCGCGCGCGAGCCGGGCGTCCTCCTCCTCGCTGCCGTCGGTGTCGTGTTCGCAGCCTACGCCAGACTCGGAACGCAGCCGGAACCCGAGATCCGAATAACGCGAGAAATAGACGATCGAACGCCGACGCCGGGTCAGCACGTCACCGTCCGCCTGACCCTCGAAAACCGCGGCAACCGGCTGTTGCCCGACGTCCGCATCGTCGATGGAGTCCCCACAGCACTCGGCGTCCCCGAGGGATCGCCACATCTCGGGACCGTGTTGCATGCTGGCGAATCACTGACGCATACGTACACGATCCGAGCGGAACGCGGGACCCACGAGTTCGATCCCGTCCGCGTCGTCTGCCGGAGCTTCAACGGAGCCTCCGAGACGGCGCTACGCGAGCGCGTCGAAACGACGCTCACCTGCTCGCCGTCGATGGACGGCTCGTGTGAGCCACCGCTTCGACGCCTGGTCTCCCACTACGGCGGGCAGATCCCGACCGACAGCGGCGGCAGCGGCACCGAATTCTACGGGGTTCGCGACTATCGACCGGGCGATCGGGTGAACCGCATCGACTGGGCGCGACGCGCACGGACCGGCGAGCTAACGACGCTCGACTTCCGCGAGGAACGAACGGCGACGGCCCTCCTCTTCGTCGATGCACGGCCGTCGGCCTACGTGGGAGTCAGTGACGATACTTCCGGGACGCATGCCGTGGAATGGAGCGTTCGGGCGTCCGGGGAAATCTTCGCTGGACTGCTCGACGCCGGTAACCGGGCGGGCATCACGGCGGTCGGATCCGAGTTCGTGTGGCTCGGCCCGTCTGCGGGCGAGACGCACCGCCAACGCGCACGCAACCTGCTGGCGACGACCCCTACACTGTCCTCGAGTCCGCCACGCGAACGGATCCGGACACACAAGTTGGCCACACCCTCACCCGACGTCGACCGCCAAACCGCCTTGCAGCTTCGCCAACTCGAGGTACACCTCCCGGACGACGCACAGGTCCTCTTTTGCTCACCGCTTGCCGACGACGCCGCCGTTACGATCGCCCGACGCTTGCAGGCCGCCGGAACCGCCGTAACGGTCGTCAGTCCCGATGTCACCGACCGGAAGACGCTTGGGGCTCGAGTCGCCCGACTCTCTCGGAGAGAGCGGATACAGACGCTCCAACGGGCGAACGTTCGCGTCATCGACTGCCAGATGTCGGAGCCGCTTGCGGTCGCGTTCGAGCGGGCCGAGGAGGGATGGCAATGACCGACGCCGGAATACGGACCACCCCGTCGAGAATCAGTTCGAGCCTCGCAGTCGGGGCTGCAGGAGTGGCGGGCGTGACGGGCCTCGGCGGTGCCGGCTGGACGATCCTGCTCGCTCCGCTCGGCGTCGCCCTCGTCGTCGGCGGCCTCTGGCGGTCGGACCGGCGAATCGTGGTCGGTGGCTGTGCAGCCCTCTGGTGTGCCACGCTGGTAACGGGGGTTGCCGGCGGTGAGCCCGCGCGACTCGTCCTCGCAGTCGCAGCTACCTTCGTCGCCTGGGACTTCGGGGAACGTGCGATAACCCTCGGCGACCAACTCGGCCCGCGGGCCAGGACGCGGCGTCTTGAGTTGGCCCATGCGGCAGTCACCATCACGGTCGCCACAGTCGGGGTTGGGCCCGTCTATCTCGTCTTTCTGTTCGCCAGCGGCGGGCAATCGGTGCTGACTCTGGTCTCGTTACTGATCGGTGCGACAGCGCTGTTGGCTGCCCTCCGCGAACTCGAGCAGTGACGCTGGTTGAGACGCGCCGATCTTTCGCGTCGACACGGACGGCTCATCGGAACGTGGCTGGGGAACGACCGTCGATCACCGGACCAGTACCGGTAGCATTCTCCGCACCTTCTCGATAACGGTAATCGCGAGGGCAACCGGAACTATTCAGCTACTGGCAGCCGTGTCTGTTCTCGATGTCCGACGACCACTCCGACCACGACCACCACCACGAACGGGTCGACGCGACCGTCGACGACCGGGAAACCTGGGCCCGCCGCCGTCGGGAGGGCGTCCCGACGAACGAGAACCTGCTCGTCGTCGCCTGCATGGACGAACGAATCCCCATCGAGGAGGCGCTGGGCCTCGAACTGGGAGACGCGCAGGTGTTCCGAAACGCCGGCGGCAAGGTAACGGACGACGTCATCCGTTCGGCCGCACTGACGACGAACTTCTTCGACACCGACGAGATCATCGTGATCAACCACACCGACTGCGGGATGATGAGCGCACCCGACGAAGCCGTTCGCGAGGGACTCGAGGCACAGGTTGGGGACCTCGACGAGACGGACCTCGATCCGTCGCTGCCCGAGTTGACCATCGGGGACGCCGACATCATGGACTGGGTGAAGATGACGGACGATATCGACGAGGCCTGCGCCGCCCAGGTGGAACACCTCCGCGAGTCGTCGTTCGTTCCGGACGACGTGACCGTGACCGGATACGTCTACGAGGTCGAGTCGGGCGAGCTCCGCCGGCCCGGCGACCGCGTCGGCGAGGAGATCAGCGAGCGACGGACCTGAGCGCCCCTCGGCAGGGACTCGCTCGCTTCGACGGGCGACTCGAGCGTTGTCGCCGTCGACTGTCCCTCGTACTATAGTAGCAACTGAAACGATTGACACACTGGTCGCAACGCTGTCGTGCGATCGGGTGTGCAATGACGTTCAGGTGCTACTATCGCCGCACCGAAATCGGTCGCAGCGATCAGCGGGGAGTCCTGTTCGCCGGAATTCGAACTCGAGACCGTGCTCCGGCCGGGTTGGCTGCCGTTAGAGCTCCCTGCCGGTCGCTTCTTCCGCCGTCTCCTCGGCACCTTCTGCTACGGCTTCATCCACCCCGCCGGAGATGTACCCCTCGACTATTTCAGCCAGTAGTTCAATTATATTCATAGTATTTAGTTATAATTCAATGTATAATAATGTATTGTCTCGAGAGTACCCACCAATTCGTCTCTGACGCTTGGTAGGCTGGTTTGATCTACTGCCGGTGAAAGTGAACTCTCCGAATCATTACGGTTGGGCCCACGTACGGTGCAATCCCAAAGTAACTCGAGTAAGCGTGACATAACTCCAACGAAGCGTTGATTCCAGAGCGTTACTCGGCCAACTCGTTTCGATGGGGCTTGCACAGTTTTCGTTATACTCCTCAGCAGATATTAAAAACACGCTCAAGCACTGTAACGGGTTGTCATTGAATATTTCCTGGGGCGAGAGCGTGCTGGATCAGCGGGTGATCGCGATCGAATTCGATATTCGAGCCCTGGACGTGGAGATTTGCCCCTTCCTCGAGATCATCGGGTATGGAGATCATCCCGCCACCCTTGCTCTGAATTTCCTGCCAACGCGGAGCTATGTGTGCGTGGAGCGATCGCTCACCGACGACGTCGTCGCTGCTCTCTACGCTGACTCCTGTCGCCGTCTTTGAGTCGGCTGTCGTACGCGAAGAACGGATCGAGACCGTGCTCGGCGAAGAGATAGTGGGCCGCGAACTCGTGGGTGCGGTCTCGATCAGTTGTACCCGCGCTCACCCCCGTGACGAGAAGCGACGAACGGACTCCTGAGTAGGGGCGATTGTCGTTCCGGCGTGTAAACCGAGACGGTCGTGCCGCCTCCCGGACCCCAACCGGTGGTTTACGTGCCCATACGACAACTCCCTGAGTAGACGATGACTCGCAATGCTGACCGTCGACTCGAACGGCTGGAAGAGCGTATCGAGGAAAGCGAAGATCTCAGTAGCAACGATCAGGAGGCCCTCATCGACTTCGACAGACAACTCGCCCTCCTCGGGAGTTAGTACGGTAAGCAGCGCCGTGCGAAGCTCGTCAGGCACTGTGTTCGGATCTCCGAGAACGTTGGTGGACTCGCAGATGCTCTCGAAGAGAAGAGAGCCGCAAAGGACATCCTCCGATGGATTCACGAAACTGATGTCGACTGGAGCGTCTGAGTGATCGATTACGAAGCCGCTCGTGAGAAACTGAATCAGGGAGAGCCATTGAGTAACAGAGAGATCGCAGATCTAGTGCGTCACGCTGGTTTCACTGACGAAGAGTGGGAGGCGCTTCGGTCCATTTCCAAACGAGTAAGAGGGAGGCGATTTGCCTGAATGGGGAAAGATGACCAGCAAACAGGCGAAGAGTAGCAGCTATCTGCGGAGGGGGCTCCGACTCGAGGCAAAACGACCAGCGACGACCAGGCAAAAGGCGGGGACTGCAAGGGGGTAGAAGGGAACCACGACCAGCAACGAGCAACGAACGAAGGGGATTAGGGACTTCGAGCAGCAAAGAAGAGCCCAGAACCCCCCACTAACCGTGTGTCGATTATCCAGTTTGTTCCTGCTGCTCCTGAAGCTGCTGTACGTACTTCGATCGAGATTCAGCGTCGAGCACGTCCCAGATATCCGGAAGTGCCGTCACTAGTTCACTGAACAGAGTTACATATCTTTATTTCGTATCCTGTATTAATGTCTAGTAGTGCGGAAGGAGAGAACGATCGGATCTCACAGCTTCAAAGCTGGACAGAAACTCAAAGAATAGACCACTCTGAAATCGAAGACTGGTGGACGGACATTGAGAATGGGAGCGCAGCAGAAGCTGTCTCGGCGGTAGCACTCTTCGCAGAGGTTGCCTCGCAAACACCTGAACAGGTTGAGCGCTACAGCACGGACTTCGTAGAATTACTGGCTGACACGCGACCAGTAGAGTCCGGTGGGACCGTTGCTGGCCATGCAATGCGGGTGATCGCTGTCTTGGCTGAGACACAGCCTGGTATCGTAGAATCTGACCTGGATTTGTTGCTCACCAGAATCGTCGACGGTGGTCGACTCGCGAAAGTGTATGGCTGTCGTGCACTCGCTCACGCTGAAGGGCTCGACGAGTCCTCGACGCTGGCGATAGCGGACGTACTCAAACGAGTGGTGGTGGAGACAACCGATGCCCACGTTGGGATCGCCGCGGCGACGGCCATCACGGCAATTCCATGTGAATATCCAGAGGACCGATTCGCTGACCCCTACGTGCAATTCCGGACGGACAAACTTGATTCGATCATTCTTCAGAAGGGCGACGACGTAGGTGAACGGTTCTACGAAATCATGCTTACAGCTGCGCTCCACGATCCGGAGGCGTTCGATCACGATCCGAAAGCAAGCCAACTACTCGAATATCTTCATAACAAACACTCACTCAGACTCGATATCTCTGAGCAGACGTACCGGCTGGCTCAGTCACGGATCAGGTAATGGATTTGGTTTATTTTCGGCCTCGCTTATCAGATTCTTCTGATTGACTGGATTGCTTCGTTCCGGTGTGGATTTGTGAGGTAGACTGGTCCGATGTTGTAGACGCCGTTTGTGAAGACCGAGACATCGACTGTGGGGACGTATCAGCGAGTCGCTGGAGGGCTTTCTGGCGCTGCTCTCGAATGTCCTCTAGGGACGCCTCAGTGGCTGCTCCAAGTGATTGACTCACTTGTTGAGCTTCCTGCGAAAGATCATCTGCATTGCCTTCTGCGACAGATGATTCGGCTCCGTGTTCGTCGACGCTTACGTATTCGGTACTCATCGCGTTGGGGAAGCGATTGAGGGTGAGTCTCTCGGCATCTTTGGGGTAGCGTCGAATCGTGTCTGAGGCTTTGGATGCAGTCTCGAGATAGTCAGATTTGAACGCGATCTCTGGTGTGTCTCGCGGAAGATCCTCAGCAGAGATTGAGCCTTCTTCAAGAGCAGCGATCTCTTCCTGAGTCACGTCATTGGCCTTTGCGAAGTACTTCAGTGCCAAAATATCGGCTGGGGATGCGGCATCAACTTCTGGAATCTGTTCTATTTCTGCTTCTTTGTCACCTTCCTGTTTGATCGTCCCGTGGACACCCGTCCAGAAGACATCTATTCCATGCTCTTCGAGCCGTTCCAATACCTCATCTCTGGGATGTGAATATTCACTCTCTAACTCACTGGATACAACTACCTGATCTGGATTAACGGCGCTAAGGAAACTCCCCTTGTTTGTGTCGCCGTACCCATCTTTTGTAGCTTTATCAGAACCGTGATGGCCGATATGCAGTGTATCTGCATTTAGATCTAGGTTGCCATCCCGATGTTGTTTAACGAGCCAGTCTTCTCCGTGGTGGGCGCTACTATCCTGCATATCGCCCATAAGAAGCGTCGATTTTCCTGCGTCCGACTCGAGTTTAATAACGAGGCCGTTCTCGTTTGCCTTTTCAGGTTTTAAATTCCGCTCACGTTCTGTCTTTGGGCTTTTAAACGGAACAGTCCCCGATTTTGCTGGTGGTGATAGAATCTCACCAGAGACTGATTCGATAGTGTCTCCACTGCTGAGGTTGTTAATATTGTCTGCTGCAATACCGTGCTCAGACAGTGCTTCAATGTAGTTTCTAAAGAGATCCGGATCAACCTGCCCCCTTTCTTCACCCACCTCAAATCTTGCTAAGTTTGGTTGTGAAGCACTGTTTATTTTGTACCCGGACTGCTTCAGGTCGAAAAGGCCAAGTATGTGATCCTGATGAATGTGGGTTGCGATAAAGTGGTCAATCGTTTTTTTTTTCTTTATCGCTATCGATTGAGAGTTCTTCTTCAAAGACCCGCTCTAATTCATCAATCACTTTCGACTCATCTGCATCTATAAGCGTCTTCGTGCCATCAGAAGAGACGACAAGTTTAGCATCTGCTTGGCCGACATCGAGTGAGAAAATTTTCTGTGCAGGACTCCCACTCATTCTTCTAATTCTTTTTCGGCAGATGATTGTAACCGTTTGAACTCATCGATCACTTCTTCATTCTCTTTTCTTTTTTTCTCGGTTAATTCGGGATCAAAGTTGAGGTTCTCGGGATCGAAATCGGTCTCATCAGGGCCCTCAGAGTTAATTTGTGTAGAGAAGTAATCACCTATGTCGTACTCGTCAGGAACATTTTCAATGCGCTCGTTGAACCCACGAATCGCCTTATTATTCTTGTAGAGGGTGAACCTTGCAATTCCATCCTCGATATTAGTGAATTTCATATAATAATTTTGATCTCCAGTATTACTCATATCCAGTTCACCCCTTAGACAGTATATCGCTGGCAAAGCCTTCAGTATCGATCCAATCTTCGGACATTATGATCTCCTTTAGTAGAGAGAAAAATATAGCTTTTCATGCTCCGAGAGGCAGACTACAAATTACTCGTCACTTCAGCCATCCTATTCGTCAACAGAATCGTGTCTCGGTTCGATATTGATAGAAGTTCATTGTATACAGTTTTAGATGTGTCCCCAAAGCCAGCAACAGTATCGTCGTGAACTGCGTGACGGCCATTTGATCAAGCTCGTATCGTCTTTCTATATTCTCTCCTGTAGTTCGGTCAGATAATACATCGTCCAGCTCGTCACCGGCCTCAGCCACATCAGCATCGATTAGGATCCGTTCACCGTCTGGCGTAACTACAAGGTGTGCATCTGCTTAGCCTCAATCCAATGTATAGATCTCAAAGTCGGTGTTTTCCGTACCCTCTGACCCGCTATTCATCTTTCTCACCGAAATCGAATGGACCTTCGTTTATATTGTTTTGAATCTCTTCTTTCACTTCCTCCGTGAGTTCTTGATCGTATTCCAGGGAAACGGTTTTCTCGTCCTCAAATGTCGGTCGGAACTGAGCATTGTCGCCTATCTCGTCAGGGAACTCATCCGGATCCCAAATGAAGAACCGTTCCCGCTCACTATCTTTGTACAACGCCATCCTCGCAACCCCTTCTTCGATATTTCTGAAGCTTACCCGGTAGTCAGACATGTCTCAACATTCAATTCACTCGTTGGGATATTTTTCGCAGAGAGGAGGTGGAATATATTACCAGTATGAGTCAGTGGCGAGTAGATCGGTAGGGAGGATACGCTCTACTATAGATGATACGTCATAATGCACTACCTCACCCCCTCCTTTCTTATAAATAAAGGCAAAGTCACCTCGTCCCATAGACGGTGTCCGCGAAGGAGCAATTCCGGACATCATGATCTGTTAAATACAGATATCAATTTAACGCTGAGTGTTATATCAGAATTGAATTATATTCGGGATGCCGTGCTGAATAGGGTGCGCGTATCGTTCACTGGTCAGAACGACGCAGAGTCGATATCAGCGATACCTAATAGGTAGCCTCCAAAGGCGAGAATCCAAAGAACGAGTGGATAGACGACCCAGCGCTCGATTCCCCCGCTCCCAAGAAACGCCAGCGGGTGCGGGCCACCGATAACGAGTCCATAGACGAACACGCTCACGAGGACGAGAAGGGAGATGCCACCAAAGAGGCCACAAAGAACGGAGAACGGTCCGGAGACAACCCGTGACGAGAGGATGACTGTGATACCGCCACTAAAGAAGGTCAGAAGCGCGAACAATCCGTGCCACGGAGTTACGTTTCCGGGAAACACACCGACGCCGAATATGCTGACTCCAAAAATTACGAGTCCAACTGAGAAATCACGGCGGTCCATGGCGCGATAGACGAAATAGGCGGCAACCAGCACAAGTACCCCCGTTACTAGCATCGTACTGTTAAAGATCGTCGCGGAGGGTTCGTGGATAATCGGATCTGGTGGCCGCGTCGATCCGAGGTCACTGATGTCCTGTCGCGTCGAATAATTCGGATAGAGGACTTCTGCCGTGATAATCCCCATGAAGGCAACGAATCCGGACAACACCATGCTAAATCCTGCGATCGACACTTCCGAATCCCCGGGTCGTGCTCGAGTTCCATCAGGGGTAGAATCAGTCATTGGCAAGCAGACGTACATCTCGTCGGGAGATAAGACTATGCGGGGGTGAAATGAGCGCATCCCTGCAGACTATACCCTCTGTATTCAGCACGCATCACTTGACAAGCATCAGTACCACTAATGGCGTTCGAGAGTTCCGTGACGGTCGGTCAAGCAGTGTCCGAGAATGTCCCGATCTCGGTCGGAGTCCTCGACAGAGAAATAGGCATCTTCGACGTAGGTTCCGGCTCCCGATCGAAGCGGAAGGGCGGCTTCCGCGAGGACGCTGAGAAGCGTCTCCTCGAGTTCTCGATTGAGACGCTCGAGATCGGTCGGGGAGGCATCGAGTTGGCCGTTTCAGAATGAACGTTGGTAGGACGCACCTACTTTTGAATGCGCTATCGAGCGGTTGTCGTCCAGGCTCACCGCGTGGTGCGCGTAGTAGTGTTTCACTTCCTTCGGTAGCTCGTGCGATGGAAACGCCTCACGGACACGTCGTGGGCCGAGAGTCGCCGTGTGATAGTACCCGGGACGATCTCGAGCGTGTTCATCGCTGTTGTACTGAACGAGTTTGCGTCGGCCCGTGCGGTCGTTCTCGAGCAAGTGTCCCAGTTGGGCTATCGGACCGTCCCGCGCGTGAACTGGGCCACTCTCGTTCTTGTGGATGCGCACGTATCGCTCAGCATCCAGAACGGTCGAGAACTCGTGTAGCTCGTCGAAGTACCGACTGTTGATACCGACCGCGCGCATCGCGTGCTGGATCAGTGGGTGATAGCGATCGAATTCGATATTCGAGCCCTGAACGTGGAGATTCACTCCTTCGTCGAGATCGTCGGGGACGCTGATTTCGTTACCGCCCTTGCTTCGCATCCCCTGCCATCGCGGCGCGATATGAGCGTGGAACGACCGCTCGCCGACGATGTCTTCGCCGCTCTCGACACTGAGATCGAACTCGCGCATCTCTGCGAGTCGGAACTCGGTGCCAGTCGGGAGCTGCTCGCCAGGATGCTCGAGGCCGGAGTCTCGATAGGAGAGCGTCACTTGCCATGACTCACCCGCGAATTCAAACTCCGCGCGCTGGCTCCCATCGCCGTCCTTGATCCGTCGGTCGCACGCGAAGAACGGATCGAGACCGTACTCGTCGAAGAGGAAGTGAGCCGCGAACTCGTGAGGCGCGGTCTCGATCAGCTGCACCCGCGCTCACCCCCTTGCGAACGACGGCATAGAGACCACTGAGTAGGGGGTTTGTGGTTACGGCATGTAAACCGAGAAGGACATGCCGCCTCCCGGATTTGAACCGGGGACAGCTCGATCTTCAGTCGAGTGCTCTCCCAGTCTGAGCTAAGGCGGCGCACCTCTATCTCCGTCCATGGTATAAAAAAGGATTTCGAATCGGAATCGTTGTTCCACCCAGCTTACACGAGCCCCCAACGGGATCCGAACACTCGAGTATGGTCTCGAAAACTCGAGAAGAGGGACGATACTGTGACATCCATGTTCGATTACCCGCTGTCTGTTGGAACATCAGATATTCAAGACACCCTTTTGCGCCCTGGAAGGTAATATCGTGTTATGGCAGCCCTTACCTCGAGTCAAGAGAATCAAAAACTCGATGCCGACACGATCCTCGAGCTGTTAGCGAACCGCCGGCGTCGATATCTCCTCTATGCGCTGCGCGGGCGGGACGATCCCATCGAGCTCTCGACGCTGGCCGAAACGGTCGCGGGCTGGGAACACGACGTGCCGCCTGACGAGGTCGCGAAAAACGAGTACAAGAGCGTCTACGTCTCGTCGGTTCAGTGCCACGTTCCGAAACTGGACGACGCGGGCGTCGTCGACCACGACGAGGACAACCACACCGTCGTCCTCGCGGACAGTTTCGAGCAACTCGAGCCGTACCTCCAGATCGTCGTCGAGGACGAGCCGGAAAACTCCACGCTGTACGCCGCCCTCCAGACCGAGTCCGGCGATGGCCTGCTCGGGCAGATTCGGGAGAACGTCGCGCGACTCAAGCAGTAACTCCCCTCGAGGTGTCGCGGTCGTGACAGCGACCGGGTCGAATCGTGATCGTGCGTGAGTCGAATGCGGTCGGGGCTGTGTCTCTCGCTCGAGCGTACTGCGTCCGCACTCCTCTCCGTCTCTGTTGCTCACGAGGTTTCGTGATAGCGATCGTTTGCTCGGGCGGGTTCGAACCACCTGAACGTCGCTCGCTGACGCTCGCTCGTTCCGTCGTTCGAACCGCCTTCGGTCCACATACCTGCTGCTCGCGAGGGTGCTCCCAGCAGGAAGTGGGCTCGGGCGGGTTCGAACCACCGACCTCGGCCTTGTAAAGGCCGCGTCATGACCAGCTAGACCACGAGCCCGTACCCGAGACGAGTAGATCCGTCCGAATAACCTTTACTCTCTCGTCGCGCAGCTATCGTCCATGGTCTTCGAGTACGTATGGAAGGGATTACTGGTGATCGCGATCCTTTCTGTCGCCGGCGTCGTCCTCGTTCAAGTGGGACTCGTCTCGGTCCCCTGGGGCCCTGACGACGGAGAAGTTCGCGTTTTCGGGGACGACTCCGACGGCGAATCGACCACAGAACCCCACGATGGAACTGGCAACGAGACCACCGCCGCCAGTGACGATTCCACCGACGAAACTGATGGCACCGATGGCAACGAGCGGGAACCAAAGGCTGTCGTCGATGTCGAGGTCGCAGACGATCGTGCCGAACGCATCACCGGACTGAGTAACCACGACTCCCTCGAGCGGGGCACTGGGATGTTGTTCATCCACAGTAGCGAGGACGAGCAAACCTACGTGATGCGCGAGATGGACTTCGATATCGATATCATCTTCATCGGTGCGGACCGCGAGATCACGACGATCCACCACGCCCGCGCGCCCGGTCCAGACGAGAACGGGAACGATCTCCAGTACTCGGGCCGTGGGAAGTGGGTCCTCGAGTTGCCACGCGGGTACACGAACGAGACGGGGATCGAAGTCGGCGACGAGGTCGAGATCGATCTCGAGTCGAACCGAACGGTCATCACCGGCTCGGAGTCCGACTCGCTCGAGCGGTTCGCCGCGACGGCGGATCGCGACGTAGTCGCACCCGAAGCCGCCGCTGCGGGGACCTATTTCGATTCGTAGGTAATTCTTATTGCCGGCGACCCCCGAAGCCAGTGCAATGAGTAGTGCCGACTGGGACGAGGACGACCCCTTCGAGGAACAACGGGAAGAGATCGAGAACCCGATGAAGCGGCTGTTCCTCGAGTACGGGTCGGACTACATCGGTGCGGCAACCATCGGTGTTATCGCGAGTTTCTTCGCCCGGATCCTGGATCTGCTTCCTGCGCTCATGCTCGGCGTCGCGATCGACGCCGTGATCCGTCAGGATTCGAATATCGGGTACGCCGAGGCGTTCCCGGTCGGAAGCGGGTTCATCGCCCCCTACGTCCCCGACGGACGGATGGCCCAGTTCTGGCTGACGATCGGGATCATCGCGGCTGCCTTTCTCTGTTCCGCGGTCTTCCACTGGACTCGAAACTGGGGGTTCAACACCTTTGCCCAGAACGTCCAACACGACATCCGGACCGACACCTACGACGAAATGCAGCGCCTGGACATGGGATTTTTCGCCGACAAACAGACCGGCGAGATGATGTCGATCCTCTCGAACGACGTTAACCGCCTCGAGAAGTTCCTCAACGACGGGATGAACTCCCTGTTTCGGCTGCTCGTGATGGTACTCGGCATCGGCGGGCTGCTATTCGCGATCAACCGGCAACTCGCGCTGGTCGCCTTGTTACCCGTCCCGTTGATCGCCGTTTTCACCTATCTGTTCATTCAGACTATCCAGCCTAAATACGCGCAGGTGCGCTCGACCGTCGGCAAAGTCAACTCCCGACTCGAGAACAACCTCGGGGGCATTCAGGTCATCAAGTCCAGCACGACCGAGTCCTACGAGTCCGACCGGGTCGAAGGCGTCTCGCGGGAGTACTTCGACGCCAACTGGGGCGCGATTCGAACGCGGATCAAGTTCTTCCCCGGACTGCGCGTGCTCGCGGGGATCGGCTTCGTCATTACCTTCCTCGTCGGCGGCCTCTGGGTGATCGAGGGACCGCCGGGTCCGTTTTCGGGCGAGCTGAGTACCGGGATGTTCGTCGTCTTCATCCTCTACACGCAGCGGTTCATCTGGCCGATGGCGCAGTTCGGCCAGATCATCAACATGTACCAGCGCGCTCGCGCCTCGAGCGCCCGCATCTTCGGGCTGATGGACGAACCAAACCGGGTCGGGGAAGAGCCCGACGCACCCGATCTCGAGGTGATCGACGGCCGCGTCGAGTACGACGACGTCTCCTTCGGGTACGACGAGGAGACGATCCTCGAGGACATCGACTTCACGGTCGAGGGCGGCGAGACGCTCGCCCTGGTCGGTCCCACCGGGGCCGGCAAGTCGACGGTCCTCAAGCTCCTCCTGCGGATGTACGACGTCGACGAGGGCGAGATCCGCGTCGACGGCCAGCGAGTCCAGGACATAACCCTCCGGAGTCTCCGCGAGTCGCTGGGCTACGTCAGTCAGGACACCTTCCTCTTCTATGGCAGCGTCGAGGAGAACATCAAATACGGTAGCTTCGACGCCGACCGCGAGGACGTGATCGAGGCCGCGAAGATGGCCGAGGCCCACGAGTTCGTTCGGAACCTGCCGGAGGGGTACGATACCGAGGTCGGCGAACGCGGGGTCAAACTCTCCGGCGGCCAGCGCCAGCGACTCTCCATCGCCCGCGCGATCCTCAAAGATCCCGACATCCTCGTCTTGGACGAGGCGACCAGCGACGTCGACACCGAAACGGAGATGCTCATCCAGCGCTCGATCGACGAGCTCGCGGAGGATCGGACCACGTTCGCCATCGCCCACCGACTCTCCACGATCAAGGACGCCGATCAGGTCCTCGTCCTCGAGGGCGGCGAGATAGTCGAACGGGGAACTCACGAGGAACTGCTCGCAAACGGCGGGCTCTACTCCCATCTCTGGGGCGTGCAAGCCGGCGAGATCGACGAGCTTCCGGAGGAGTTCATCGAACGCGCCCAGCGCCGGCAGGCGCGGACGGAAATCGGCGACGGCGACTGACGATCGAAACGGATCGACTCCGAGACTGACTCCCGCTCGTCGGGCTAGAACGATTCCTGTCCTTCCTGGCCGTCCTGATCCGGTGCGCCCTCGTCTTGGCGATCCTCACCCGACGCGGGCGGCGTGCGGTCGCTGTAGTTCTTCCGCCCGATGGCCTCGTCGCCGACCATGTTCACGATCGCCCCCTCGACCTCGCCGTAGTCCCGATACTCGTCTTCGTTCAGCGGCCCGATGAGGTCCTCGAGCGTCGTCGTGTTGCCGCTCATCTCGACCGTTTCCTCGCCGTGTGCCTCGAGGAGTTCGTCGTGGCCGATCGGGTACTCCAGGTTCTCGAGTGTCTCCTGTAAGTCGCCGAGTTCGACGCCGAGTTCGCGGCTGTCGTCTGGCATACTCGGTGGTTGGTCACGGAGCGGAAACCGGTTGGCCCTGCGCTCGCCACTGGGTCAGACCCACGCCGGCCGTCAGGCCGTCTCGGCCACCGCGGGTTTCATGTCCGCACGGTCGGCATACTCCGCTATGGATCTCACAACCGCGACGTGGACGGACGTTCGTGGCCTCGAGACGGATCTCGCGGTCGTCCCCGTCGGCAGCACGGAACAGCACGGCCCCCACGCGCCCCTCGGGACGGACGTGCTGACGGCCGAGGCGGTCGCCGACGCCGGAGTCGAGCGGGTCGGTCGCGAGGTCGTTCGTTCGCCGGCGATTCCGGTCGGGATCGCCGAGGAACACCGCCAGTTTCCCGGCACGATGTGGGTCTCCGAGGATACCTTCCGGGACTACGTCGGCGAGGCCGTCGCGAGCCTCGCATCCCACGGCTTCGACCGTGTCGTCCTCGTCAACGGCCACGGCGGCAACGTCGATGCCCTCCGGGAGGTCGGCGGCCGACTCACGCGGGACGGTGACGCCTACGTCGTCCCCTTCACCTGGTTCGAGGCCGTCGGCGACCACAGCGCCGACATGGGCCACGGGGGCCCCCTCGAGACGGCCCTGTTGCGCCACTGCGATCCCGACTCGGTTCGGGAGGACCGCATCGAGGAAGCCCGCGCCGGCGCTGCCGACGGCTGGGGCGAGTGGACGAGCCACACTAATCTGGCCTACGATGCGGCGGAGTTTACCGAAAACGGCGTCGTCGGTGATCCGAACGAGGGCGACGCCAAGCGAGGGGAAGAACTGCTCGAGGGGGCCGCCGACGCGCTGGCTCGGCTACTCGAGGCGGTCGCCGAGCGTGACGTGTCCCGGCCCGAGAGCCGATAACGTCCGAGATCCCTTTGGCCGGCGGTCGACGGTGGCGACCTATCCGTCTGCGATGAGATGGACGGCGACTCGATTACTCCTCGTCTTCGTCCGCGTCGTCACCGTCGTCCGTCGCTTCCGAGTCGGCTGCCGGACCGGCGTCCTGCAACGTCCCGCGAAGCGCCGGAATCGTCGACGTGAGTTCGCCGACCTGCTCGCCTGCCTCCGAGATGTCCGTAATCGCCTCCTCGAGGTCGGCGATCTCTTCCTCGAGGTCGTCGGCGTCGTCGAACGCGTCGGCCCGCTGCCCCATCGTGAACCACTTCTTCGCGTCGCGGAGGTGTTCCTCGGCGTCACCGACCTCGAGCGCCGAGTTGAGTCCGTTGAGTACGCCAAGCACGTTGTCCGCGTCGGTCTCCCAGACGTCGTCGGCGTCGGGCAGCGTGGCCCAGGCGTCCTCGAGCGAGGACTCGACGTCCTCGCGCATTTCGTTGGCCGCTTCGCCGAACAGTTCCTCGTCGTCGCCGAGCGTGGCTTGGCTCATGTCATCGTGTTTGCGGGCACCATGGTTAAAAGATCGCCCGAAAGTGAAAGTGAAATCGGTCGGGAGCGGATCGATATCGGTCGAACGGCGACAGAATTTCGAAAGAAACGTCGGTCGGTATCGTAGCCACCGAAACGAGCAACACACGACTCGCAATGCGCTCGTGCGAGTAGGGGCGCAGTGATTTCCAGTAGCTACTGTAGGGACGGCTCGGTCGGCGGCAACGAGTTGCGTCCCGAATCGCGGCCGTGCCGTGGTTGCATACGGTCTACTGTCCGATTTGCGGGCGAACCCACGATCCGTCCGTGAGTCGCCGGCACTGACAGACGGCGGGTATTAGAAGATGCCGAGAACGAATCCACCGCCCATGCCGACGAGGACTACGGCGGAGACGAGGGGCAGATAGGGGGTGTATTTTTCGACCCGTTCCTCGGAGTGGTGATAGCCCGCGATCAAGAGCATCGTGAGACTCACGATTCCGAGGACGACCGTGATCGCGTACGCACTCATCAACTCGAGACAGTGCGTCGAACCGGCACAGAGTGCGATGATCTCGAACTCCTCTTCGTGGGCGAATCCGAGGACGAACGCGACCCACGCGATATCGAGCAAGCCGCGGTCGGCGGCCGCCTCGAGGTCGTCCCTCGAGTGGGAGTGTGCGTGCGAGCGGGAATCGGTATCGACGAACGGGAGGTGGCGCGACAATCGAGCGAGGACGCCACCCTCCGAGCGGGACTCGTCGTGATCGTGTCCGTGATCGTGGTCGTGAACCCGGTCGTCGTGGGAATGCACTTCGTCCGCGCGAGGGTCCGTCTCGCCCGCGTGTGAGTGGCCGTGGCGGTATTCCCGAATCCCGAGGGCGATGAGGACGATTCCGGCGACGATACTGACGGGACCGCCGAGCCGAACCCCGCCGAGGACGGTGAGCGGCTCGTTGACCTGCGTCAGGTCGAGATAGGCCGTCGCGTAAAAGAACGCGCCGACCATCGCGATGCTGCTTATCAGGTGGCCGATCCCGATGAGCAGACTCGCCGCGAGCCCGTAGGCCCACTTGTTGGACCGATCGAGGGCGTACGCGGCGGCGATCGGCCACCCGTGGCCCGGTTCGATACCGTGTATGGCCCCGAGCGTGATCGCACCGATCAAAAGCCCGGATGCGTCCGTTCCTATCATCGAGGTATAGCGTGCGAGAACATCCGAAACCTGCGTTCATAGGGGTTGTTAATATCCAACCGGGGGTATCGTCATACGAGCTATCTTGTGGTCTCGTGGCGAACCGGTTCGTATGCGGACGAGTTTCAACATTCCCGACGAGATCGTCGCGGAGTTCGATCGGGTCTGGACCGAGGAAGGAATCGAGAACCGCTCGCGAGCGGTGCGAGAAGCGATGTCGGAGTATATCGAATCCCACTCGAGGCTCGAGGAACGAGCCGGTGAGGTCGTCGCGCTCGTCGGCTTCGACTATCGCCACCACGAGGTGATCGGCGAACTCCACGCCGTTCAACACGAGTATCAGGACATCATCCAGAGTACGAGCCACACGCACCACGGAGAGTGGTGTCTCGAGTCGCTGTTCTGCCGTGGTAACGCCGAACAGGTGCGGGAACTGACCTACCAACTCCGTGATTTCGACGGCGTACAGCGGGTGAAGGTCATGGTGCTTGGAAATCCAACTCCGTAGCGGCCGAGTTGCGAGATCGTCCCGGCGGACTCGATCACCGATCCGACGACGCCCGTTCGCGAACCGACTCGAGTCGCATCAGCGGATAGCCGTCTTCCATTTCCATGCGGGTCCGGACCTCACACCCCTCGTAGTCGACGACGATCTCGACCTCGAGGAAGCGGCCGGTCAGTTCGGTGTAATCGGCCGTCGACTCGGCGAGTTCGGCCTCGAGTTCCTCGGTTCGTACGGCGACGGTCACCTCGGTACAGTGGGGCTGATTCTCGATCGACTCTTCGATGGCGGTCGCGAGACTCGGGGCGCTCTCGGGCGAGACGGGCGTGCCGGCGAACTGGTGGTACAACGAGCCGAACTTGATACCGGCCTCGAAGCAGGCGGTCTGGGCATCGGTCGGCGGTTCGTTCGGTGACATGCGTGAGTGCTCGCGTGCGGTCGGGAAGGGGATTTCGATGCGGGTGGAGTTCTCCGGCCGAGACCGTCGATCGGGGTCGACGAGCGGTCTGCGATCGTCGCACCACGGATGGGCCACATTCACTCGAGTCGACTGCGGTCCGTTCCGCTCGACCCTCGCACTTCCCACCGCGACACAGCGCGCGCCACCGCAGGGGAGAGCAGCGGCGGGGAACGGACGTGACGAAACCGAGGCGATACCCGAGTACCTCACCGCTACCGGGAGACGCGTGCCATCACCGCACGCGCCGACGGCGAACCGCATGGTACTTATCGACGCTGTCCCTCACACCGAACGAATGGCACAGTCAGTCCTGCTCACGGGGGCTGCGGGGCGGGTCGGAGAGGCCATCCTCGGCGGCCTCGCGGACGACCACGAATGGCGGTTACTGGATCGCGATCCGCCGACGGACGACCAGCCGGGCGAGTTCGTCGTCGCGGACATCACCGACGAAGAGGCCGTCCGCGAGGCGATGGCGGGGATCAACGTCGTGATTCACCTCGCTGGTGATCCACGTCCCGAGGCCCCTTGGGACAGCGTGCTGACCAACAACATCGACGGCACGCAGACGGTCTTCGAGGCCGCCGTCGACGCGGGCGTCGAGAAGGTCGTTTTCGCCTCCTCGAACCACGCCGTCGGGAACTACGAGACCGACGAGCGGACGCCCGATCTCTACCGCGAGCACGACGACTACCTCCTCGACGGCACCGAGCTCCCCCGGCCGAGCAACCTCTATGGCGTCTCGAAGGCCGCCGGCGAGACCCTGGGCCGCTACTACCACGACGAATACGGCCTCTCGGTCGCCTGCGTCCGCATCGGGAACCTCACCCGAGGCCACCCGCCGATCGACTACGAGCGCGGACAGGCGATGTGGCTCTCCTATCGGGACTGCGCGCGCCTGTTCGACCGCTGTATCCGCGCCGATTACGAGTACGAGATCGTCTACGGCATCTCCGACAACGATCGCAAGTACTACTCGCTCGAGCGGGCCCGCGAGGTACTGGGCTACAGGCCACGGGACAACTCCGCACACTTCGACGGCGAGGAGCAGGTCGTCGAACCCGATACCTGATCGGTCCACGTTACCGAGTCACTACCCGACCGGACCGACGACTGTCACAAACCGCTCGACAGCGTCGGTATTGAACTACCGTCGCGTCGACCCTGCGCCCGCGAGAGTCGGCAATCCGTTCGGACGAGCCACGACGTTTTGGTGCCGGCCATCGCAACTGGTTCTATGGAATACACGACGCTCGGATCGACGGGGATGACGGTCAGTCGAATCTGTCTGGGCTGTATGAGCTTTGGCACCGGCCAGGAGTGGATGCTCGAGCCCGAGGAAAGCAAAGCCCTCATCGAGCGCGCGATCGATCTCGGGATCAACTTCTTCGACACCGCGAACGTCTACTCCACGGGCGAGTCCGAGGAAATTCTGGGCGAGGCCCTCGCGGGCTACGACCGCGATTCGCAGGTCGTCGCGACGAAGGGCTTCGCCGAGATGGATCCCGACAACCCCAACGCGAGCGGACTCTCGCGGAAGGCGATCGAACAGGAACTCGAGGCCAGCCTCGACCGACTGGGGATGGATACCATCGATCTCTATCAGACCCACCGGTGGGATTACGAGACGCCGATCGACGAGACCCTGCGCGCGCTCGACGACGCGGTCCGACGGGGGCAGGTTCGGTATATCGGTACCTCGTCGATGTGGGCCCACCAGTTCGCCGACGCACTCCACACCAGCGACGCGCTGAGCCTCGAGCGGTTCGCGACGATGCAGAACCACTACAACGTCCTCTACCGGGAGGAGGAACGCGAGATGTTGCCGCTGTGTGACCGGGAGGACATCGGCGTCGTCCCGTGGTCGCCGTTGGCCCGCGGCGTCGCGACCCGCCCCCACGAGGAGATCGAGTCGACGACGCGCGGCCAGACCGACCAGTACCTCGAGCAGATGTCGTACCTCCAGGGCGGCGGCGAGGAGATCAACGAACGGATTC